>NZ_JBSHNT010000162.1:0-469052 GCF_053601615.1 Pontimicrobium sp. MEBiC06410
GATTGAAACTTGGTATAATAGAAAAAGATTACACACGGCTTTAGGCTTAAAATCTATTGAAGAATTTGAAACAGAAATGAACAATCAAAAATTAGCAGCATAATCTCTCTTCTTTTTGTCCAGTTTTTTGTTGCAAGTCCACTATTTTTGTATGTCCTAATTTGAAACACGACCGTAGGGTGTTTATTGGAAATCAATTAGCAAAATAATTTTATATCTTTGTTATACTCATGTTAAGGGATGAGTACAAATTAATATTTTTAGCTTGAGCAAATACAATGCATTGTATTTGCTCTTTTTTTTTGAAAAATAAAAACCCTTACTAATTGTAAGGAAAACTAAAACACTTCATGAGCATAAACGCATAGTACAGGATATACAATGTATTGATATGGACTATCTTATTATTATTTATACATTAACAATTTAATACATGAAAACACTTCATTTTGAAGTGTTTTTTGATGACGATGTCATTAAAGTGTAGTTAAGTCATTAAAATACAGACAACGGCTTGAGTGTTGTTAAGTCTTATCGCTTTAAAGTAAAATGCCCTGTATAGCGTTTTCCATTTTGCCTATAGACTACAAACCAATAGTCGGAAGCTGGTAAAGGATTCCCTTTTAATGTACCGTCCCACCCATGACTTGTTGGTTTTAATTGCGTGATGAGTTTACCATACCTATCGAAAATATAAATAACGTTTTGTGGTTCTTTATTGGAGTTTTTTATATTCCATGTTTCGTGTACTCCGTCTCCATTAGGTGTGAAATAGTTAGGATAATATAATAAGTAAACCTCTTGATTAACAATACCACAACCGTTTTTATCTCTTACATAAACCGTGTAATCATCGATACTTAAATTGGTAAATACATTACTGTCTTGATAGGTTATATCATCTAACGAGTATTCATAGTCTCCATTACCTTCTACGGTTACGGTAATGGTGTTATCATTTGGAGTCCAATCTACGGTTTCAATATTAGTAATTGTAGCTATGTTAGATTCTACAACGGTAATTTGTTTTGTGGTTTCGCATACTAAATCTCCATAAGTATTTATGGCGGTTACACTATAGGTTCCTGCTTCAAACACGGCTATATGCTGCGATGTTTCTCCTGTAGACCATAAATAACTATCGTAACCTGCATCGGCTGCTATATCTACAGAACTTCCTTGGCAAATAGTCCATTGAGACGGCATAGTTAAAACGGGTTGTTCATTAACTATTAACTCAAAACTTGTGGTGTTATAGCAATTAGTATTATTTGTGTTTTCTACTCTTACATATACTATTTGCGGGTTTATAGTATTGGTAAACGTATTGCCTAATGCATTGCTGTTGGTTTCTGCGTCATTTTGTGTTAAGTGGTAACTTATTATGTTATCTGTACTCGATTGCCCATTTAAAATAGCCGTGTTTTGATCGCTTAGTGTAAAGGCTTCAAAACCATCATTAGTAGCATCATCACAAATACTTATGTTTTCTGGAGTATTAGCTATTGGTAAATAAGACACGCCTATTTGAAACATGGTGGTATCAAAACAAGCATCGTTATTATTGTTTTCTATTCTTGCATATAGGGTTTCAGTTACTGATGTACTGGTATAACTATTAGGTAACGGATTCATTTTTGTATCTGCATCGTTTTGAGTACTATAATATGTAATTGTATAAACCGTATTATCTTGCCCATTGAGTACTTCTGTGTTATAGTCTAACAAATTAAACACATGTGCTCCATCATTTGAGGCATCGTCACATACAAAATCATTTTGAACTGTATTTGCCACAGGTTGACTACTCACTGTAAAACTAAATGACGTCTCTGCAAAGCATATTGCATTTGCTGGGTTTTCTACTATTGCTGTTATGGTTTGCGTTTCTGTAATAAATGGGTTTGGTAATGGGCTTGGCAATGCATTTCCGCTAGAATCTTGGTAACTTACAGTTACATTGGTTTGCCCATTTAATATTGTGGCTTCAATGGTAGATGTATCGAAAGCAAATTGCCCATCGTTATTATCGTCGCAGGCGTTTAAGTCTGAAACTGTATTTGCTGTTACTCCTGCATCTATTGTAATATCTATTGTGGTCCATACCGAGCACGTACCATCTGGGTCTTGCGAATTGGTATTTGTCATGGTGGCGGTTATAGACTGCGAACCTGTTACCAATGGGTTTGGTAATGGGTTTGGTAATGCATTTCCATTAGCATCTGTAAAGGCTATAGCTACATTGGTTTGCCCTTGTAATAATTCTGCGTTTATTGTAGACGTGTCTATTGCTTCTGTGCCATCGTTTCCGGCATCGCACTGTTCTATTACAATTGGTCCTGTTGCTAATGGTAAGGGTTCTACATGTAAGGTTATGTGTTGCCCTAAGCCTAAACAATCGTTATTGACAGCGCTGTCTACGCGTATGTATATGTTTTGCGTGTTTGGGTAGCCTATATTATAATAATTACTAATATCTGTAATGGGATTATTTTCTGCTAAAGCATCGGTTTGATTACGGTAATAGTTTATGATTAGTTGCTGTCCTGTGGGAAACAGGGCTTCTATTTCTGTGGTTACCGTACTAAAATTAAATGCTGTAATGCCATTATAGGCATCTGCATCTGTAGCATCATCACATTCATAAAAGTCCCTTGTAAAATTTAATGGTATTTGTGTTGTAGAGACTAATAAGTTTACTTGTGTGGTTCTATAGCAACCATTTGCATTTTCTATTCTTGCCCAAACTGTATCGCTACTTACTATTTGGTTTGTATAGGCTGTTGGGTTTGTTATGGTATTGGTTGCTGTTTCTGCTTCGGCTTGGGTTTCGTAAAAGGTTATAGTTTCGTTTGCTGCATTAGTCGTGATTTCGTTAGCAACTTCGTTTAGGTTAAAATTGCTAAACCCATCGACATCGTCATCGCATTGGCTTAGTGTTACTACTGCTGTTATTGTTGGTAAGGCAAACACTTCTATAGTAAAACTGGTTTCTGCCACACAAACGGCATTGGTATTATTTTCTACTTGTACGTAAATGGTTTCTGTTGTACTTGTATTTTGGTAATTACTTGGTGTTGTTATTTCGTTAGTTAACCCTGCATCTGTATAATAATGCACCGTAAAGTTACTTGCTGATTGTCCATTTAGTATGTTTGCTTCGTTTTGGGTTAAATTAAAACTAATAACGCCATCGGTATCTGTACCTACACTTGCATTGTCGCAAAATTGTAAACTAGGCACGTTTTGGCTGGGTGTTGGACTATTAAATACTTGTACGTTAAAGTTTGTTGTAACCTCACAGTCTGGGTTATTACTATTTCTAACACTTGCTATAATATTCTGCGTCCCGTATGCTATTGTATTGGTATAGCTACTTGGGTTAGCTATAGGCGTATTGTTATTATAATCTGTTATGGATGCGTAATACAAGACCTCGAATGTAGTAGCCGATTGCCCGTTTAATATACTTGTATTTTGGCTTGTTAAATTAAATGTATGCAAGCCATCGTTATTGCTGTCACAGATTAATAGGTCTTGTGGTTGGGTGGCAGTGGGTTGCTCATATATAGTAACCGTTCTAGAATCTGTTGATGCATTACCAGATACAGTTACTGTTAACGACACCTCGTAATCTCCTGGTGTAGTATAACTATGGGTTGGATTTTCTAAACTAGAGGTTGTACCATCTCCAAAACTCCATAAAATACTGTCGTAGGTTGCTGGTAAGCTTGCACTAAATTGTGTGGTTTCTCCAAAACATAAATTTTCTGTTTGAAAGGCAACGTTAAAAAAGGATTGGATAAATGGTGGTAGGCCTCTTTTACATTTTTTTCCATTTAAATATAATCCTTCGTATTGATAATCGCAGCTAGCTCCTACAAAATTAGGATTATCTATATAATCTATATAATTACGATAACCTTTTGCCACATATATTTTTCCACTAGAAGCTAATTGTAAAGCTCCATAGGAATCTATTTCTGTAGTTAATAAGAATTGAGATTGTATAATATCAAAATTTGAACCTGCTTCAAGATTATATTGATAGACTCCAACTCCAGTTATACTTACATAAAGCAATTTACTATTAGGAGAAAACTCTACTCCATAAACTTCTTGATTATCAGAGGGCACATCTAAAATCGTTAACGGATTAGATACTATTCCTGTCGTTGCATCAAAATTAAACAACTCAACTTCAGCAACACCTAATAATCTTACTACCGCTAATTTTGTGCCATCTGGAGAAATTTTTATTTGACCAATTGCCTCAAAATTATTCCCTCCTACGTAAGTTCCTACAGAGCTTATAATAGGAGCAGTATTCACTCCCGCACTTGACACATTGTATGCTATAAATTCATCACTTTCCCATTTATGACTCACTACCCAAAATTCGTTTGTCGTATCATTTTTTATAGCAGTTATTTTTTCGGTTGTAGAGGTTTCTAATAATATATTTTTATTTGCAGTGATTCCTCCCAGTCCGCCATCTAAAGCCATATCTACTTCAGAATACTGTAAGCCATTGGATCCTAAAATATTATCTACTGTAAATATATAATAGGTATTAATATCTTCTGGTTTAGGGACAATAATGGCCGAATGTGTACTCGACACATCTCCATTAAGCCCTGTCCCGTTTAGCATAACCGTATGGTTTCTATTCCATACAGTAACACCATCTGTATAGAATAATAAGTTTCCAGAAGTATCTGCAATTGTCGCACAACCTTCCTCTGTATTTAATGCACCGTCTAATAGCGGTACTGGCATACCGCTATTAAAATCTAAGCCTGCATTTTCGCCAAAATACCAAATATTGGTTTCGTTTTGGGCAACTACTATTCTAGAAAACACTAACATTAAGACTATCAATACGATGTTAATAGCCTTTATATTAGTGTTTTTTTTCATTTTTTTCATTTTTTATATTACAAATAAATGTCTAAACATAGACACAATAACTATAGATTCATTCCTTTTTAGTATTGAAGTTATTTTAGATTAAAATTAATAAGGCTTAGAATCTTCAAAAATCAAATTTTCTGGAATATATTTTAAATGGTTAGAACTTTCGGCTTTTACATCTAGTTCTATAACTTTTACCAAAATAGTTTCATCAATTTGTATTCTAGAAATTGTAAAAGCATTTAATGTTTCAATATTCCATATAATCATAAAACCATTATTAGTGCCTTCAAATTTAAAAACCTTGAATTCAAACTTATTACTTTTCTCTTCAAAAAAATCATCTTTTGACTTAAAAGCTTTCAAAGAAATTTTCAACCAATTATCTAACATTTTTTCAATAATTTATAAATGTGCTTTCTAGTACTATATACCCGATTATATTCTTATAAGTTTACACTATAACCTCTAGAAAAACTTAATATACCATTGATAAAAAACAAATGTCTTTAATGGTTTCATTTGCAATAGTTGTTAATGTTACTATTTAACCTACTACAGTTGTGGCATGTTTCGTAACTACAACTTCAAGTTTAAAAAAGTTAGCATTATCCGTACCTGCCTTACCATCAGAAAACCTAGAGGCAAAATATAATAAAGGCATTAGTTTTTCATCCTATAATATCATTTTTTTAATAAGGGGATGCTCCTTCAAACACTAAATTTTCAGGCAAATACCCCAATTTATTTAAACTATCCCTGTTTTCAGAGTCAACATCAATTACATCAACTAATATATTTTTACCTACCTTCATTCTAGATACAGTAAAAGCATTTAATGTTTTTATATTCCATATAATCATAAAACCATTATTAGTGCCTTCAAATTTAAAAACCTTGAATTCAAACTTATTACTTTTCTCTTCAAAAAAATCATCTTTTGACTTAAAAGCTTTCAAAGAAATTTTCAACCAATTATTTAACATGCTTCCAATATTTTATAATAACATCACATCAATTAATTTAAAGTATTCAAGGTGTCTTCAGCCAATTTAATTAGTTCATTATATTCTTTTGTTTTTTTATTTAACGACAATCTCTTAAAGAAAACAATACTTTCTTTTAGAAGCATGCTAGTAAATAGTTTTTTAGAAACCACAAAAGTGTCATTTTCTATTGTTATTATAATTTTTTCACCTTTACTTCTTTTTAATTCAACAAGTAATGGCTGATCTGGAAACGAAAATGAACTTTCTATATTTCCTAAAACTAAAATTTGATGTAACGCTGTAATAAAATAAGAATATAATTGATCTATTAAGTCCCAATGTTTAAAGGACAAAACTTCTCTTCCATAACTCCATATACAAATACATCCTTCTAGATAAAAACTACTTTCTTTTAAGTAAAAACTTAATTCGCTATTATTAATATCTTTAAATCTATAGAAATAATCATTCCATACTTTTGAAATAGTATCAATATCCTTAATTACTTTTCCTTTTTTTCTCAAAAAAGATTCTATGTGTAATTCCTTAGTGTGTATATAATTGTCCAATTGTTCCATTTTTAAATATTATAACACATAGTCCTTAACACTCATTTTTAAGCAAAAAGAACTAAATATCATCTTCTAAATTATCGTAGACAGCTTCTACTCCATATATTTTTATTATACTCCCTATTTCTGATAGTATTATATCAAAATCGACCTCTTCATCTTCTAACATTTTATTAAACACTGTTTTAATTGATTCTATTTTTAAATCAGGAACAATTAGCATATCTGCACACCAAAAATAACCATCCCTACTCATTAATGTTTGAATATTCTGGACTGTAAATAGTGTTACAAAAAAAAACACTTCCGTTTTCTAAAATAAAATGAACATCTATATTATCATTAAAAACACTTTTTATATTATACCCTCCAGGGAATTTCACTTTATAATTCATATTAAAATAATTTAAATATTCTATTAATAACCTTTTGTTGAGTATCCTTATTTGAATATCCTAAAATATTTATCCCAGTACTTGTATTTTGATAATATACTCTCGCACCACCTTTTGATCTAGCTTCGAATATATTATCTCCTATTCTTTTCCCTCAAAGAACTCTATTATATTTTTTAATTAAAAGGATTATAGAAGTCTATTGTCTCTCCTGTATTTTTATATTT
The DNA here is from genome assembly GCF_053601615.1 of Pontimicrobium sp. MEBiC06410. Classification (NCBI taxonomy): domain Bacteria; kingdom Pseudomonadati; phylum Bacteroidota; class Flavobacteriia; order Flavobacteriales; family Flavobacteriaceae; genus Pontimicrobium; species Pontimicrobium sp. MEBiC06410. The sequence goes on from NZ_JBSHNT010000162.1 coordinate 7,098, forward strand.
ATACTCCCAAATATTTCTTTTCACCTCCTTACCTATCGTAGTTCTTTTATTAATTTCTAAAGAATTAAAATCTAATTCAATACCTCCAAAATCTCCTCCAAACCATATCTTTAATTTAAACTCTATATCATCCTTATTTTCAATATTAATATCCTGTAAAACCACATGGAATTTTGTTTCAGAAGAATTAAAAGTTTTATAAATATCATTTAACGGTTTGTACGTGCCTTTTGTTTTCTTAAAATTTGTAACCCCAGAGTATTTTAGTTTTATAAATTCTCTAAACCCCTCTTAACAGTATCTGTAATTATTACAAACTCTTGCTTAACTTCATTAAAATTATAACTTATAAGTAATGCTTCAATTATATTTAAATCTTTTATGTTTTGCACTTTTTGCATTCTTTTTTTATTTAATGCATCCGAGCATTGTATCTATTTTTATATCTTGATACTCTTCCCATTGATCATTATAATAGTTAAGAACTATATTGTTATCTTTTTTTAAAACGATTGAATAGTCTTCTTTAACAATCTTAACTAAATCTACAACCCAATTAATTTTATTATTAACATTGTAGGATACAATTTTATCAACAAAGAATACAATAAAAAGCATGTTTGATAAATCTTGATAAAAATCCTTAATCGAAAATTTTGATATTAATTTATATTCATTATTAATTCCATTAATAATGTAACCTATATTTCCAAAAATTATACTAAAATAATTAGGATTTGGCATTGAGCAAAAAGCATTTATTTTTTTAAAGCCATACAAAGTTTCATCTTCTCCGCCATCAATTACTAATAAAGTTTTAGTTAAAGTTATTTTATTTTGAATTTGAACTATGTGCTTCTCATTATTATTTTCTTTTGGAATGAAAAAATTATTAATAGAATCTTTCAAATAAAAAACCTCATCTACTATGTAATTGCATTCAAAAGTATTTATCTTTCTCATTTATTTATTTCTTTTAAACATTCTATGAATAATCACTTCAGTTCTTCCACTAAGTGAAGGTCTAGTTCCTATCTCGTAATGACCATCAATCATCCCTCCTCTTTTTGTATTAAGAATGGATCCTTCTAACCTATATGTTCTTCTATTATTTGTTAAATTTTTTCTCCCTTTTTTAAAGTGTCCGATTATTTCTTCAGACAAATTTTCTTTTTCAACTATTCTTCATCTCGTATTTTGTTTCTTGCTTTTTCAAGTATCTCTTTATAATCACCTTTCAATGTACCTGACACAGACTCTTCTAAAATTGATTCCAAGTCAAATAATACTCTTTCTTCTGCCTGGTCTTCAAATAATGATGGTATTTCACTTTCATTAAAACGAGTTAACCACTCAAGAAGCACTAGTGCTTCATCATTATTAAAGCTTAAAACTATATTGTCATTCTGTTTTTTAGATTCCATACTAATTTAATCCTCCATGTTTTAATACGTTCATTAATTGTTCAGAGCCAAGACGCCAACCACTATGGAATGAACCATTTGGATTAACTATCACATTCAACCCTGAATTTGCATCTAAATAATGTGTTACTGAATTACCTCGATATGTTCCATTCACAGCCTTAACTCCTGACGAATTAATATGTTGATTTAATGCAGAGTTAAATTTTCCTGCATTTACTTTATTGTAATTACCATTAACACCAAAATCAGCAGCATGTTTAAATTTCTTTTGAAGTTGTTTAGCTGATGTATTTACAATTCTACTGCTTGCCTTAGCGGGAACATTTCCTCCAGCTATTATACCTGTATATTTAGCAGAAACTGGGTTTAACAATTTTCGTCCAACTCCTTTGGCATAGGATTTAACACCTTGTTTTACGCCTGTTTTTATAACACCTTTAACTAAAGATGCCGACCCTAAAGTAAATACATCTGCTACTAGACCACCAACACCTAGTGCCACTTGCCAACCATTACCGTCTCTAATACCTTGGTATATGTCTTTTACACTACCTACAAAAGGTATAAAATCGGTAACTGTATCTGCAATATCTGCAGCTGTAATACCACTACCTTCTCCGTTTAAACTATTTCCATTTGCTAAATGATTTATTATAGGTACAAACGAAGTTATGTCTGATATATTAGAACTTTCGTTACTTGTAGCTTGGTAAACCCCTATAGGTTTATCTAGCTTATAATCTAGACTATAGGGGGATAGCCCAGATGTTATTTCTTGTGCGTTATTTCTACTGGTTGCAGAGATAGGGTTTGCTGGTTTTGCTCCAGAGCCGCTAGATTGGTCTGTTAAATTAGTAATTAAGGCATAAGTACCCACAGCTGCCGATGCTACAAAAAGTGCTTTTACTATAAAGGCAACAGCTAAACTTTCTAGAAAAAGCTCACCACTAGGATCTGTGTATAATAATGGATTATTAAGTACATAACCATACCTATTAAAATTTTGGGTATCCCCAAGGTTTTGAATAAAGTTATCAGGCGCTAAAAAACGACGTAATTTAGCATCGTACAGTCGGCCATTCATGTGTATTAAATTTACGCCTTGCAAATGCTCGTGCCCTGTGTAGCCTCTGTCTATAAATTGTAACTGGTTTAGTGTATTACCATCTCCATCGGCTACTTTAACAATATTTCCCCAAGCATCGAAATGGCGTTTTTCTTTTACATTACCATCAGCGTCCGAAATCATTAGAATACTCCCTAAATAATCACGATGTAAATAATAGTAATCTGAAGCAGTTTCTGAAATTTGCTCTGAGCGCCAAATTACTGGAGCAGAATACGCATCACCGCCTATATAAGTTACAAATGTAGTTTTTAATGTACTACTATCATAACTAATTTCCATACTACCATCGTAGGCATAATGTTTACGGTGTCTACGTTGTAAGGCATTGGTTTCTGTACCACCATAAAAACTATGCGAACGCCCCATAAAAGCATTGTATTGGTAACTTATTTTTTCTTTACCAACTTCGTTTATTTCAACAGGCTTTTTAAAGGCATTGTAAGTAACTTGTTGTAAATTGTTTTGTTGGTAATATAGGTCGCCTTGGTTATTTAAGTCTAGCTTATCTAATTTATAAGCATTGCCTACATAATTATAATCCCCTACAGTATTATTAGAAGTAATTCTTCCTCTGTCGTCATAGGTATGGTTATTGGCTCCATTATTATCGTTAAAAGCGACTAGTCTGTCTAGGTTATCATAATTAAAAGTCTCAGACCACGAAAACAAGCTATTGGTTCTGCTATTTAACACCCCTCTTTGTGTATCGAAATTAAAGTTGAGCTTCATAATCTCTTCGGGAGAGGTATTCGCATTCTTGTTTATTTTACTTTCTGCTAAATACCCATAAGCATCGTAAGTATTTTCTTCCTTAATACCATTACCCATAGTGGCTGTTGTTAATTGCCCCCATGCATTAACACCTTCTAAGCTCCATATTGTTTCGTTAGTAACAAAATCGTTTATGGCTTTTAGTTCTCCGTTTTGGTATACATTTTTTATCTTTTTTGTACTCGTTGCATTATTTAGTAATAATTTAGCATAGTACTCTTCTGTATCTATTCTACCTAACGCATCGTAAGTTAGTGTTTTATTAAACTGTGCATATGTATTATTCTCGTTTATACTGGTTATTCTATAGTGATTATCGTAAGCGTAATTATAGGTACTATTATTACCATCTGCGTTGGTTAAAGTAATTGTATTTAAAAATTTACTTGTTGGATGGTATGCATATTGTATATGCATGTTGGTGTTATCTCCTGTGATGTGTTTTTCGAGAACTTTACCTTCATTAGTATATGTGTAGTTTGTTTCTCCCTTAGGTGTTGTTTCTTTTGTTAACTCTCCAAAACCATTATAGGAATACTCATAAGTTCCTGCAGAAGGGTCTATTAATTTTGTTTTACGTCCCCATCCATCTTGTTCTACAGAAACAATAGTACCATTGTAATTGGCTGTTTTTAAATTACCATTGCCATAGTAATTGTAATTAATAGTTCCTCCTGGATCAGTAACCGAAACCGTGTTACCCATGGCATCTTTAGTTGTTGTTACTACTTTGGTACCATCGTTTACAGTTGTTTCTAATTGGTTATAATTAATATCTATAACTCTTCCTGTGTATAATGTCTGTGTTATTGGTCTCCCGTAAAAATCGTACGTTGTTTCATTCCAATGTGTAGCAGCATTACCAATATAAGGTTCACTTTCTTTACTTACACGGTCGAACTTGTCATACTCGTAACTAACATTTACCCATTCTCCTAATATGTTTTTATCTTTTATAGTAGTTAGTCTACCTAAAGGATCAAATATTTTAATCATACTACTCCCATCGTCTGAAATATCGGTTACAGTATACGAGTAATTGGATTCAACAAAACTATTCGTTAATTCATTCCCTAAATAATCTATTAATTTTACTGGTCTATACCACGAATCATACTCATAAGTAGTTTCTTGACCAAATGGATTAATCTCTTTAGTTAAGGTTCCATTATTGGCATTATATTCATACTGTATAGCGAGTCCCTCTACATTAACTAATTTTGTTAAGAAACGCTTGGAAGCATCGTATTCGAAATTTATTTCTCGAGAAGGTGTGTTGTGAGGACTTGTTATTTTTTTAGTAACGTTTCCATAACTATCGTACTGAAAGGTTTCACTATCAAAAGGTGTATTATTTCCTTTTGTTTTCTTTTCTGTAAGTAAATAGTTTGTATATGCGTATTGTCGTTCTGTACTAAAAGTTTCACTTCCAATTGTTTTTGTTTCTATTTCGCTTATTGGTCTTCCTACATAATAATTTGTTCCCAGATTATTTTCATAGATAATGTCTGAAGTCATCGTTCCTGCTCCTAAATAATTATCAGTTATTTTGGTCGGATTATTATAATTATCATATAAATAAGAGGTATTTATATTAATTCCTTCTAATGCATTTTGCGTTAAACTTGATGTTACCCAAAGCTTAAAAACTTTACTAGCTGAGAGTGAAAATGCGTTATTATAATCTGTTTTAACAGTATAATTAGATGTAGGAACACTAAACGAAAAATTGTGAGGTGTAATATACTCTACTTCTTTTGCTCCTCTTAATTCTGTATTATAGATTGAGGTACTATAAATAACATCATCTACACCCGTATGCCAATTACTTTGAGACATCCCTTGAAAACCTAAAAAACCTAAGCCTTCTAAATTAAAGACTGCTCCTTTATAAAAGTACTCTTGTTGTAACGTTTCGGTGTTATTACAGACTCGCTTTAGAAGGGTAACGACATAAGTATCTGGGTCTACTTGTACATTTACATTAGGATAATTAGCTTGATAATTGGCTTGGTATACTGAATTTAAATTAGTTCCAGTAGCATTATATTGAAATGGATCTAAGTTATTATAATCTATGTTATATGTCACCGCATTATTAATAACCGACTCTAATAAGACATCGCGTCTATGATCCATATTAAAAGTAAAAGAGGTTACCCATTTATTACTAATGGATGCGAAACTTAAACTTTTAGTTGGTTGATTGGATGTTAAAAATATGGGGATTGGATAGAGTCTTAAATTTCCTGTTCGGGTTGCAGAACCTCCTAACTGGAATTTAGCACTCCTTACATTTACTGATGGTTGCATACCCATATTTTTATAGACTTTTATGGTTTGACTTCCATTAGAATGTGCTGTATATGTTTTTGTATTATATTCTACAATATCTGTTCTACCATCTCCATTAACATCGGCAGCTATTAAATTGTAACCATTAAATATCGTTGTTTCGTTTTGAAAGTCTGTTTGTGTATCTAATTCTTTATATGTAAATGGAAAATCAATAAACTCTGACTGCTTATGAAAACTAACTCCAGTAGACATGTATGTATTAAATTTATTACTACCATTACCAATTGGATCCATAAAATCTGTTTTTCCGTCTCCATTAAAATCTCCCATTAGAAAATTTTGTCCTGGTTGAATGGATGCATCATTGGTAATTTCCCATAACAATGTAAGATGACCTGTTTCGTTTAAACTAGAAACAAAAAGTTTTCCATCTGTAACATGCATGATATCTGTTTTACCATCTCCATTAAAATCTCCTGTATAAATCTTATCTGTATCTTTTACTACTTGCTCTGTGAAACCTGCTCCAGTTATTCCTATAGACACATCTTGTTTTAAATCGATAAAGTGTACTCCATTATAGTTTACAGTATATGTACCACATGAATAACAAGTACCACCACCTCCATCTGGGTCATTAGGATCGTATGGATCTCCTGGGTCATTTGGATCTGGTATTCTCCCATGTTCATTTGTAGCTTTTCCTGATTCTATAGCTTTCTTTCTAGATTCGAATTCTAAGTTACTTTCATTAGTTAATTTTGTAATTGATTTAGAATTATCTTCTACTCCTACAGATTGTCTACAAGGATATTCTGAACAGTATTTATTGGTATACGCTTTCCCTATCGCTAAAACATCTGTTAAACCGTCTCCATTGAAATCTCCAGAAACGTATATTTTAGGAATTGCTTTTTTAGTTACATTACCAGGGTAATTTGTATAATTGTATGTTGGTGCATTCCATGTTTTTGTATACTGATAATTAATCGGTTGAGTTATTCCATTACCGTAAACTTTAAATTTAACATCATCTACATCTGCCTCTTGAACCACTGCAATACCCTCGCCACCTATATATTTATTATTGGAATTAATCCAATTAACAGGAAAAATAGTCTCAAATAATCCTGTATTTATTTCATAGGGAGTATTATTACCTCCTGGCTCTAAATCTTTAAATAACCAAAACTTATTTTTATTATTAAGTGGTGTAATAAAGAAGTCCATTTTTCCATTTCCAGTTAAATCTAAGGACGTCGCTTTAGAATTTCTTTGTTCTATATTAGTTAACCCTAAATCTGTTGTAATATCTGAAGCTGTTATTGTTTGTGGAGTATTGGTATAATTAAAATATACAGGGCTATGATTTAATGTTCCGTCTCCGCTATATTCTGTAATACTCTCTACTCTAGAATAGTTAAGGCTTGTGGTATTATATGTTATTTCGTATGTTCTGTATGTAACATTATTACTTTTAACTTCTATTTTTTTAAGTCTTCTTGAGGATGCAAAAACCCTATCTTTAATATACCCTTCTTCTAATCTTCCAGTGTTTTCCGTAGTAAACTCAATTTCATTAATACTTTCTCCACCAAATTGACCACCATACATAATTTTCTTTATACTTATACTCCCTTTGTTATTAAGTTCATATGCGTTATTATACTCGTATTTTATTCTCAATCCTTGAGGATTTTGCCAGTAAGTAATAGCGTATCTTGTAGGTGTTATAGAATTATTATTAGCTCCATAGTGCCCAATAGATCCATCTGGATAATTTACTACAAAATAAGCTGGCCCATATTCAGCTCCAAACGGAGATACACCATAAGAGGTTATTTTTAAGTTAGAATAACTTTCCGTTTCATAAACAGCACCATCTCCTGCATAAGTTCCACTTTTTAGTATTAATCGCTTACCATCTAGCGCAAAACGATCTAAATTATCAAAATCTACTTCATCTATAACTCCATCATAAAACTTACTAGATGGAATCCTACTTATAAATGATACGCCACTTACATTCCATCCATAACCCGCTTCTCCATTTCCTCTTTGACTGTTATATGTTAGTGAAATATCTGGGACAACACCATTAATTCCTGTAGGTACCGCAATTGGTAAATTATATATTGCCCCTCCAGTGGAAGATACTGATAACTGACCTAAGGTTTCCCCAATTCCTTCGTTTGAATTTTTGTTAAACTGTTGTTGGTTTAGAGTTTTATTGCTATTAGAAACTCCTGTAAGCACAAGATTATCCTCTTTTCTATCTAATACCCCAATTTTTTTATATGTAAAATCATCTGCTTCACAAGTAGTCTTCATTTCTTGAGAAAACCCTAATAAACTAGCTAAGAATAATACTAAACTAAAATGTAATGTTTTATTTGTCATTTCTATATCTGCTTTATTATTCTTTAATTATTTTTTTAGTTATGCTCTCACTACCATCATTAAAATGGATGTGTACAAAATAAACCCCTGATGGTTTGCCTGATAAATCGACTTCTAAATCTTTAGAGTTATAATCTGTTTTATTAAATTCTTGTATTAAAACAGAGTTTATAGTGTAAAGCTTTATAAACTCTACTTTTTGTGTGAGTTTTGAGTCTATTTTAATTGTAGCGATTCCTTTTGTTGGGTTTGGAAAAATCACTATTCTTTTTGAATAATTCTTAGTCTCATTTTTCAAATCTTCTGTTTTTACAATATCTTCTTTAGCATGCTCTTTACTCTCTTTAGAAGAAACAGAAGGCGTACACATATTCCCGTCTGGGCAATACAGACGCTGTATTTGGTTTCCAGCAGTATCATAACTTAAAAACAATTTTGAATTTGGGTTAAGACTTAACAATTGGTTAATTGTAGATTCCCCGCCATTAATCTCCTCTATCCTTGGTTCGTATAAGTACTGTCTATCTTCTAAATTAGGGTCGTTGTATAGAAATGAACGTAACATTAAATCTGTAGCTGTAGACTTAAATTTAAAATCTCTACCTAAAGTGGAAGCTACTACAACTTCACCTGTTACTCCATCATAAATCGCCCCCAACATAGATCCAGAATATCCGACAGGATGCACATAACCAACTAACAGATACCATCGATCTAACATAGGTAAATCTCCATACCAAAAGTAAGGATATGGATTCTCTGTTCCGTTTAAATTTAAAACATTTACATTATTGGCTGCTCCACTTAAACAACCGAAATAAGTAATGCCATCGGTTGAGTTTGTCTTTTTTATCCACACCGATAGTCTATACGTTTTTGTATTGTCTATAGTTTTGTATGCAGAATAAATACCACCTTCTTCTACACTAGAAGTATTTGGCGTTGCTTTCCATAACACAACATTTTCTCCAATATGGTTATGCCCAAGTTCTCTATTATTAGAACTTGCAGAGCCATAAGTACTAAAATCTGTAATACTACCTGTGCCTACGGACCAGTCTGTAAGATCTAATAAATTTTGGTTTTGAGATTCACTACTACTACTTATTAATAAGCAAAATAATGCCACTTTAAAAAAGAGGAGTTGTTTATAATTCATATTGATTAATTTAAAGGGGTTTTTATTTTTAAGAATCGGCTAAATTAGGTATTATTATTGGTTAAAAAAATACGTAGATCTACGTATTTTTTTTAACCAGAGATCTATTATAATTTCGTCTGGACAAAGAATCAAAAACAATACCACTAAACAAACAGAAATTGAGTAATGTATCGTTTTGATTGAGTGAAAGAGTATTTCTACTAATAAAAATATTCATTAAAAAACAATTAATAGTAAATAGGATATTGCCCTTTATTTTTATAGCTAAACACAGAACTCTGCCTAAATCAATACAACAAGCCAACTAACTCTTTGATTATTAGCACATGTTGGTTCGATAGTGTTATATGAGGGGGAGCAAGTTACAAAAGCCTTCACAGAAATGTGGAGGCTTTTTTTATTTACTACACATCTAATGAACTAAATGCTTATACTTAACTAATAGGTCTACATGTTTAATTTATATAAATTGTTCGAATAATTATTTTAACAGAACTGTTCTTAATTTTAATTTTGATAGGTAGGCATAGAAGTTAACATCATTGCCTAAAATAAAAAAAGAGGTTACCCATGCATGAACAACCTCTATCATTATATACATTTTAAAAGTATTAATGTTTTCTCATTATAGTTTTGTTCTCTTTATTAAAAGCTATAACAATAGAATTACTTTGAGCTTTTATTATCTTTAATCCGTCATCTATAGTTTCTTTTTCTCTCTTTCTATATAGCTTTCCATTTATTTTAACTAGCACCATTTTAGTTTCATTCTGAGTACTTTTCACAAAACCATAATATTCTATATTTGGCCAAATTAATTTTTTAGCACTCTTGTTTTTATTAACCGCAATTGTATATGTGCTTGTTTGTTTATTATTTTTCACTATTCTTCTTTTAGAGGCTTTAAATGGATCTCTACTAGTTAATTTAAGCGTAAAGGTATCTTTTGCAATAGCATAATCTATAGTTGAATTTGAAATATTAATTGTATTCTCTTGTAATACTATCGATTCTTTTACAAAATATTTATATACAACGCTTCCCCAAATAACAATTAGGAATATAATTAAAATACCATTTAAATACTTTTTATCCATTTTTTACTGAATCTCTATGGTTCGTATAATACTAGCATCACTAGTATTACCTGCAGCATCTGCTGCCTTTACTCTCCAATAATATGTTCCAGTTGAAGCAAACGTATATTGGTAGGTATTGTTTTCTGTTTGAAATGTTTCAATTATTGTATTAAAATTAATATCTGTAGCTATTTCTATTGTATTTGTAATAGATGATTGTAAATTACCTGTATCTGTGCCATTAGCCCAATTAAAGGTAACTACTAAATCTGTAGTAGTCTCCATATCATTTGGAGACATTAAAACAGGTTGATTAGGAGCAACTCTATCTATAAATATAGAGCGCTGAGAGTTTGGTGTTTCTGAGGTTGTATTTACAGCTTTTACCTTCCAAATATATTCTGCATCAATGTTAAAAATCGAAACGTCTGTAATTGCATAACTTCCTGTTGTAATATCTACTATTGGACCAACTATTGTTTGCTGGCCTCCGTCGTTTCTTATTAACTCAAAAGTATAACTATCTGCCGTTACTATTGGAGACCATGTAAAAGTAAAAGCACTATTATTTGTATAAATAGCATCTTCTGGTGTTAGCAACGTTAGGTTTTGATTGGTTAAATTTTCAGAAGATTCCACTGTAAAATTATGGGGAAATGTATAAGCGGTTTCGTAAGCAAAGTTAACGCCTTTTACCCTCCAACTGTATGTTCCTGGATTAATAGTATAATTAAATGTGGTTCCAGTAACTAATGAGTCTAAAATAGTGGTTTGCGCACTACTTGCTATTTGTATTCTGTATTGGTCTGCACCGTTTACATTAATCCATGAAAAATTAGCAGTATTTCCTTCTATTACACTACCTTCTGTTGGTGCTATAATTTGCACAATATTATCTGTAATATCTTCTTCTACGATATCATCACAAGCATATACTAATACTAGTAATACAAAGATTGCTATGGCACTATTTATTTTTTTCATAATTCTGTAATATTATTTTTAAGTACAGTTTTGTTTTTTTAGTTTGATAATTTTTTTTCGAATATAGTTTTGTACTTACTACTCTAGATTCTTTATATTTTTTTTCAATATTATAAAGCAAATCGACAAGGTTATTAAACATACCTTCTACTATTATTTGATTAGAATACACTTTAAATTCTATATCTAAATACATATGTACATCATCTATAGAAACAACATCTACCTCATTATTTTGCTTTGTAATAAAATCTAAAATACTTGATTGTACCAGCTCTGGTTTTAAATTATTTCCTCCTATAATATTATCTAAATTCTTAACCTGTTCTTTTAAACTAAATAGCATATAGTGCGATTGGTTTATATTTGCTAATTGGTTTTCTACAATATTAAGTTCCTTTTTAGCCGCCAATGTATGGCGTATGTTTTTTTTATATACTGCTAAAAAAAGAATAACAAATCCTATTATTACAGCAAAGAATTTTTGTTTATATGTTAAATTGTTAAACACTTATAGTTTAGTTTCTATTTTAAAGGTATTTATGTTTTTATCTGATTGATTGTATTCTACTATTTCAAAGGCCTCAATCCACTTTATAGCCTCTAACTGTTTTACCCAAGTATTAAAACTATCGTCACTTAAGGTTTCGCCTTCGATAATAATAATATCTGATCGTAAATTAATTTTTTCATTGGGTCTAATTTTCTTAATCTCTGGAAATACTGCTATTGTTTTTAATGTAATATCATTTGAGATAGAATTGCTTAGTTCTGAAATATATTTTGTAATAAAGTTTTTATTATTTATTCTGTTATCTAATAGAATTTTTTCTTTTAAAGCGACTTCTTCTTGTAGTTTACTGACGTCTACTGCCATTTTTTGAGCACTTATAAAACTTACGCGTTTTAATGTTAATTGCTCTTGATAATAACCTTTTAAATAATGGCTAGTAAATAGTAGACTTATTATAAATACAAGTGCTAAAATGCCTGCTATTTTAAACCTCTTTTTATACTTATATTCTGATTTATTTACATTAAAATCAGGGCCATCTTCTTCTATAGCTTTATTTGGATACTTATAATTAAAAAATGATGCTAATAATGGTATTTCTGATTCTGTAAAGGTTTCCTCATTTATTGTATACCGTTCATTGGTAGTTGTTTTATTTTTAAAAGCAACAATACGATTATCTAATAGTTCTATAGCGTAGTATTTGGATTGTATTGTTAAACAGCCTTTTAATAATGGTAATAAATTTGCCATTACAAAGGGGCCAAAAGCTACATGGTATACAAATAGGTTTTGTTTTTTTAATGCATCTATATGAACACTTACACTTGTTTTTCTACATACTGAGGCATATACTTTATCACCTTGATGATATTCGTAAAAATAAAAATCGTCTGGATTTGCTTTAAAAATTAAGTTATTTCTATAGCCTACTGTATTATCTACAATTTTATTTATAACATTATCTCCTTCTATGTATAATAATACAGGGTAATCCTTTTCTACTTTTTTAAAAAAAATATCGTCTAGCTCACTATGTGTATAACGGTCTTCTATTTTAAGTTCCTCACCTTTTAACTCAATAGTTAATAATGAATAGCTTAGATTATCTTCTTTATTAGAGACTCCAATAACATAAAACTTATTTTCCAGAATTAATATGTTCTTAATTATGTTACGCATTAATATGTTACTGTTGGTTTAATAAATATATGCAGTTTTGATTTTTCTTTACGTTTTTTACGACTACTAAAAAACCATTTTATTACTGGAATTCTAGAAAAGAATGGGGTTCCTGTTCCTGAATTTTCATTTTCTAATTCATCTAAACCTCCCAACAATACCATCTCGTTATTTTTAACTCTTACCATAGATTCAAATTGTTGTGTGGCTTTTCCTGGTGGTGCATTTTCACCTGCTCTAGCCAAGAAAGAGCTTTTTTCTACAGCTATAGTTAAGGTTACATTCTCATCTTTAGATACAAAAGGTGTAATATTAATGCTTAAATTAGCTTCTGTAGATTTCCATGAACCACTTTGTAAAATATTATCATTAACTCCTCTATTTATTAATTGATTGCTTTGCTCAAAATAATAACTAGTTTCTCCAATTGAAGAATTTGCTTCATGCCCATTAAGGGTTACTAGCTTTGGCGTTGATGATAGTTTAATTAGCGAGTTGTTTTCTAAGGCTTTTAAGTTTAAATAGAAATTTTCTGTTACTTTACCTAACTTAACTATTCCTAAACCATTGAAAGCATCTATTAAACTATTTACAGAGGTAGAGTTTAAAGCAACTTCACTGGTTGGAAATAACACTCCAGAGGTTGTTCGTTGTTGGTTATCTATTCCTGCTTGTAAGCCTGTTTGGATTTCGTACGATTTTTGATACTGAACTATTATGACTTCTATTTGTATTACTGGTACTACACGATCTATCTCCCTTATATAGTCTTTAAATTCCTGTATGTGATTTCTTGATCCAGCAACAACAAACCCATTAAGTTCTATAAATTCTTTTACTTCTAAATTTTCTATAACCGATTTTGGCAAAGATGCTTGTACAGATTCTATAGACCTGTTTTCTAGTTGCACTAATTCTGTTGTACGTAACCCTTCTGTTTTATGTTCTCCTATTAAATATAAATCGTCTGTTTTTTTATAAGTATACTTTTCTCCTTTAAACAAGTGATCTAATAAATTATCGAATGTTATTTCATTAGCTATTAAAGTTGTTTTAACACCTTCTGGTGTATTATACATAAAAAAATTAATGTGTAGTTTCTCTGCTGCCTCCGTTAACATATCTGTTGCATCTGCTTCAAATGCTTTTACATTTAAAAACCCTTGCGTATTTGTTGTTATTTCGAAACTTCCCGAATTCCCTTTAATATAAGTACTTGGCTTACCTCTTTTTCGCCCGCCTCTTATAACACTTGTAGCATTGTCTATGTTTTGTTTAGGGCTTGTATCTTTTTCTAGGAAGTAATTTTCGTTTTCATCTTTAGTTAGTATCAAACTATTAGATTTTGCGACCATTTCCATTACCTGATCGAATGGTCTATTTAAAATATATGCTGATACTTTTTCAGTTTTAACATTAGGTGCTAATACAATATTTCGTTTAGATGCATCTGTTATAGCTTGTGCTACTCTAGGTAATGAATCATTTTTTAGTTTAACAGATAAAAACTGATTTTGATTATTAAAACTTACATCTATTGTTTTTATTTGTTTTGGTTTTTCAACAATAATTTTTTTCTTTTTTTTATTAAAAACAATGATAGTATTCGAAATACTTGCTTCTAAATTATATTTTTTTACTAAAAATAGAAAGACTTCTTTAATGGGTATATCGAAAAAATTCCCTGTTACCATTTCATTTAATTCTGAGTCTACACTTACATTTAATTTATGCTCTCCCGCTAAGGTGGTTATAAAATCGTAGAGTGTTAATCCTATTAAATCAATCCTAATAGCATCGTTTAATCCTTCTCTTGTTTTAGAGAGTTCTTCTAATTTTTCTTGAAAATTTGCAGTTTCAGATTGTGAATAGCCTAAATTGAAGATGCAAAAAAAGAGTGTTATTACTATATATTTATAGGACATTGTTAAGTATTTATAAGCATTGGATAAATTTCATCTAAAGAGGTCAATCCTTTCAACAATAAATCGAAAGCCTTATCAGACAATCTATTGTCGTTAATAAAATTAGCTTGTTCTAGTGTATTATTTTTTATAGCTTCTGCTACGTCACGGTTTATTGGTAATATTTCATAAATAGCACATCGTCCTTTGTAGCCTGTATGGTAGCATTGATCGCACCCTTCTGCTAAATAATGTGTTTGTATTGGTTTAGGCATTGTAAAAGAGTGTGGCAAATCTAATTCATTAAAATCTGCTTCTTGTTTACAGTTTTCACAAAGTGTTCGTACAAGACGTTGTGCTACCGATATATTTATGGTTTCTGCAATTAAAAATGGAGGCACCCCCATATCTATTAATCTTGAAATAGTTCCTATTGCAGAGTTTGTATGTATTGTAGAAAGCACTAAATGCCCTGTTAAAGAGGCTCTAATAGCCATTTGTGCCGTTTCGCCATCCCTTATCTCCCCTAACATTATAATATCTGGATCTTGCCTTAAAAACGATCTCAATGCAGAGGAAAATGTTAAACCTATATCTTCTTTTAATTGTACTTGATTAATACCCTTTAATGTATATTCTATAGGGTCTTCTACCGTTACAATATTTCTTTTTACTTCATTTAAATATTTTAACGTCCCGTATAATGTTGTTGTTTTACCAGATCCTGTTGGCCCACTAATTAAAACTATTCCGTTTGTTTTTTTAACGGCTTCCATATATAGGGCTAATGCTTCATCTTCAAAACCTAGCTCGTTAATATCTAAATGAGAGGCGTCTCTTCCTAAAATTCTCATCACTACTTTTTCCCCATGATGCGTTGGTAAAATTGAAACCCTAACATCGAAATCTTGATATTCTATTCTACCATCTTGTGGCAATCGTTTTTCTGTAATATCTAGGTTAGATTTTATTTTAATTTGATTAATTAACTCTAAGTAATAGTCTTTTTTAATATGGTTTTTTTCAATTAAATGCCCATCTATTCTTAAACGCACTCTTACGTCTTCTTCATATATTTCTATATGTATATCACTAGCATTTATGTGTTTTGCTTCAAAAATAAGTTCTTCTAAAAAATCATTACCGTAAGATACTATTTTAGGTTTATCTTCATTTGTTCTGTAATAGGTTGATAATGCTTTTCGTATTAATGATGTATTTATAGTTTCTAGTATAATTGCTTTATCTAAAATTAACTTTAGCTCATCTTTTATACTAGTAAGTTGGTTTGCTTTTTCTTCATCTATATAAAAAGATATTGTTTTGTCTTCTAATGCTTTTGGGATTATTGAAAAATAATTGGCAATCTCAGCGCTTATAGACTGTTTTAAATCGACACTTAAACTTAAGCCTTGTATGTTATTAGGTGTTTTCAAAATACAAAATCCATTTTTAAAATATTTTTTGCAAATAGGTTAAGGATTAAAAATAGTGCTAAATATCCTGCTAATGGAATCATTTTATCCTTTTGAAATAATGTATATACTATACCATGTATTATTAATGAAAATATGAGGCCTACTATAAAAAACAGTATAAAGGCTCTAAAACTAAACAACGGTGTCACTGCTATAAAAAAAAGAACATCTCCCATTCCTAATGTATTATCTATAGGGTTTACCAATGCCTTTTTTTTAATTGAATAGTATATAACTATTCCAATAATATTTATTAAAATAAATAGTAAATTGTATAAAATATTTTCTAAAGCAAGGGTTTCTGACACATAGTTTATTACAATTGCTAGAATAAATATTAAAATAGGCAATAGTATATGTATGCTTCTGTTTTTTACATCTTGAAATAAAACAAAAAATAAAATAATACCCAGAATAGATATAGAGATAGTATATACCAATTTAGTCTTTTATTATTTCTTTCAACTCTCTATTCTCATCTATTTGCCATGTACTATAAACCCCATCTCCATCTAAGTCTTGAAGCGACGTTGCAGTAGCTTTAAACCCACTTAAAGAGGCTTCAATAATTTCAATTTTATATACCGCAAGACCACCTTCTGCAATTGTTGCTACTTGCTCAAAGTTTATTTCTTTAAGGTCTGCCGAATATTTTGAATGTCTATAAAAATGGTTTTTCTCTAAACTATGCACCATGGTTAACATATTCTGCGCTTCTATAGATTTTGCCATTCCTACAACTGGCGCCTGACTGGGTAGTACCAAGTATATTAAAATACCTATAATACAGAGTACTATTAATATTTCGGAGAGAGAATAAGCTTTTAAATGATGGCGTTTTTGTTTTGTCCTTATCATTTTTTTAGTGTTTAGAAGAGGTAACTGTTTGAAAAATAGCTCACAAATATATAATTTTTAATTAGTTTTCTATGATTTTACTTAAATCAAATAATGGAGAGTACATAGCTACCATTATAAATCCAACAATTCCTCCTATTATTAAAATCATTAGCGGTTCTAATATGGTTCCAATCATTTTAGTAGAGTGGTCTATGTCTTCGTTGTATTGATTCGCCAATCCATCGTACATTTTATCTAGTTCATTTATTTGTTCTCCTATTGTTGTTAAAGATATTATTTTGGGTGTAAAGAACTTATGTTTTTTTAAGCTATTAGTTAACGTCTCTCCTTTTAAAATATCTTTCTTACTAGTGGAAAGAGCTTGTTTTAAAGGGTAAAATGTAATCATCTTTTCTGTGAGTTCCAAGGCTGTTATTAGTGGTGTTTTTGCTGATAATAATAGGCTTAACGATTGGCAATATCGTGCTAAATATATTTTTTGAATTAAATTTCCAAAAAAAGGTGTTTTTAGGAGTATTGTTGCAGTTATTGCTTTGTATTTATTATTCTTCCTGAGTAAACGATGAGCAATAAGCAGTATGGCTATAACACCCCCAAATAGGGCTGCTATTAAGCTAAAATTATCTGAAATTTTCACTACAAATTTGGTGATTTCTGGTAATTCTTTTCCAAACTGTTGAAATACACTTGCAAACATAGGAACTACATAGTTTAGCATAAAGTATAATACTATAAATGTAATTAGTAATACAAATACAGGGTATGCTAATACTGAAACTATTTGTCGTTTTATTTTAATTTTTCGCGTATAGAACTTTTGTAACTGATCGAATATTTCTGGTAAACGTCTAGTTTCTTCTCCTATTTTAATACTATAATATTCGTAAGGCGAGAAAAAGGCATAATTCTGTATGGTTTCATGCAATGGCTTCCCTTTTACAACAGCATTGTTTATATCTTTATATACTGAACGTATGTATTTATTTTTTTGCTGTTCTGTTAAAATAATTAATGCATGATTAAAATCTACTCCAGATTTTATAAGCGTAGAAAACTCTCTATAGAAATCTTCTTTTTGCTTATCTGGAAAGCGTTTAAAAAATGAGTTTTTTAGTTTTAAATCTAGCTTTATAGACTCCTTTTTATTTCTCTCTTTTGCAAAGGAACTAACATCAATCTTCATTAAAATATTTTTTATTTATTTGTTCTGCATTATTTTGATTTAGAAAATAATAAGCTACAATATCTTCATTTAACAATTCTAAAGTTAATTCTAATCGTTTTGTACTATTTGTTTGTTTGTTTTTAAAGATATTAAAATCTAAAACTTTTAATTTAAAAGTATCTAAAGTTTCTAATCTCATTCTTAATATGTATGCTTTTTCAAACTTATAACTTACACTAGAATTATTATATTGTTTTAAAAGAAGTGTATTGTTTTTTACACTAAAATTATTAGCTGCATTTATATCATATTTTATGGTTTTATTAAATATATTATATTGTAATATCTCTGTGCTTTCTTTTTCAAATAATAGCATTTGCTTATTAAACATGTTAATCATCATATAGCTTAAGCTTATAATAATACTTAGAATTAAAAGATTAAATAATGTTTCTAATAGGGTAAAACTCTTTAAAAACCTACTCATATGTATAAGGTATTATTTTCTTTACATTATAAACATTATTTATTGTTTTTATAGTCCATTTTAAGACTGCTATTTTTTCATTTTCTCTTATTTCTACTGTTTTTATAATACTATAGTTTTCATATTTATAACTATTTGCTTCATAGTCTTTAGTCTCTAATACTTCTTGTGTTAAAAATTCTACTTTTTGCTTCGCTTTATAATATGTTATAGGCTTATCTCGTTTTACAACATTTATATAAATAGTAAATGCAACTAACACACAAACTGATATAATAACTATTGCTATTATCGACTCTAGTATGGATGAGCCTTTAAAAGATTTAGAATGTTTTAATAACAACATATTCTTTTTTAATGCTTTTAGTTTCAAATAGAGGTAGACCTACAAAATTACGTGGTAAACTATCTCTGTTAATAGTCGCATTTAAAATAACATTTTCATATTGAGACGATTTTGTTTTCAAATAAAACCTATCTGAATAAATACTCCCTATTATTTCTCCTTTAACTTGTGTTCTTCCGTAACAATAAATATCTCCAATTATAGTAGCTTTCTCTTCAATAGTTAATTTACGTTTTAAAGAGCCTATGTAAGTATTTCCATCTATAACGATACCTCCTGCTAATTTGGCGCCCTTTTTTATATCTACAGTAGCAGAATCTATATCATTTTTTATATAAATACTTGATGGGTATAATAGTTTTGCTTTTTCTTTAATAACAACTTTTTCGTTTGCTATAATTTGAATATTACCTCTAAATCCTGAATCTATAACTACTTTTGGAGCCATTAATACAATATCTTCTAACGTAGTTGTGGCATTAATTGTTACAGGGTTATTAGTTTTTAATATGAGATTGCCTTTACAAGTTAAATTATTAAGGCTTGTTATTCCATTTAAATCCAATACTTTGGTTTCGTTCTCAAAACTATTAATTATAATTTCGCTTTCAATAGTTTCTAACGATATCTTATCGTAATCATCAATAGGCACCGTAATATTTTTACTTAACTTAGGTAATTTATCTCCAGATTTCTCTTCATTGCCTTTAATAACAACATCATTATTTATTTTATTGTTAATGTAAGTTTGTTCTGTTTTTCCTATTGGTACTTTTATATTTCCATAAATTCTAGATTTACCAGAAAGTTTTAATGGCTTATCGTAATCTGTTACATATAAAGCTAGGGCTGTATTATTTTTTTCTTTTGTACCTACTAAAGCTATTTTACAAATTGTATCATTTTTAAAAATAGTTTTAATCATTAAAATATCGTAGAAACCCCAATTTTTTTTTTCTGCATAAGAGTAGATTCCATCCTCGAAAATATCTATAGTAGATTCTTTATTAATGCTAAGTGTTTCTATATTATTTACATAATAGTTAAATGCTGAGTTATTTCTACTTATTAGATGATTACTCATTTCTAATTTAACATTTAATGCATTTTGATAATGAGATATTAAAACCAAGCTCCCACATAAAATAGATATGATAAGACATAAAAAAATAGCGTTACTTAAAGACGATGCTTTGTAATGGTTTTTTATAATCATTTATTATTTATAGAAACTAACATTATTGAAGTTAGCTCTTTTTGTTTTCTGCCTGTTTATTCTCTTTTTTTGTTTGAGTTGGCTTTTTTTTCTTTTTAAATAACCTTTTAAAAAAACCTTCCTTTTTAGATTCTTTATTTTTTTTCTTGAAAAGCCTATTAAAAAATGAATTTTTAGAAGTTTCATCTTTTATATGTAGTATTCCTTTTTTGTAAATTGTAGTGTCTTTAGTTTGTAAATTAACCCAAATACCTGTTTTATTGTTTTTTCTGTAACGTCCTTTTTCTATTGTATTACCCGCTTTATCGTAAGTAATATAATCCCCATTTTTTTCTCCTTTATGCCAAGTTATAACTGCTTTTAATTGCCCATTTTTATACCAAGTTTTCCAAAACCCATTTTTTAATCCAAAAACAAACTCTCCTTTTTCTGCTAATTGATTGGATTTATAGAATTTAGAATACGTTTTATGTAATACATAGCCACCAACATCGTATCTTGAAGAATGAACTTCTCCAGATTTAAACCAGTAATAATCTTTATCTTTATCTAATGAAGAAATTTGTTTTAAGGAAACATAACACTCTATATCAAACTCTCCGCTTCTTATTATTTTTTTTTGAATATCATTATTTGGCTCTATAGTTTGTACAGAAAGTAAGAGCATACAACAAATTAGAGTAAATTGTTTTAACATAATATAAAGTTAACTGAACAAATATAGTTTAAAATAATTAATGTATTTAAGTTTATAAGGTGCTAAATACAAGCACTGTTTGTTACTTTTTAATGTCTAACAAAACTATTAATGTGTTTTTAATAATCTTGCTTTAATTTAAATATTTATTTTTTGTTGAAAATATAAAATTAAGCTTATCGAAAAGTAATCAGTAGTGCTTAATATCATTAAATAAACGAGTCTTTTAAGTTTCTTTTTTGAAAGATTAAATACACAAGTATAAGAAAAACAGAAACTACTCTCCACATAAATGGATCCTTTTATTATTCTATTTATAGTATTATGACTGGTATTATTTTCATTATTATACAAAGGAAGGACTATTTTAAACAAGTCATTAGAAATAAAGACTTGTTTTATTGAAATCTATTACATTTGCAACTTATGTCCCTACTACTTAAAACATTTACTTTAATAGAAACTTATAATTTCGATTTTGGAAACGTTCGTTTTTATGACAACTTTTTAATTACCGAACTAAATGAAGGCATCTCTTTTGACATTGATGATGCCATGAAAATTTCTGAATTGGTTTCTTTTCATTTTAAAAATAAGCCGTTTGCATACATCTCTAATAGAGTAAACTCTTATGCTAATGTTCCTGTTAATTATCTTAAAATAAAAGAGGTATTTCCTACCATTAAAGTATTTGCAGCTGTAACTTATTCTGAGCTACAAAAGTCCATTATAAGTATAGAGAATAGTTTTTTAAATGGAATGTTAACCGATTTTAATAATTTGGATGATGCTATAAAATGGTCTCAAAACAAATTATTAGAGGACTAGTTTTTTTTAGAATTCTTGCCAACCTAGCTTATAATGTTTTCCCCTCTTTTGCGTACTCTTTTTTGATTCCTTCTATAAGATAAGATTCTTTTATTACATGCGTTCCACTTGCTAATGTTTTTAAACAAGCATACTGTACTATATTTACAATATTAGCACCTGTTATTCCATATTTCCTTGAAAGCGATTCTAACGACAGAGTTTCTTCTAATGGAATTTCTTTAGGCAAATTATTTTCCCACAAACGTAGACGCTCAGCATGTGTTGGTATTTGAAACTCTATTATAGATTGAAAGCGTCTTGTAAACGCCGTATCTATATTGTTTTTAAAATTTGATGCTAGAATAACCAACCCTGGATGTGCTTCTATTCGTTGAAGTAAATATGAGACTTCTTGATTTGCATACTTATCATGCGCATCTCTTACATTAGTTCGTTTACCAAATATAGAATCGGCTTCATCGAAAAATAGAATCCAATCTTTATTTATGGCTTTATCAAATAAACTAGATAGGTTTTTTTCGGTTTCCCCAATATATTTAGAGACTACCATAGATAAATCTATTCTATAGACATCTTTATTGGTATACTTTCCTAATAAACCTGCTGTTAATGTTTTTCCTGTTCCAGGTGGTCCATAAAACATAACTCTATATCCTGGCTTTATAATGCTTCGCATATTCCAGTCGTTCATTAAGGTTTCGTTATGTTTTAGCCAGACTTCAACTTCTTTTATTTCTTGAATAGTTTTGTCTTTAAGTATTAAATCTTCCCATTCCATATCGGTTTCTATTAAACTTGCTGGGAATTCCTGACTTAATTGTGGCTTTAAAATAGCACCAGTTGTTATTTTAGCCAAATACTCTTCATCTATAAGTATACGGCCGCTCATTTTTGGTTCTCCAGCTGGAACTACTTCTAACATGAGAATTTTATTTTTAAATAAAAAAGACTCTGTTTGTATGTAGTCTATACCTTGTAAGCGTTCTTCTATATCATTTCCATACAAAATGTATAGTGCTGTTTCGGCTGTTGGTAAAATACCGCGATGGTTTTTTCCTTTAATGCCTCCAAATTCTGCAAATTCGCCTCCATTTGGTAAAAATTCGGTAATAATATTACTTAGAAAACTAGGACTTAATTGTGGTACTAATGCCAGTAATAATAGTATTACATCTTCATTTTCTAATCTATAGTTTAAAATAAATTGTGCTAAATACGATGGGTTATGTTCTATATTAAATTCTGGAATCGATAATACTTCTCCTGTTAACTCTAGAGTTAATCGGTGCTTTATTGTGTCTTCTAAGTGATTAAATATCGCCTTAAAGGTTGTTTTTGAATTTATATTTATGATTCCGTTTTTGTCCATTTATTTTACCTTATTACATTCTTTTCTCTTGAACTAAAATTTTAAGCGCCCAAAATTTTAACATCTTTTGAAACTATAGCAAATGCTGTTGCTAAAGAATCTGGATTTAATAACTTACATGCATCTATATTTAATTCTGCTATCGCATCATCATAACTTGACATACTCATAATTGATACAACAGTTGTATTTCTTAATTGTTTTAAATACAACTCAAAATCATTCCTTTTTTTACAACTTACAGCGACTTTTAAAAGTTTCACAACCCCTCTAGGGTTTTGCCCTGTATAGACATCTGGAACTTCAATTAAAGGGCTAAACACCGAATCTCCAAGGACTCTCTCTAAATCATCAATTGATTTCATTGCCGCATCGAACGTAGCTATTCCTTCTCCTGACACCTTCCAATAGCCTATTACTTCATCATCATATGTACTCCAAGCTTCCTTCTCTATTATTTTTAAAATACTTTCCTTTGATACAGCTATTTCATTTTCAGCTTGAGCTCCAAGAAATATACTTAACAACTCTATACTTATAAAAGATTGCTTTTTTATATAGTCTTCAATTATTTTAAGAGCATCCTCTGGTTCCGCTATAGAATCTATAATTGGAATACCAGCTAAATGATGTCCTAAATCTGCTTCCTTCCATAAAGTATCAGAAATAGGATCACTATAACTCCATCTAGAAAAACTCTCCTCTATTTTACTCCAAAACAACTCAGGTACCTTTTTTACTTTAGGGATTTTAGCATACATTAAATTCATTGTTTCTTTTAACTTCTCTTGTTCTGAAGTAAAATAAGCAGCATTTCTTAACCACATAGCCCTAGGGAATGATGCTAATTCATTACAAACAAATTCTGGGCCATTATAATCGCTATTATATATATAAACAAATGGAGACACTTCAATCTCTCTGCTAGGCCATAAGTGTATTGCTAAAACTCCATCTGAATCCCTTGCTATTGGCAAAAAAGCAGGCGATACAAGTCTGCATAGCCTAGCAATAATTTCCACTAACAAATCATCTTCTACAGGCTCAAACATCAAATTCTCTAAAGCTTTTCTATTAATTAGATTTAATATTTTTTTTGCTGAATTATTTACAAATTCAAATGCAGTCTTATCCATTATATAATTAATTTAATCAAAATATATTTAGTTCTTTTATACCGTCAACACTTTCCCAATTACTACTAGACTTTCCTTTAAGTTCATCCGTTGCCGCTTTTCTTTCTTCTTTTGTACCATCTCTATTAGATTTTTCTAATGCAACAACAACTGCTAAATGAGCCTGTCTAGCTCCAGCTTTCGCTACATTCCCCACTCCTTTTTGAAATTTATCAACTTCAGTAGACCACAACTCATTTTCTTTTTCTAATGCTGCATTTAATTCCGTTTGAAAAAACTGTGATGATAACACTTTTGGTGTATCTGTATCTCCATCACTTCCTGCAGTAAACGTAGGTACTGTAGCACCTGCCTCTAGTATTAAGTTCCTGTACTCTTCTTTATCATCTGCTGATAGTTCATTAAATTTCTTTAGATAAATTAATCTAAGTTTCTCGCCATTCAATCTCCTTAAAACTTCTGCTGCTGTTTCTCTACCAAAATGAGCTCTCCAAAAATCTGCATCAGTATTTGTCTTTTTTATATGGGTATGCTTATTAATATTTATAGCCATTAAATTATCTCCTGGTGTGTGTTGTCCCTTAGGCATTTTTGCTATATCATTAATCCATTTATTTTCTTTAATAAACTCTCGCTTTTTTGCTCCTGTAGAAAAACTATTTATTACACTTTGCGCCTTTATTGAAATCCATTTCAACAATCCTTTAGAAGGAACATGATGTGCCTCTTGCTGTTTTGCACCAGATTTAGTTTTTAAATCTTTATACAAACCAACTTCTGGCTTATGTCCTCCTTCTGCCCCCTCTACTGCAGATTCTAAAACAAAATCGTTAGGAGCTATTCTTATTTTATAATCCATATCACCATCTTTTTGATCTTCTTTTGGATCTTTAAAAGTGATTTTCATTTTAATAGGCTTTTCTAATTTTTTGTTATACTTTTTCTCAAGTTTATCTGCTAGTTTTTCTTTTTCTTTACGAGTTTCTTTATAGTCCTTATTTTTAATTGGTTTAGACATTTCTTTTGAAGCTTCTTTTCCAAATTTAGCGTGCTTCTTTTTATCCTTGTCAGAGGTTTTATTCTTACCCTTTTTCTTGCTAAAAATCTTACTAAACTTAGCCTTAGCTTTCTTAATCATTTTTGTAACCGCCTTATCTATACGTTTACGTACCTTTTTAATGATTTTCTGAACTTTTTTAACAAGTCCGCTAAGTCCTATCAATTTAGCAAATAAACTAATAACAAGAGGTAATAACATGGCTAAACCTTTCTCTATAGCTTTCGCTACTCCTGCTACATTTCCACTTGCTAACGACCTAATAGCCTCAATTAGAGATGGTATTAGCATGATTGCAGATTCTACAAAGAATACTATAAGATCTTTAATTGCCATTATGGCTTTTATAAATCCTGCACCAGGAATTAATAGACTTAATAACCATTTTATACCTGCTTCTATTACTTGCGTAATTAGCATGCTCTTTATGGATTCTATAATGGTCTCTTTAAGATCTGTAAATTGTTCTTTAATGTGCTCCCACATTCCAGAAACCCCTTTTTCTCTTATAATTTGAAACATTTCGAAACCTTTTTCCATAGCTTCAACCATAGGCTCTCCTAAAAGTAATACTGCTTTTTTACGCATAAAATCCCACCCTAAACCTAGTACCTGCATGACTAAACTAAAGATTCCTTTAAGACTAAATAAGTCGTCTGGAATAGTTATACCAACTGGTCCCATCGCTCCTGTTAACCAAGTAACAAAACCACCTAACATGTGTTTTTGTATGTTAGCCATAAACATATCAATCCCTTTACCAACACCTTCGAATAGTGTAGAGACAAAACCTATTGGATCTTCCATAATAACATCCATAGCATTTTGTATTTCTGCTAAAAGGGTTGCTATTAAATCTCTAAGTTTTTTTATGGTTTCTATAATCCCATTAATAAAGCCTAAGGCTGCATCTATAAGCCCACGATTAGCGGCTTTCATTTCTTCTATACGTGCATCTACAGCATTTAAGCCTTCCATGTATTGTTCTGCTAAACTATCTACTAACTCGTCTTGTTTACTGTTTACCGAATCTTCTAACTCGTCGAATTTATCGTTAATGTCTTCGGCTGCTTCTTTTCCTAATTTTTGAAGGTTTTTAGGTAGCGACGCTACATATTCTTGTACTTCTTGTTTACCTGTTGTTACTCGTGTTTTGGCTTCGGTTAATTTTGTAGCGACATACTCTGCTACTTTAGTAATAACCTTGTCCATAGTGTCTATATATACTTGACGCCCTGTAACAAAGAAATCGTTTACTTCGTCTGGCATTCCTGCAAACTTATCTTTAACCCAACGTCCCGCTCCAATTAATCCGCTATAGCGTCTTGCTTTGTATGCACTCATTTTTGCATCTACATGCTGTTCAAATTTTCTTTTTGCTAAATCTGTTCCTGCTTTAAATGCTGTTTTTACGTCTGTATCTAAATCGTTAAGTATTTTTTCTACATCTGCTTTAGACTTCTCGTAAATTTTATTTATCTCTGTTGCTATACGTGTTCGCTCCGAAGTATCGTTTGCTCCTGTTTTAGTTTGTGATCCTGCAACTTGATTTAATAATTGACCTCTCACCTGATGCATTCCTGCTAAGCCTGCTTGTTCTTTTCCTGCCGCGCCTGCTTTAACATTATTAAGTACGCCTTGCTCTTTTTTACGTAATTGTGCTGGTGCTGTTTCTGCATCTTTTTTAGCCTCCTTTTTAGCATCTAACCCTTTCATAAAAGACGGTTCGTTAGATTTTTCTAACTGCTCGTCTGTTACTTTATTATTAGCCATTTGCTGGTCTACCTCTGCCACATTATCTTCTAGTGGTTTATTAACCTCAGCATCTCCTCGTTTTGGAGGCATTGCAGCTGTTGGATTTGTTGTCGGTGGCTTAGCTCCTACTGGTGCTTCTGGTAATGGTGTTACTTCTCGTTCTGGAACTGCATCAACATTAGGTTCTTGCTCTGTGGTTTGTGCTACTGGCCCTGCTGCTGCTGCTTTTTCTCCTTCTACATCTTGTGCTGCTGCCTCATTTACTTCGTCTATATTATTATTTTCATCGAAGTTAGCGGCTTCGTCTTGATTAGCTGGTAATTGCATTGCTGCAATACGCTCCATTAATTTCGCTTTAAAGTCTGCTGCATTAAAGGTTCCTGGCTCGGCTTCTGCCATAGCATCCACTTGTCCAGATTGCGCCATACTTTCTCTTTCATTTGCAGGAGAAACTGCAGCACTTTGTGCCGCACTTGCAGAGGCTTCTGGTTCTTCGTGGTCGCCTTGTGCTTTTGCAGTATTATCTATTCGTCCTTCTAATTTTTTAAAGTTTGGATCTTCTTTAGGGTTTCTTGGTGTTGTGGTTACTGGCGCAGCTTCTTTTTTACCTCCTTTCCCTCCTACTTTTCCTTCTACTCCTTGTTTCCCTTCTACTTTGTCTAACTGTGTTCCTGCTTTAACTTCTGCTCCTTCTACTTTTACGTCTCCTTTTCCTGTTTCTAGGTCGGCTACATCCCCTTTGCTTTTGGTGTTAGTTCCTGCTTTTATTGGCGTTTCGGCTTTTGAATTCTCTATTGCTTCTTTTCCTTCTGCTTTAGCTTTAGAGGCGCCTTGTTGAATTGTGTGTGTTAACTCATGAGCAATAAGTGTTTGTCCTTCTTTAGAGTCTGGACTAAATTTTCCTTCGTTAAAGAAAATATCATTTTTATTGGTAAATGCTTTGGCTCCTAAATCTTTATTCATTTGAACAGAGTCTGAGCCTGTATGAATTCTTACACCGCTAAAATCTGCTCCAAAACCTGATTCCATATTGGTTTTTAAGGTCGATGGCATTTCGCTTCCTTTACCTTTTGCTCTTTTAATTCGGCTACTTAGGTTTGTTTTTTTAGGTGTTGAAACATTTAATTTTGCTTGTACTTCTTCGTCTTCCTTAGCTTGAACACTCTCTTCTTCTTTACTCTGTATTTCTTCGTCTTCCTTAGACTGAACGCTCTCTTCCTCTTTACTCTGTACTTCTTCGTCTTCCTTGGCCTGAACGTTCTCTTCTTCTTTACTCTGTACTTCTTCGTCTTCCTTAGACTGAACGTTCTCTTCTTCTTTACTCTGCACTTCTTCGTCTTCCTTAGACTGAGCGTTCTCTTCTTCTTTACTCTGCACTTCCTCGTCTTCCTTAGACTGAACGTTCTCTTCCTCCATTTTTTGCACCTTTTCTTCTACTGGTGCTAATTGTACTGTTGGTGTAATGTTTTGTGCAATAGATTTCTCCTGTACTTCTGTATCTTCTTGTTTTTGAATTGTTGGTGTTGCTGTTGGTGAGAAAAATGCCGAATCTCCTCCTAATGTTCCTCCTTGTTGTTTAGATACAACTTTATCTGCAACTGTATCTGCTTCTACTTCATATTTATCTCCAGGCTTTCCAACATTAAGCTTAGCCTGTATAAAAGCACTTTCTCCTTTTGCTTTTTTAAAAGGGTTAGAGTTGCTAGGCTTAGCGTTGGTGTTATTTTTTGCTGCTGGTGTAAACATATATTACCTTACATTTTATATTTATTGCGTTATTTTTTTATTTTTTTACCAATCTGTATATATTAATTTATCAATCCAAGGCAATTTACTTAGACTCAAAGTCCATGGTAGTTTATCTAATAATAGATCGAATACCTTGCGTTCTACTATTATTTTAGGGTTTTTATTTTTAAAACTTATTTTTCCAGAGCGTTGTAAAAACTCATTACGCAATAAGCTTGTAGAGGCATTATTTAACGCTTTCCAATGTTCTACAACTGCTGTTAATAAATCTTCTGCTTTTTCTTTTAAGTCTTCTGGTATTACAACTTCTCTTCTAATTGATTGTTCTATAGCAATACCACAGAGAAATTTTTCGAATACCATATTGTTTTCATACTGCTGTTCTTTTTTTGTTGCTAAATAGTGTAATAAGTGAATTGCTAATTCTGGGTTTATTATTTCATTTGCTTCATTTAATAGTTTACAGGTAGTAAAAAAGTTTTTTAAGTAGGGATGCAGTATAATTAATCCTGCGTTTTTAACGTAATATTCTCCTTTATTCTCTTTCTTAAATTCAGGGATATAAGCTCGTTTTTTAGTTAAATCGAATATTTCCTTTTGTTTTAAAGTTAATGACTCCTGACTAATTTTATTGGCTTTTGGTGTTTTTAGTTCATTGTCTGCTTTTATCTTCTTTTCTTCTGTATTTCCCTCTACATTTACTTGATTTTTAAGATGGTTTTTCTCTTCATGTCTTGGCTTTAAATCATCTTCTTTGTTTAAGGTTTTCCTTCTTTCATCTTCTTCTCTATTAGCATTAGTTATTGAAGTCTTTATTTCTTTTTCTTGCTTCTTAACTGCTATTTCTTTTTTAATAGTATTTTCTAATGTTTCATTTATTGTTTCTGCAGTGTGCTCTACTGCATCTTTATCTTTTTGACTTTTTTGTTCTTTATTTTTTTCATCTAGCGCATTTTTTTCACTCAAAGATTCGTTGGTATAAGCCTCTTCTTTACTTTTATTAATTTCGTTTATTCCCTTTGCCTTATTAGTGTTTTTTGTTTTTTGTTTTAGAATATTTTTAGATCGTTTACGGTCTTCTTTTTTGTTTTCTGTAGTATTTTCTAAAACATCTTTTGGTTCTTTTTTAACTTTTTCAGTTTCAGTTTTGCTTGCTTTTAAATCGTTTTCTTCTTCTACAGATTCAGAATTGCCTAATATTTTTTGAATACTATTTGATATCTGTTTTTTTTCTGATTCTTTAGCTTTATAATTCTCAATGCTAAATGGGTTTTTAGCTGTTAGTTCGTTTAATGTTTTTTCGGGAATTGCTTTAAGTATCAATGTTGTTAATTCTACTATTTCATTATTCTCTTTTACTGGTTTAGATTCTAATACCATAATAAACTTAGAGACTATATTTTCTTTATTTTCTTCTATACAATATTGGATAACTTGTTCCCAAAACCATTGCTTATATTTAGGTTTTAATTGATTAATTAATGTGTTTATTATTTTATCTCTTTTTAAAATTGTTATGATTTCGTTTTTAAAAACTTCTGATAGAATGGTTACTATTTGTATACTAGAAAACTGATTTATAATTCTATTTTTAACGCTAGGGTTTTCTATTTTTCTTTTAAATAGTGTTTTAAAACTGTTTGTTTTAAATAGTTTAATTATTGCTTCTTTATTGTATTCTGTTGGTGTTTCTTTAGTATTCCACCAAGGCATTGTTCCATACTCTAAAAAGAAAATAAAGATTTCTTGCTTGCTTTTATTTATGCTTAAAAAAACAGCTTTGTTAGGGGCTTTACTTGGGTTGCCTACTATTTTTTTTACTTCTTCTTTTATTTGTTTTTTTATATTTTCTTTTAAGGCTTCAAAGTTATTTCTACTATCTCCTGTTACTTCTAGTTTTAGTTTAGGTATTTGAATTATTTCTGCTGGCAATTCCTTTTCTAGAGTTTTAAAATAGTTCTCCATGTATGGAAATATGTCTTCTTTTAAAAACCCATCAATATTATCTTTGATTGCAAATGCCGTTTTTTTACTATTGGTATTTACATCAACAAAAACCTTGTTTATAATATGTTTATGGGTGCTATTCATAATTAAATAATCATTATAACTAATTAATTTGGTGCTATTTGACCGTCTAACAACGGTAATAGTTCTTGTATTATAAATGTTCTTAAATAATTTACAACTCCTGTGTCTTTGCTATATAATGTTAAGTAATCTCTTAATTCATTATTTGTATCAAAGACTATGTTTTTATTTTTTAACGTTTCTAAACTAGATTTAAGTTTATCCATTATTGCTAGAATACTATCTTGCTGATCTATTAACACTTGTTCTGGCTGGCAGTGTAACACATTAAATAGTAGTTTAATTTGGGCACTATAAAACTTGGAAGTTATTATAAACTCAGGCCCTTCTTTTAACTGTAGTAACGCAGCTGTTCCTAGCTCTAGCAGATTAGTAAATTGCCCATTTATTATTTCTGGGTTTTTATTTCCATTTAAAAACGCTTGTATCTCTGGTGTATTAACTGTTGTATAATACTCTACTATTGGCATTAATACATTCTTTTTAATTGCTGCATCAAAATTTGAAGGAATGGTTAATGTTTCATGGTCATTTTGAATAGCCATTGTTGTACTTGAGATACAATCTAATCCATCTTTTACTTTAAAGGATTTAATTGTTTTTGTGTTTGACCCACAGGTACTAATTGCTGTTAATGAAATATCTATACTATTAGTTTCAAAAGCGTTTACATCTAATTTTACTTGAGATCTTGTTGTTCTCTTTATAACTTGTCCTCCAATTTTCCAAACATAAGAGTCTGCTAATTCTGATGTGTTTTTAAGTATTAAAAATGTACCTTCATTGTTTTCTTCAATATTTGCTGTAAAATTTGCTGTAGAGGCTTCTTTTAGAGTTACGGCTAATAAATTATCTCCGTTTATCCCTAAGTTTATAATTCCAGCGCTTGTTAATTGCGTTGCGCTTGGTATAAATACATAGTTCCCTAATGGTTGCAAGACAACTCCTGGCCCTTCTGGCACAGTATTGTTTATAGCGGTTGGTAATGTTGTTATAGCATAAGGATTGTCGTCATTAAGACAAAATTCAACTTGATTTTCTGGTAATGTTATAGCAAAATCTGGATAGTTTACTGTTTCTGTTATTTGTACTGTGGTAATACAGCCTCCAATGTTTGTTACTTGTAATTCTACAGTAAATACATTCTCTCCTTTGTCTATAGGCAAATTAAATTTTAGCCCTTGTTTTGTGCTTACTATTTTATTGTTAATTTTCCATTGGTATGTTAATTGGTCACTAAGCCCTACTGGTGCAGCTCCATAACTTCTAAATAAATTACCATTTGCCCAGAAAAAGACACCTTGAGCTTTAGAGATATTAACTGCTAGTAATTGATTTATTGTTATTGTTGCATTTGTCGGTAATCCTAAAACTGAAAATTTAATTATTTTACCAAAATTATCGGTGTTAAAATCGTTAGGAATTATAATTAGTTCGTCTCCTTGCACTTCTACGCCTTGGAAATTACCATTTGCTATTTCTATTGGCGCATCGACTGGGTTTTTACCTGTAAATGGTATTTTTATAATTTCTGAGTTTGATATGTCTAAACAATAGGTTTCGTCTATTGTTAAAGCGACGTCTATTGGATCGTCGAAAATAATGGTTTCTATTGCTATATTATTTTCACAAAAACCATTACTAATGGTTAATGTTGGCGTAATACTATTCTCTGTATTTACTGGTAGGTTATATGTTATTACAATTTCTCCATCGGAATTAGGTATTTCGTTAGATAGTTCTCCTTTTCCAAAATCCCATGTATAGGTTAAGTTAGGTATAGCATTAACTACTGTGTATGTTACTGTTGCTATCGTTTTTGCATTATTGTATACTACTTGTGGTGTATTTACACTAATATTAGGGTCTGCGTATACTGTTATTTTTGCGCTTGTTTCTTCTCCATTTACTGTAAATGCTATTTCTGTACCGTGTAGGCTTGCATCTGTTAATGCTGGATCGAAAACGGGTTCTCCTAGTTCGTTTGTTGTTACTCCACTAGCTATACCTTCTGGAACTTTAGCTTTTATATCTGCATTTGCTGGAGATGCTTTAAATGGTAATGGCGTTAAATCTACTCCATTTTTTAAACAAATAAATGTCTGAGGTAAGCTAAGCGAAATTGGATCTTTTGGTACAATAAAGTTTATTGGTGAGCAATCTGAACAACACATATATGGTAATGCAAAATCTGCAATTACTGTATTTTTTGCTGCTATATTGGCTTGCAATACGGTGTTTTCTTCAAAGTATATTTTAGTATTTGTTCCTACTATTGCTGGGTTTGCAAAGTGAATATAGTTTTCTTCTTTTTGTAATATTCTATCTGTAATACGTATAATTAGTTTTTTTCTATCTGCTATTGCTTTTATTGATCTTTCTCCTGCTCTTTCCCATATATTATTTAAGAAAATAGCTAAGTTATTTACTGTTTCTTCTATTGTTTTTCCTATAAAAACGATTTCGCTTAGTGGGTTTTGAGTATCGTCTATAACTTTATGTAAAAATGCAAAGTTTGTACTTAATCTATTATCCCATAGTTTAATTTTACCTTCATCTCCATCTAATCCTTCGTCGTCTATATTGGGTTGTTCTAAGAAGTCTAATTCTAAGGAGACGGTTTCGTATGTTGGTTTGTCTGCTGCATTTTCTGTTAAATATGCCATAACAAACGTTCCGCCTTCTCTTACTCCTGCTTTGTGTTCTAATCCTGGATGTTTTTTTACAAATTCTGATAATTGAATTTGTGCTAATATTTCTTGTTTTCTTTTTTCTATTTCTTCTAATAGAATTTCTAGTTTTTTACCAGAACAGCATACTGTTGATAGCTGGTTTATTATTAGTCCTAATATTTGCTTAGAGCCTTCTTTTATTTTTGTGGTTTGGTATTTAGCTTGCAAGTCTTTAACGCGCTTACATAATTGGTCTATTGTTAGTTTATAGTTTGTAAGCGTAAATTTATCTATCTGCGTTATTCTATCTGGAATTCTATCATCTAAAATATAAGAGTATACTAATGTTTCTGTTACATTAGTAAATATAAAATCTGCTAATGGTGCTTCTGCTTCCCATTCTGGTAAGTCTTTAATTTCTGCAGCGCTTGCATTAAATGTTGCTAATATATCATTAGCCGAGCCTTCTTCGTTTAGTTTTATGGCATTCTCTAAAAGAATCCCCAATGTATTTTCTTCTACTGTTAATTGTTCTTTTACAATATTTGTTTTTACTAAGTCTGTTTGTTGAGTAAATTGTTCTAATTGAGAGCTATTGCCCGATAGCATTTCATTTGTAACCGAATTTCCTACTGTTCTAAAAGTTCCCGAAGTTGGGCTAATATCATCGTTTGTAAGGACAACTGTTCCCCCAGTTGTTACACCTCCTGCTGCTCCTCCATCTGTTATTACGGTTGGACCTTGTGGAGCTATTTCAAATTCGAATCCGTTATTTACTGCTACTACATTGGTTCCTACTTCTGTTGTACTAAATGCAGAGAAGAATCTACTCATTTCTGAAAGAATACAGTTTTGCTCTGTTCTCCATGCATTAAGTAATATACTTAAATCTTCAAATTGGCATTTGTAGTCGTTTAAGTTAATTGTTTGTGTTGTTGCATTTATAGACAATACTTTAACATCGAAATTTAAACCATTGTCTTCTTTTTTTCTTAATATTTGGTCTAAGGCATCTTTGTATAATTTTCCTTGATGTCCTTCTATTCTATAAAAATTATAATTATCTATATTATACGATAATGGTTCTTGTACTGAAGGGGTTTGTGCTAAATTACCTCTTTTATAGCTTAAATTATAGTGTGATCTTAAATTGCTTAATTTCTCGAAGCTCCAATCTTTTAAAAGCGTATTATCTACATCGTAATAAAAAGGAATCGCTTTGTTACCTAATTGTCCTGAGGCTTGAGATGGTGTTATTTTTATTGCATCTCCTTTATTAAAATCGATATAGCTCGTTGCTAATGCTGTTATTCTATTTATTAGGCTAATTACTTTTTTATAGTTTGCATCTTCATGACCTATTACTGGAGATTTATAGAATTGATGCCTAAAGGTTAAAAAGGGTTTTACTTCTTCTATTCGTCCTATCATTAAGTGTTTTGGAAATGCACCTATATTTGGACAACATGCTACATTAATATGTAGTAGCAAATCTTTAATTTCGTTATAGGTATCTATTAAATCTTTTAGTACATCGTAACGGTATTGGTAGTCTGTTGGCGTCCCATTAGAACTAAAGTTAAATAAACTGTCTATTCTTGTATCTAAAGACGCTCTATTAAACCTAGATAAAATTGTTTTTAATCCTGTTTTAAGGTTTGGTATTGTATTATTTTGTTTTATTGCATTAAAATAGTTTTGCTTTAGTGTTGTAAAAGTTGCCGTATTTTTAGTGTTTAGTATTATTCTTTTTGCACTTACTTCTGGCAATGCTACAAAGGTTTCGTTCCAATTATGTTTATTGTAAATAGCATCTTGACCAATTATATACCTTGCGTTTTCTAAAGTTACTAATAGTACTTTTAATTTTGAAACTTGCTCTATTCCTTGATTATCGCATGATAGTTGTGTGCATAATTCGCCTTCTTTAGAGTAGTTTTCTACATACAGCAACACTACCATATTTTTTATATTGTCTAAGGCTTCTAATGCTGTGTAGGATTCATCTCCTGTTTCTGCTAATTCCCATAAATCGATCTGCTCATTGTCTGGGTTTAAAAAATGTTTGTATTTTACATTTGCATCTGTAAACTTCTTATAAAACTTGTATGTTTTTTTAGATAGGTTTATAGATTTTAGTGTTTTATCTTTTACGCCTTCTTCTGTAGTCGATGGATTCTGCAATGCTACCAAGTCGCCATCTGTTGTAACACCTCTTCCTTGTGTTATTTCAATGGCATTTTCTGTTTCTATATATGTTAACTTAAATCCACAGGCTATCCCAACACCGCTAAGGCTTGTTCTCGTTAAACGGTCTTGATCATCAAAATAATCTAAAAACTCATTTAGCTGATGTTCTGTTAGTACTTGGTTTGTACTAAATTTTCTATATTGGGTGGTTATATCTTTTAATTTAGTTTTCATCGCTGTTTATTTTAAGTGTTCCCAAATTGGTTTGTCCTAATATGATTCTTCCTTCTAATTCATCGCTCTCATCATTACAGTCTAATAAACGCCCTACGGGATAGATTGTATTTAATTGAGACATAGCATCTATTAGTTTTTTATGTTCATTATTGTTAATTGTTGGTTGCTCTTGTAATGCTAAATTTGTTTTAGCAAAGAGGTAATTTTTATAGGCTTCTTCAAATTGCCTTAAATCATTTTCATTGTCTTCTACAACACCTCTTCTATATCCTACCCAGCAAATTTTAGGTAGTATGTGCGCTGGTAATTCTTCTTTAATAATATTTTCCATGTAGCGCCTAAAATCTGGATTTGAGAATCGGTATGTATAGCCCGGCAAAATAATGCTTACACGGTAGGAGTAGGGGTCTATATTACACTCATCGCACTCGTCTGCACATATTTGTATAAATGTATCTTCGTCTGTTGTTTGCTTGGTAACATCTGGACGTAATAGCATGTGCTCTACTAAAAACATACCTTCTTCTGAGAATTCAGTTTTTATAAAATCTACTAAATCTATTATTCCTTGTTTTAGGTTTTTAAGGGTGTTATAAAATATAAATTGTTTGGCTATTATATAATTTGTACTCGATTTAGGTTCTTCTGGGTTAATAATTTGAAAGGTGTATACTCCTGCATCTGTTTTATTTATTTCTATGGTATCTATAAGTGTTTCATTCTCTACCTTGTTTTCAAATTGTTTTTCTATTGTTTTTTCTGAAACTTGAATAATTTGTAGTATGGCAAAATAGAGTTCTTCTGATGCTTTGCTGGCTGTTTTATAGTTTGTTGTAGATGATAAAACAATGTCGTTATTACTGTTACGAACTCTCCATCTGTATTCTTCTGGTGCATTTTTATATACTTCAACAAAAGAATCTGTTAAATGGCGTCTTGTATAGTTTTTAACACCTACTAATCGTGATACTCTTTTTTGAAATCCTGAAACATTATCTGTATCCCACAGTGCTTTATTTTCTTGCTTGTAATAATTAAAAGCACAGCCTCTTTGGGAGCTAATTGCTACATAATCTTTTAAAAAGGCTTCTTTGTTTGCTAAAGTCATTTCGTCTGCAGAGCTACCGTATAAGGTTTTCATTAAAAATGTATAATCGCCAAAGCGTTCTGCAAATCGTGCTAAGAGATGGTCTAAAATTTTGTTTCTTCGTTCTATATTATTATCAAACTTATCGAACAGTAGTTTTGTTAGTGCGTCTTCGTTTGCTTTTGGATAATTTTTTACTAAATCATCAAAATCTTTTATACCGTGTAAGGCTTGAGTAAAATATGTTTTTGTTTCTGATCCATTTATAGATAATAGGTCTTTAACTTTACCCAAGTGTTTAAAATAGTTTGCTAATATTTTATCGAAAAACAATAGGTACGCTTTTAATTGTTTTGCTTGTGCTTTCCTTTCTGTTGTGGCTCTTGCGTTTAATCCATCTAGACCAATACCATAGGTGTCTGGAAAATCATTTTGTATGGTGTTATACTGGCTGGTCTCTAAACTAATGCCTTTAGGTATGTCTAAGTTTTTATTTGTTTTGGCTACTTTTTGCGCTTCTATAGTATCTGTTTTTAATGCTTCAGAAAAACGTAATACTTCTGCTTCGTTTATATTTAATGGCAACACTCCTTTATGGTAGTTAAAGGTGCTTCTTTCACAAAGTTTAGGTTTTTTGTTAGGGTCTATACAAATAATCCAATCGTTTCCTAATGGTTTGGAAGCGTCACAATGCCCTATTGAAATGTCTTTAATTAGTTTTACGCCTTCAATATTCATTAGTATTTTCATTAAGTCCGAAAGTCTAACTTCTGTTCTTAATTCGGCCGCTTTTAACTCTTCTATATCTATAAAACCATTTTCTAATGATGGGCCATCGAAAATTTGATCGGGTGTATAGCCTTTTTCTAGCATTTCTTTTATGCTGTAAAAACGTAGTTCTGGAGAAAAATAGTTATTGATTTGATAGAGTACGTTTGCATGCACTTCTTCTTCATTAGCTTCTATATCTACTTCTATATTAGCACAAACTGAAACGCCTTGAGTTTCTACAGTATTTATGGTTACTATATCTTCACATAGGTTTCTATTGTTATAGTATGCTTCTTTTACTAATTCTAGTATATCTTCTTTTTCTTGCTCTGTTAGGTCTTCTTCTAAGGCATCGTATTCTATAAATAGTGCATACAATCCTTTGAGTTGAAATTTATTTTTAAAGGCTTTATCTAGCGTACTAAAATCATTTTCGTTATATGATAGTTTATTTTCTTTGCAGTTTACATAAACTGTTTTCTCATATTTACGAAGCCAACAGTTTTTAACTCCTTTAACATCTATAAATAGTTTTCTATAATCGTTTGCTGTTAGTGCTTTTGTAGGAAATACATCTGCTGCTTTATAAAATTGGTTTTGAATAGTATTATTTGAATCTTTTGAAGCTAATAGGTTTTCTATAGGCATTTCTATACGCATCCCTAAATCTGTGATAGCATAGCATAGCATTTCCATAATAGTTATGCCTGGATCATGGGCGTTTAAATCTGTCCATAAACTACTTCCTAATTGCTCTATATATTCTATTCCTTTTTCTCTTAAGAAATGGAAATCTAAGTCGTTTTTTGTAGCAACGTCTTTTGGTATCGATATGTGTTTTTCTACGCTTTGCATTCTATTGTTGCTTCTGTTTTTTGTTGTTTACATGGCGATTCTGCTAATGTTATACTGTGTTTTTTAGCAGATACTAAAATAGATTTTGGGTTTAATGGTGTAATACTATTATTGCTAGAAACGCCATCTTTATCCATACTTACATTTTGTAAATAGTCTACATACTCTAATTTCTCTAAATAGTCTATTAATACACTTCTATGTAGTGTTATACCAAATTCTATTTCCTTTGTGTCATCGTATGCCCATGGTGACAAAAACTTAATAATGTCTGTTTCTAATTTTTTGGTGTAGAAACTCTCGTCTAGACCTTCATAAAATTTCGCTTCTAGTGTTATGGTTACTTTTTCGTAATTTGGGTTTATTACTTTTGCATTTACATGCATGGTATTAAGTGCATTTAGGTAGTTTTCTACTTTATTCATTAATGCTTTACTTAATCTTGGCTCGAAAATATCGAACACGTTTTTATTTACTGTATCTGGTACTACTACTATAGTTACTTCTCCTGCTGCTGTAAAGTTTTCTTCTTTTGTATGGTTTAGACATTTTACTTTATAGATTTCTGGAAATTTCTGTAATACTAGGTGTTCGTAATCCCATAGTGTTATTGCTCTATTTTTATGTCTTAATCGTTCGCTAATTCTTCTATAAAATAGTGCATCGGATTCTTCTGGTATGCCTCCAAAGGAGCTATAGGGTTGTTTTATAGATTTTATTTGTGGTTTTCTTGTTATTAGTTTCGATATGGTTTCTGCTGGTAGTCCTTTTTCTAAATGAGATAATTCGTTCTCATTGTTTACAAATGTTGCTTGTACGGCTTGCGCGTGTATGTTTATAGCTTTACAAACGGCATCGTAATCTCTATGCATTCTTGCTCGTAGCCATATTAATCCTTCTGGGAGTTCTGTATTATGTTTTGTAGCTTCTTTAGGTATGCTAATTTTTACAATTCCTGAGGTCAAAAAGTTATCTGTATTATTAGATATTATATCATCTTTTAAGCTTTTCCATTTATTATCGCATAGTATAGACCAGTTTATTTTTTCATTAGTATTAAAAGAGGGCACTAAAGGGTTTTCGCTTCCTTCTAATACTTGAACTAATAAAGCTACAGTTTGTGACACTTCTGCATTTTCTAATCCTATATATAATGCGCCTCCTTTACAGTATTTTGGAACTAAATAGGTATTTATATTATTAGTATCGAACACATCTTTTATTCCGCTACTTTGCTTTATTATTTTTAAATAGTTATGTTCTTCTTTTTGACCAAATGGATGGTTATGAAATAACTGTATTCTATTAGCATCAAACGCTTCTCTTGTTTCTAACAAATCTGCTTCATTTATTGGTAATGTTTGAGAAGCAATGTTTATTGTTTCTTGTGCCGAATAGTCTAATGTTATACTTTCTACTATAGGTGTGTAAGGTTCGTTTGGAATTAAAGGGTCGTCCTTGCTTGTTAATGCTAAAGCATAGAGTCTTGGGTATATTTCATGAAGAAATGTTTCTTCTAGCGACAAACGCATTGGCCCTGCTTTATCTATTTTAAAAACAGAGTTGTTTGTCCATTTAATATTACTTTCAAAATCTTCTGTTTCCTCATTTGTTTTGGGGTCTTTTATTTTTGTAAATAATATTTGCGGTATTGCTTCTATACTCCATTCTTCTTTATGAAGTAATGCTTTTTCTGCTTTAAAATGGCTGTTGCTTGTTACTATAAACTTATCATTACTTATTGCTATTGGTTTTCCTTTTCCATCTTTAAGTACAAATTGACTTGGTTTGGTTGCTAACTTTTGTGTTTTTAAATAGGCCTCATACCAAGTTTTAAAGTCTTCTGGTGTATTTTTCCATTTTAAATTAACGTTTATCTTGTTCCAATTTTTAGAAAATACTTCTGGGTAGTCTATATAAAAGTTTGAATTTTTAACTGGTTTTGTACTAAATGGATAAAATGGTTTTACAGTTTTTAATACTCCATTATCATTTTCTAGTAACAACGATTTTGCGCCTTCTACATTTACATTTACAGTAATTTCACTAACTATTCTATTTACTATAGCACTATAAAACTTGTATCCTTTTTGGTTTGCTGTATCTATAGTAAAGCATACTAGAGGAAATTCTGTATTGTATTTTTTTAA
Organism: Pontimicrobium sp. MEBiC06410; assembly: GCF_053601615.1. Classification (NCBI taxonomy): domain Bacteria; kingdom Pseudomonadati; phylum Bacteroidota; class Flavobacteriia; order Flavobacteriales; family Flavobacteriaceae; genus Pontimicrobium; species Pontimicrobium sp. MEBiC06410. The sequence continues at coordinate 48,148 of NZ_JBSHNT010000162.1, forward strand.
TAAGGTTTCCTCGTTATAATTAACTAAAGCGTCTGTGTCTTTACTTAATTGAAATACTAATTTTACTGATTGGTTTGATGGAATAGCTGTTACAGATTCTCCTGTAATGCCCTCTATTTTAAGTCCTGGTATGTCTATCCATTTTTTAGTACCACTTGCTTTAATAGATAGAATGTTATCTAAATCTGCAGCTGTAAAATTACTTATATTGTTTTTATTTTCTTCTGCTTTTTCTTCAGTAAAGTCTATTGTTATTTCTACTGTTCTTAATCCTTCTTTTAAATTAAGTAAAGGGGATGCAATGGCAAATCCAACCTGCGCATTTTCTAACTCTGAATACGCTTCGTTTTCTGCCGAAGTGTAACCAAAAGGATACCAATAGGGTGCTTCTTCTGGAAGGGCTTCTTTTACTCCATCTAATGTATTTGCTACTCGACTTACTTTAAACTCTGGTACGTTAGTACCTTTAAAATTAGGGTCACTGTTTTTTAAACCATTATAAACTGTTTTTAAACTTGCTACACTTGCTTTATTTACAATTAACTCCTCTTCTGTTTTATATTCTCTTGGGTTGCCTTCATTATCTTTTTTAGCATTTAAAGCTGTTTTTGTTTTTATTTGCTCTTCACTACTTTTTTTGGCTAATTCAAAAATAACGTGAACCTTATCTGGTGTTGCTGCTAGTTTATTGACTTGTAGCAGCTCTTTATAATAAAAGTCTAGGTGTCTTTTTGTGATGCCGTTAAAGCGTTCTTTTGAAAACTCTAACAGTTGTAGAAAGCAAACAAATAATGTTAAATGTGGCGTTAAATTTTTATCATCTTTATATTGCGATAATGTTTTTGATATAGACTCTTTTAATACAGAATACCTAGGGTCTTCTCGATCTGGAACATTACCATCTTCTAGTTTTAAATTATTAAAAAAGCCTTGCCAGTTCCCAGAAGGGTTTTGGGCATCGTTTGTGTTGTAATAATTAATATTTTCTGCAAAATTATAAGCAAATAGAATCCAATCTTCAATATCAAAATCATGCAATTGAAAGGTTTTTGGATCTAACACGTCTATAAATCGCTGCCCTTGCCCTGTACCGCTTCTTTTTAATACTTTATCTATGTTATTGCTATTGCTCATATTAGTTTACTAATTAATATCTGTTCCTTCTTCTTTATAGAACGGGAATACTACGTTTGTTCTCGAATTTGTAGCTCTTATTCTATATTCTATTTCAATAATTAACTTTCCTTCTAAAGGATCGGATTCTGATATGTCTATTTTTATTACATCTATTCTTGGTTCGTGATAAAGTATTGCTGTCTTTATAAGCTCTGTTATATATGTAATTAGTGTTCGGTCTAAATTTTCGAATAATAATTCTTCAAGGTTGCAACCATACTCTGGTAACATTACACGTTCTCCTAAACGGGTTGTTAATAGAATGTGTAGACTACTTTTTATATCTTCTTCGTCAGAAATCATCTTCACACTTTTCTGCCCCATTTTAAATTCTGGAGGAAAACTCCATCCTACTCCTAAAAACGATTTTTTATTTTCCATTTTATCCTATTAAAACTGTTGGTTCTCCTAATACTATAGTGCCTCCATGTGCTGTAGAATCTCCTAATCTTGCCGCTGGTGCTCCTCCTATTAATACTGTTGTAGACCCTAATATTATAGAGTCTGGCGGCCCAACGCATGTTGCCATGTCACCTACTCTTGCTGCTGGTAAGCCTCCTATTAATACCGTTGGTTCTCCTGCTGGTAAAATTGGCCCGCCTACATGGGGTACAACTCCTGTTACCATTGGACATACATGCATGTCTGTTATTCTTGCTGCTGGTGCTCCCATAATTGTTAATTAATTTGTACTAGCGATCCTTTTAATACTGCAATTGCACTTGTTGATACTTCTGCTCCTGCCGAGCCTTCTGCTTTAAATTCTGCATTTGCTATAATGTTTACGTTGGTTCCTTCTATACTTACATCTCCTGATGCTTTTATACCTATATCTCCTGCACTTTCTAGCATTATCCCACTGTCATCTATAGTTATTACATTAGAGTTATCGTCTTCTATTATAATGGTTCCCGCATCTTCATCTAGTGAAATTACTTTTCCTGCTGGTGTAGAAATGTTTATTGATTTTTTATCGTCATCAAAAAGCACTTTCATTTCACTTCGTGTTACAAATCCTTTTTCATGGTTATCATCGCTTGCTGTTATAGGCGATGGTTTTGCACTACTATGTAACATGCCTAGCACTACAGCATCATTGGGATCTTGATTTATAAAGCCTATTATAACCTCATCTTCTATTTCTGGTCTAAAAAAGGCGCCTCTATTTTCTCCTGCGTCTAATGATGCGACTCTACACCAAATGCCTTGCTCTTCGTTATTAATTATTGGTATTTGTACTAATATGCGATCTTCTCCATCTGGGTCTTCTTCTAATTGAGACACTATGCCTATTTGCAAACCACTTATTGCTGGTAATAAGCCAGATGCTGGTTTTGCGCTCACCTCGTAAGTTTCTGAGTACCATTCTGGGTTTAAACCAAATTGCGCATCTACTAACCAGTTTCCATCTATAATTTTATGGCTTACTCCTGTGATGTAAACATTACCGTTAAAACGATCTCCTACGCCTTCTAGCTTTATTATTGTATTTGGTTTTACTGCTGGAATGCCTTGAAATTTCATTCTTCCTCTTACTTTCGCCAACTGTTGAAATAGCCATTTACCATCTGCCCAATCTTGCAATTCGGTATCTGTAACTGCTCCGCCGTGTCTTAATTCTAGATTTTCTAAGCCAATAACACTGTTTAAATCATCGTTAGATATGTTTCCATTTAATGCTACTGCTGGATCGCTTCCTTCTATTTCTATGAGCTCTTGATCTGCATGATTCCATCCATAGGATGATACTTTTTGTATTTGATGTCTTGCATCTATTTCTGCATCGAAATCTAATAGTGAAGCGCCAAAGGTTACGGTTTCTATTTCCGATTGTCCTACATCTGGTTTTGCAATAGTAATTTCTCCGTCTTCTACAAAACATAATTTTCCATTGGCTTGTGCTCTTACTACCATAAAATCCCAATCGGATGCGTTGTATTGTACTAATTCTGCATGTGTGTGAGTGGTTGCTTCTACTGAGCTTGACAGGCCATAATTACTTATTAATTCTTCTGCAATGTCACTGTCTTTACTATCATAAAAATAGTTGCTTTTTCTTCCTACAGTCATCTTTACTGCTTCGTCTTTGCATTCTATTATAAGCTGTGCTCCATTAGCTCTAATGCGTATATTATGCTTAATTACGATACCTTTAAAAATGGTTTCTTCGTCTGAGTGATACCCTGCTGTTATTTCTATAGCTTTACCCGGAATTAAGAACTCTTCGTTACTTAATTCGAAATCTCTTTTTGCTGCATTTCCATCTATTAAAACAATTTTAGCGGTTGGGATTCTATTAACCTCTTTGTTTACTACAATACTTTTTACTTCGTATATTTTTGAAAGTTCTTCGCCTTCTGTTAATATTTTAAAAGTAACTAAGTCTGCACTTTTTGAAGTTTGTATGACGCCGCTATTATTCATTTATGATTGTTTTGTTAATGGTGGAAAAAATAATTCTTGTCCTGCTTTTAGTTTTCTAAAATTTACTAAGTTGTTTACTCTTGCTACTTCTAAATAGTACTTAGAGTCTCCATAAATTCTATGGGTCATTAATGGCAAAGTATCTCCATCTTTTGCAACTCTGTAGTGTGTTAAGTCTGGCGATTGGTTATTTTCTCTTGCGGCTCTTAAGTTATCGTCTACCGATCCTCGTACTTTAATTTTTGCTACTGCTCGTATTGGTGTGCCATCTGGTGCGAACAGCTTAAATTCTATACTTAAATCTACTAGTGATCCTTTAAATAATAATGCTCCCCATCCAACTTGTAAATAGTATGGTTTATGCTCTTCTCCACTGTAATCGAAAACAATTTTTTTAAAAGCATCTATTTTATCTATAATGCCATCTTTTTTATTTGGTTCTCCATCTATAATACCTGTACTATCAAATAACAGCTCGAAATCTAATTCTTGTGGTGCTATTCTTAGAAAATTAGGTTGCTTTGTACTTGTGCCTTGCCCTTGTTGTTCTTCGTACTCTGGCTTGTATACAACAACATATTTGTCTGGGTTTACTAAAGTTGTAAACTCACCGCCATCTACTGGACTATTAAATTTTTCATCTGTATAGGCTTTTATTGTCAGTTTTTTTAATTCTCCTTCCCCCATTTTATCGTTCTTTTGCTTGCTCTAAAATTTCCATAACGCCTTCTATACAAGCTTCAATTATTGCTTTAGTACTTTTTTTATCATCAGACTTTCCACCTTTTGGACTTCCAGAAGGACCTTCATCTACATTAATTTTAATGTGCATTTCTTTAATTTCTATTGGCATTATTTATAGTATTTCGAAATAGTTATAGGATAGTTCTAATGTTTCAATAACAAACTTATTTTCTTCGGCATTAAAATCGCTTACATTCCATTTTACTGGAAACGCATTTTTTATATTCCATGAGCGTAAGGGTTTTGCTGTAGCCGATGTGGTAATGTCTCCTTCTTTAACTAGAAGGTTTACCATGATATCTAAGGGTTCAAAATTGTAATTTTCTAGTGCTTCTCTGCACCAATCGATTACTTTAGAGTCCACTATCATTCCACGCTTTAAAACTAAATTTGGATATTTAGTTTTAACTGGTAACTTGTACTTAAACCTATTCTCTCCACCTTCGGCAATCTCTTCGGTTTCCAAGTCTATAGATAGACCTGAAACCGATTGAAATTGATTGTCCTTAGTATTTTCATCGCTTCCTAATGAAAACTCTACCGAAAAATAAAACCCTACTGGTGGAAAATACTTTGCCATTATAGTATTGTTAACTTGTTAACAGAGAATACTGCTGTTTCTATTGCTATTTCGTTAGCATCTGCTTTTAGGTCTGTAGATTGTATTTTCTTAATAAAAGCTCCCGATGCTAACCAAGACATTACTGGGTTACCGTCTTCTCCTAATAAACTTATTGTTAAGTCTCCTCGGTATTGCTCTCCATTTTCTTGGAAATAAACTGTTTTAGCCCATTGTGTATAAAACTCTTTTGTTTTACCCACAAAGGTTCCTCTTTTAAGGGTAATGTCTGCGTATTTAAACATCCCTGCTTGCTTTCGTTTGTGGAACTCGCTATCTGCTCCTCCTCTATATTCTATGGGTTCGTTTTCAAAATCTAACCCTGAAACTTCAGTACAGTTAAATTCTGCACCTCCAAAGTCTACTTTAAAATAAAACTTTGATATTGGATATTCTGTTGCCATGATTTATATGCTTTTTTAAATTATTTAATAATGTTAATTATGCTTCTTGCATTTTATGAGAGAATTTTAATACAATAAACTCTGCTGGTCTAACGGCTGCCATACCTATCTCTACAATCATATTTCCTTCTAAAATATCTTGCGCTGTCATTGTTTCTCCTAAACCAATGTTTACGTAAAATGCAGATTCTGGTGTTGGTCCTGCAAGTGCTCCTGCTCTCCATTGTAAAGTCAAGAAGTTGTTTATCATTGCTTTTATCCTTACCCATGTGTTAGCATCGTTTGGCTCGAAAACAAATTGCTCTGTTGCTTTTTTAACAGATTCTTCTACCATGTTAAAGAAACGTCTTACTGGTACGTAACGCCATTCGTTATCGTTTCCTGCCAAAGTTCTTGCTCCCCATACTAATACGCCTTTTCCTGTAAAGCTTCTAATAGCATTAATAGATTTTCCTGCTACGGTGTCTACATTAAGGTCTTTTTGGTCATCGTGAGATACTTGTACAGATGGCTTTACTGTGTATGTAACGCCAACATTTGCTGGTGCTTTCCATACGCCTCTATCTGTATCTACTCTTGCATATATTCCTGCCATTGCCGAACTAGGTGGTAGTTTTATTGGCATAGAATTTATTTCTGCTTTTATACGATTATAGGTTTGATCGTCTTCATCCTTTAATACGTTTAATTTTTTTACAACTGCACTTCCGCTAGATGTTGGTAATGCAGAAATAAGATCTCTTAATTCTCCTGCTCCAGTATCGTCTAACTTATCTACTTTATCTGTTATAGCATCTGCTGCTACATTATCGTCGTGTGTTCCTAATACACGTTGTAATGATGGATTATTTGTTGCTGATGCTGTTAAATAGTCTACTTCCTTAATTAAGGTTGCTTTAGTAGTATCGGCATTTAATCGATCTATTGTTTTGTTTAAATCTAGATTTAATTGTTCTAAAACATTGGTTATCCATGTATCTAAAGCATTAGCTTGGGTTGCTGCTGTTGGTTCCTCACTAGCAATGGTTAATGCATCATTAAGCTGCCCTTTTACTTTGTCTACTTCTGCTTTTACTTCATTTATTTTAGATATAAATGATGGAATCATAGCTACTGCATCTGTATCTTGACTAGGTCCTGCAGGAATAGCATTAACATCGTCTGCTAATGTTTTTAGCTCTGTTATTAAATTTCCTAAATTATTGGTTTTAGTTTTTGCCGAAATATTAATTACTTCTGCTTGTAGGTTTCTAGGTGCTGTTGTACTAATGGTTACATCTATTGCTGTTTCATCATACCTGTAATCTAGAATAGTTTCTAAAAACGGATAGTAGGCCGCTCCATATTTTAAGTAATCTTTTCCTAAAGAAATTCCATTTCTTAATCCTGCATCTGGTAGAATGTCTGGATCTGCTGGTACTTTATTTGCAAATGGCAAATCTGAGTATGTGTCTATAATTGTAAAACGATCTTGTAATTCGTTACACTGTGTTAATGCATCTCCATATACGGCATAAAAATCATCGTAATCTGCCAATGATGTAGCATCTGGAAAAACCAATAATGTTGGCTCGTCTACTTTTCTAATTTCGGCAAGACCGTTATCTAAAGGGCCTTTTGTAACAGAAGATACTTTATTAACTTCTCCTTCTCCATATTGTCCTACAGATGTAATGTAACATGGCCCTCCTCCATTAGCAAAATATAACTGTAATGAATAGTACATTAAAAATGGAGATTTGTTTGCTGCCGATGGTGGTGTTGCTGCCACAACGCCATCTATTACATTTACTGTAATATCTGTTTCTGCTTTTGCCAAACCAAAATGATTTTCGTACTCCAACATAGAAGTAATACGTGTTGGCCTTTCATGTAAATCGCCAGTAACTTTTCTAATAGCTGTTTCCGTATACCCTATAAAGGCCGGAATAGCTGTTTCTACTTGAGCTACAGAAGGCGGAAACTTTACAATCTCCTCTATGTAAACTCCTGGTGTTTTGTAAGATGTCATAATTTTTAATATTTAATTTTAAATGAATACTTCTGAATAATATTTATTATTCTCTTTTTTAATAATCTCTGCTGTTGGATTTGGAAATTTATAATCGCTAGGATTTGTAGTTGGAGGGTCTAGTCCTGCTGGTAAAAAATCTGAGCTATTAATTTCTACATAGCCATTTTTAGAGGACCATTTTTTATTTTTAGTTGTTAATGTTGCTCCATCTGATAGGCTAATGAATCTCCAAAATGTTCTCTTATTTATAAAACTGATTATAAAGTTTGGATGTTCATTTATTGCGTATTGCTTTAGCCCTTCAAAAATTAATAAGTCTTGTGTATTATCGTCTCCTTTTATGGTTAGCCTTACGTAGCCCACTACGCCTTTTTTCTTTCGTTTTTTTATAATAGTATCCAGAAGGCTATTTACTGCGCTTGTTTTTTCACCATTAGTTAAGGTATCATCGGTTTCAATAGTATTAATTTCGTTTACTATAGAGAATTGATCTGTAATTAATTCATCTTCTTCTGCTATAGCTCTTATTAATGTTCTTGTAGATACTTCTTTAAGTAAAAAATTAGAGTCTATTTTACCATCTCCATTTTCAAAAAGGGTTTCAAAACTATTAGATTCTCCTGCTGGTTTTTTATTAGTAAACAAGTACATTCTATCATTATCAAGACCTGTACTTTGGGTATAGTTATAAAAGTATGGGTCTACAGCTTTTAGCTCGAAGGTTAATGTTAACTCGTCTCCTAATTTTATTATTGGCGCAAATTTATCTTGCACTTCTTCTATAGTACTCATTAATACTCTAAAACCTTGTTTATCTTTTTTATAGAGCATACGGTGGTTTTTTAGTATTTCTGTGGTTGCTGCAGTTGGAGAAACTATAAGGTACTTTGAAAAGTCATATTTTTTTAATGCTTCTTCTTTCTCTTCATCACTCATTGCATTATTGTTATTGGAGGTAAGGAACTTTTCTTGTCCATTATCCAAAAAATAACCGTGGTGAATGTTTATATTAAATAGTGTTTTATACTGCATACCTAGTTATTATTTAAATCATTACTAAGTCCAGAAATAACTGTTCCTTTTTTAAGAGTAACTTCTCTTTCTATTTCTATTAGAGATACTTTATAGATTGCAGATGGATATTGTTTTCCTCCTAATGTTCCCCATATATAATTAAGCTCTTCAAACGATGGGGTAAACAAGTCCACCAAAAACCTAAAATTATTAACATTACTTAATTCACCTTCTCTTAAAAATGTAGTATTCTCTTGTGTAAACACCCGTTTTCCTTGAAAGTACTGCATTACTTTAGAGATGCTTTTTAAGGACTCTGTATAAGTAGAATTATTAGCACTGAATAGTACATACAGGTTTAAATTAATTTTAGGGTTTTTATAATTTACTTCTGTACCGTTAATTTGATTGTTGGAGTGATTTTTTAGTGTATACTCTTCTTTCATATTAAGTAGTGTAAGGATAACACCACTAGAATCTCCTTCTCCTTCTTGCTCTATATTAGCAATGTTCTCTAAAGAGACCGTACTTACTTCAAAGTAATCGTTTATTTCTTCGGTTATAATCTGTAAGATTTCAAAAATCATTGAACAGAATTTTTATGGATTAATAGCTTTAATTGCGAGAATTAAAAGTACTTCCACTATTTATATTAATAGCAGGTTAAAAAACCTATTTATAGAAAGTTGAAAGACCTATTTTTTTACAGGAAAAACACTGTTTTTATTTTTACACACAATATTGTTGCATTTTTTGCAGAGATAGATGTGCTCTTAAAAAAACAGAATTCTTGTTCTTTTGAAACTGTAAATAGGTTAAAAAATGTATTTTTGAAGGAAGTTTCTATGGAACAAATTATGTAAACCTAAATATTTTAAGGTATTATTCATAACTCATTTTTATAAAACAAAACTAGACATGTAAGTTTTTAAATAACTTAATTGCATGAATAAAATAACAGAAATATATCCAGTCATTGAAATGAGTCCCTGGCGTGTAAATGAAAATGCAAATTTAAAAACTGGCGAAGATTATGAAAAATTCGCATTAGGTGTTTTTAATGACGCAGGAATTAAAAATATTAATAGACTAGATAAATACGCTTATAGTTCTATTATTGTTTCAGACATTAATGATGAGGATTTAAGTGTACTCATTAAAAAAGAACTTCAAGATGCAGAGATCTCAAAATACCAACTAGAAAATGTTTGCGATTTTGAAGGCGGATTAGTTATAAGATTTGAAAATGGAGAAGTTATTAACCATAGTTGTTGTGGCAGTCTTTCTAACTATAAAAATTGGTTAGAATTAATAAAAGACAAACCTAAATACTGGAAAGAAATTTGGATAGGACATCCTTGGATTTATGGTAAAGTAATAGAGAATAAAATTTTACTATCAAACCCATTAGACGAAACTAATCCTAAACCCAAAGAAAATGATGCTAAATTTGAAATTGATTTTTTAGATTTTAAAAACAAACTATTAGATGCAATTAACGATTTGGCTCTTTTAAAAAAACGAATTCGGACAATTCTTCTTAACGAGAGGAATCAATTTGCAAATGAATTACCTGAATTACTTATTGAGAATGAATTAAAAATGAATCCTAAAAACGTATAATTATATACTTAAGATTTGCTTCTTTTTTTATAATCTACCATTAACGCCATAAGTTTATCTGTAGAAATATTATAGGTTGACTGGAATGCTCCTTCGTTTCCAGACAAAAATTTAGATACTTTTTTTCCTGCATTCCATTTTTTATGCTCATCTGTGTAATTATAAAAAATCATTTTATTTCCACTAATATAGCCTTGTCTGAAATCTTTAACTTCAGGCCATTTTGTAAAATGAGCACGAAACAAGCTTTTAACTTCAAATCCTTCTTCATTTAATTTTATATATGAAGCATTAGGGTAAAATTGAATTAAAGACACAATAACTCCAAGTCCAAAAAAAGTAATTACTAACCACCCAAAAAATGGCTTATCTTTTAATGCCATAATTCCTAATGCAACAAAAGCAGAACAAACCAGAAGCAAGATTAAGTTACTCCATTGCTTTGGTCTAAATATCTTATGCTGGTTTTTCATAACGAGATACAATAATAATTAACTCATTTTTTGTAGTGTTTTATTCTTTTCTTTTAAAATAGCTAATTGCTTTTCTAAAAATGTAATGGCTTGTTCTGTTTTATAACTTGTTTTAGAGGCTAAATCTTCCATTTCCTGCTTAAGTTTCTCTTTCCCAGAAACTGCTGCTTTAGATAAATCGTCTTTTACCTCATTAAAATCTTTTACTAGTTTATCTTTTACATCCTTACCTTCTTTTTTAAGGGTATCTCGGGTAACACTTCCTTTTTCTGGTGCAAGCATTACACCAATTCCTGCGCCTATTAATACGCCTAATACTAAAGCTCCTTTATGAATCATGTTTTATTTTTTATACAATTAAACTTCTTTTACTTATATGTATCAAAATCCGTTTTTTTGTTACACACACAAAGTCAATGACTTAAAAAAACATTATTGGTTAAGTACTATGGAAGGTTTCTGTCGCTATTAAAAGCCACGTTCCTTTTGTAATCTCTCATATGCTTTTTGTACTTCTCTAAATTTAGCTTCTGCTCCTTTTTTATGCTCTTCTCCTAAATGTTCAACTTTATCTGGGTGGTATTTTTTAACCATCTTTCTGTAAGCACGTTTAATTTCGTCTGGCGTTGCTTTTTTATCTATTTCTAATATTTTGTAGGCATTGTCTGCACTGTTGTAAAACATTGCTTTTATACTTTCGTAATCTCTAGAGCTAATTCCTAAATACCCAGCAATGGTATATATTTGGCGCACCTCATCTTCTGTAACCATTTCATCTGCTTTAGCAATACCAAATAAAAAGTGTAACAACTGTAAACGCGATGCATGATCCATCATTTGTTGAATTTGTTTGCAAACCTGACGGGTAGGTATATTTTTTTGCGTGTTTATTTCTTTAAATAATCTAAAGGCATTATTAGCGCGTTCTTTACCATACATGTTTACAAATTGCTGACGCACATAATCTAACTCACGCTGATCTTGTTTTCCATCTGCTTTAATAACTATTGAGGCTAGTATAAGTAAACTTACTTCAAAATCTCCAGGTTTTGTTTGAGACCGACGTTGTGTTTGCGATCTATAATTAGGTCTATTTCTAGAACTACGTCGTTGTCCATACTCTGGTCTACTAGTTCTAGGCTGCCCTTCTCCTATATATTTATCTCCTGAAGAAAACGCATCTCCTAAACTCCCTAATGCTAAACCTATTATTGCTCCTATTGGCCCTCCAAAAGACCAACCTATTGTAGCACCTATCCATTTTAATGCACCCATTTATGTATAATTATGTTCTGTCTGTAAATATAATATTTTGTTTGTTGTTGCTTTTATGTTTTTGTTACGATTTGTAACTATAAATATTAAAAAACTAAACTATAGACTGACCTTATGACACCATAAAAGTTATAATGCAACATATAAATAAGTATTGCATGGTTTTTGATTAACTTTGCATAGTTAGAATTAATAAACATAAAATATAGAAAATATGTATCCAGCAGAATTAGTAAAACCTATGCGTGAAGATTTAACAAATGTAGGTTTCCAAGAATTACATACAGCAGATGCTGTTGATGCTGCTATAGCAAAAGAAGGAACAACTCTTGTTGTTGTTAATTCTGTTTGCGGATGTGCAGCTGCCAATGCAAGGCCTGGTGCGATAATGAGTACTAAAAATGCAAAATCTCCTAATAATTTAGTAACTGTTTTTGCAGGAGTAGATAGAGAAGCTACTGATAAAGCAAGAGCACATATGGTACCTTTTCCACCAAGTTCGCCAAGTATTGCTTTATTTAAAGATGGACAATTAGTACACATGTTAGAGCGTCATCATATTGAAGGACGTCCGGCAGAATTAATTGCAGAAAACCTTAAGGATGCTTATAACGAGCATTGCTAATATTATAATTAGCATTAAAAATATTAAACCACTACATTGTTTTTGTAGTGGTTTTTTTATGTGTATTTTTGACAATACAAGCAGGTATACCATATTGCAATGATGAAATTATTAGCTTATCCTTTAACTATTATTTATTTTATATTTTTTGGATTAACACTTTTAGTGTTTCATCCTATTCAATGGTTTTGTTTCAATGTTTTTGGTTATCAAGCTCATAAAGTAAGTGTCGATTGGCTTCAGTTTTTTTTAATGCGTTGCCTTAATATCTTAGGTTCTAGATACACTTTTAATAATCCTTATACTATTTCTACAAAACAGCCACTTATTATAGTTGCTAATCACCAAAGTATGAGTGATATTCCTTCTTTAATATGGTTTTTTAGAAAACACCACGTTAAGTTTGTTAGTAAAAAAGAGTTAGGTAAAGGTATACCAAGTGTCTCCTATAATTTACGTCATGGCGGATCTGCATTAATAGATAGAAAAAATCCAAGAGAAGCTATTATAGCTATTAAAAATTTCGCAGAATATATTGCAGAAACTAATCGTGCTGCTGTTATTTTTCCTGAAGGTACAAGAAGCCGAGATGGTGTCCCTAAAAAATTTCACACTAAGGGGTTAGAAACTCTTATTAAATATATTCCTAATGCTTTAATTGTTCCTGTATCTATAAATAACTCATGGAAAACGTTAAAGTACGGTAAGTTTCCTATGGGATTGGGTGCGCATTTAAAGTTTAAAGTACACCAACCTATAAAAGCTAGTGATTTTGAAACCAAAGTTCTTTTAGACAATTTAGAACAGACCATTAAGGACGCTATTGTTGTTGAAAACGCTATTAAATAACCTTTTAATTTTTCCTTTTTTAATACTTAATATGACGACAGATTTTTATATTTCCAAAACAATAACTTTTGTAAAAGAACAACTAAAAGGTGCCGAAGGTGGTCACGATTGGTTTCATATAGAGCGTGTTTATAACAATGCAATGCTTATTGCAAAAAATGAAAATGTAGATGTTTTAGTTGTTGCTCTTGGAGCCTTATTACATGATATTGCAGACAGTAAATTTCATGATGGTGATGAAACTGTAGGTTCTAAAGTGGCTAGAGAGTTTTTATTTAGTATTAATGCAGACTCTACAGTTATTGAGCATGTTATACAAATTATTGAAAACATCTCTTTTAAAGGTGGTAATGTGGCACAAAAATTTAAATCTCTAGAGTTAGATGTTGTACAAGATGCCGATCGTTTAGATGCTATTGGAGCTATTGGTATAGCTCGTGCTTTTAATTATGGAGGCTTTAAAAACAGGACTATTTACGATCCTGAGATTAAACCTAATCTTACCATGACGAAAGCGGAATATAAAGCTTCAACGGCTCCTACTATTAATCATTTTTACGAGAAATTATTGCTTTTAAAAGATAGAATGAATACTAAATCTGGTAAAAAAATAGCTTTAGAGAGACACCAATATATGCTTGGGTTTTTAGAGCAGTTTTATGCAGAATGGAATGGTAAAAAATAATATTATAACACTTCTCGATACTATTTGTTCGTTCCTCGCAAATCACTGCTTTAGATTTGTTTTTCTATTTAATTTTTATCAAATTATCATTTCTAGTGCTTCTACAAAAGAGAAGTGTGTCGACAAGTTTTAAATATAATATTTTAAAAACGAGTTCTCAAAACAATTTTAACTGCCCGTCTTTACACGTTTCATGCAATACTATATTTAGTTTTGGCATTGTTTTGTCTTTAAAGTATTTTAACCTCGCTAACTTTATTAAATTATTTATCTGCTCTGCTATTTTTCCTTCTCCACTCATACGTTTACCATAACGACTATCGTTAAGTGTGCCGCCATGGCAACTTTCTATTTGGAGTAATACTTTATCTGCTCTATCAGGCATTGTTTTTTTTATCCAATCTGAAAATACTTGCCCTATTGCTCCATTTAACCTAACTATTGTATGCGCTATAGATAGTGCACCATATTCTGAAACTGTTTTGGCTAACGGTAAAATTTCATGACTGTTTATAGATGGTATTATTGGTGCTAACATTACATTTACTGGAATATTATTTTCACTGAGTATTTTAATTGTTTCTAATCGTTTTTTACTCGTGGTTGTTCTAGGTTCTAAAATACGTCTCGTGTTTTCAGATAAGGATGTAATGGAGAGGTTTACACTTATTAAGTTATCTTTTGCTAGCTCTTTTAGCACATCTAAATCTCTTAGTATTAATGCATTTTTAGTAATTATTGAAACGGGATGCTTGTATTTTAAAAATACTTCTAAACATTGCCGCGTAATTTTAAATTCTCGTTCTGCTGGCTGGTAACAATCTGTATTACCAGACATAACAATAGGGTGAGCTTTCCAACTTTTCTTTTTAAGTAATTGTTCTAAAAGTTTTGGTGCGTCTTTTTTAACTAAAATACGTCTCTCGAAATCTAACCCAGCGCTATACCCCCAATATTCATGACTATTTCTAGCATAACAATATATACAACCATGTTCGCAACCTTGATATGGGTTCAAAGAAAAGGTCATACCAACATCTGGACTAGTAACTTTGTTAACTATAGTTTTTGGAAACACCTCTAAATATAAGGTCTTGTTTTTATCTGCTTGCTCTCCTTCCTTCGCACAAAATTCTAAAAAATCATCACGTGTTTCGTGTTGCAATTCGAAAAAACGATTATGAACATTTAGTTGTGCACCACGCCCTTTTATTATAGAGTTATCCAACATATTTTATAATTTCTGTGAAATTACAAAATATTAAAACAAAAAACAGATGTTATATTTTATGTTATTAACAAATGATTTATTTTCCTGGAAACTCAGCTTTACGCTTTTCTAAAAAGGCTGTTGTTCCTTCTTTAAAGTCTTCGGTACCAAAACATTCTCCAAATTGCTCGATTTCTACATCATACCCATTTACACCATCTTTAAAGTTTGCATTTACTGCTTTAATAGCTTTACTAATTGCCACAGAGGAGTTGCGCATAATTTTGCTGGCAATTTTTTCTGCTAATGTTATTAATTCTTCTGGTGCAACAACATGGTTTACTAAACCATAACTTAATGCTTTATCTGCATCTATCATTCCTGCTGTCATAACCATTTCCATAGCGCGCCCTTTGCCTACTAATTGAGGTAAGCGTTGTGTTCCTCCATATCCTGGTATAACTCCTAAAGAGACTTCTGGTAATCCCATTTTAGCATTGGTACTTGCTACTCTAAAATGTGCTGCCATTGCTAGTTCTAATCCGCCTCCTAATGCAAATCCATTAACTGCTGCAATTACTGGTGTGGATAAGTTTTCTACAAAATCGAATAATAATGTTTGTCCTTCTGCTGCTAATTTACCTCCATTTTCTACATTAAAGTCTGCAAATTCACTAATGTCTGCTCCTGCTACAAAAGCTTTATCTCCACTTCCTGTAATAATAATTACTTTACTATTTACATTTTCGTCTGCTGCTTTAAAAGCATTATGTAGCTCATTAATTGTAGCCTTATTTAAAGCATTTAATTTGCTTGGACGGTTAATAGTTATTGTTGTAATTCCTTTTTCGGTTGTGGTTAAAATATTTTCGTAGTTCATTGTAAAATATATTTTACATTCCCTGTTAATAGAGAATTTTTTTAATTAGTATTTTATTTTTTTAAACAGATTCTATCCTTTTGGAAAGGCTACTGTAAATGTAGTGCCTTTTCCTTCTTGAGATACAAAGGTAATTGTTCCGCCATAAGTTTCCACAATATTTTTCACCATTGGTAATCCAAGCCCCATTCCGCTTGTTTTTGTTGTAAATTTCGGCTCGAAAACTTTAGGTTTGTTCTCTTCGGTAATACCTACTCCATTGTCTGACACTTTAATCTTTACTGTTTCATTTTCTTCAGATACTGTTACAACTATTTTTGGAACTTGCCCTTCTGGAATGGCTTGTATACCGTTTTTAATTAGGTTTGTTACTACACGTATTAATTGTGTTCTATCGAACTTTGCTATTAATTCCTCTCTGTCTGGTTGGAATGTAATGTAGTTTTCATTAAATATATCTAACGATAAGTGTACTACTTCTACAACATTTAGCATTTCGTTTTGCTGAGCCGGCATTTTAGCAAAGTTTGAAAATGCGCCAGCTATTTTACTCATTGTATCTATTTGTTGTATTAGCGTTTTACTGTACTCATCTAATTTATGGTGTATATTTTCATCATTTGGGTCAAATTTACGCTGAAAGCTTTGTACTGTTAGACGCATTGGTGTTAATGGGTTTTTAATTTCGTGCGCAACTTGTTTCGCCATTTCTCGCCAGGCTTGTTCTCTTTCGCTTGCGGCAAGCTGTACAGCACTTTCTTCTAACTCATCAATCATACTATTATATGAATTTACAAGAATAGAAATTTCTTCACTCATATTTTCTATAACTACTTTTTCGTTTCGCTTTTCTAACCTAGTTTCGCGTAATTTATCTCCTATTGCTTTTAAAGATTTTGTTATGTATTTAGAAACAAAGAACGCTAAAGCAATACCTATTAAAAGCACTATTAATGAGGTGTAACTTAACCTCTCTAAGAATTCATCTAACTCCTTTGCCAAAAACTCATCTTTTTCAAGATAGGGTAAGTTAATTATTGCTAAGGGCTTAGACCGTTTATCTAATATGTAAATATAAGAGGACAGAAAAGTGTCTTCTCCTTCTTGTCGTTTTTCTACGTAACGATGTTCAGCAGTATTTGAAAGTGCATTTAAAACTTCTGCGTCGAGACATTTTTTTTCTGCTCTCTCGTTTAATTCTGCTTTAGAGGATATTAAAAAACTCCCTTCTAAATCATAAATATCAATAGATTGATTATGTATATCTGCTGTTTTATGAACTTCTTCTTTAAAAATTAAAGAAACCTTATCTGGAATAATTTCATAAGATGTTTCTTTTAATTCGTAGCTTAAACTTGCTATTATAGCACGTTCTTTACGTTCTAGTCTTTGTTTATTGTAATCTTGTGTTTCTTCATTGTATTGATGTATTGCTACGGCTGCGATAAGTATAGAAGACAACAATACTAACAATATCATTGCAATAAAGATACGTACTCGTAAGGATAGTTTTTTTAATCTCATGTATGTTTTTTAAATAGCTTATACAGTTCGACACAATAATCACACCACTATTTATAGAAATAGATTTTAAACTTATTTAAGCATCAGGATTTTTCTCCCTAATACGCTTATATAGCTTAAAGCCTAACATTAATAATATTGCTAAAACAAAAATACCTACCACTCCAAAAATCCAATTGATAGCGTTTTGCAATATCACTAAAAATACAACTGCAAATAAAATAAAGGTTGCGCCTTCATTCCATAACCTCATAAAACTAGAGCTCTTTTTAACAATGTCGTTTTGTAATTGCCTGTAATATACATGTGTTTGTATTTGGTACGCTATTAATAGTACTACAAAACCTAATTTTACATGCATCCATGGCTGCTCTAAATAACCAGGCCTTAATATTAATAATAAAATAGCAAATAAAGTAGCTAGTATAGAAGAGGGCCATGTAATAATAAACCATAGCCGTTTTGCCATAAGTTTTAGTTGTTTTCCTAAAATCTCTTTTTCTGGAGAGGGTTTATAAAAAGCTTCTATTTGGTATACAAACAATCTAGGAATATAAAACAGCCCTGCGAACCAAGTTACTACAAAAATTAAGTGTAATGCTTTTATGTAATAGTAATATGCTCCCATAATAAATTATACCGTAGCAACAGGTTTTACTGCCCATTTGTTAATCCATTTTGCTAAAAGAGAAACCCATGCTGCATCTGTATTTAAGCATGGCACTGTTGTAAAGTCTCCGCCTCCAACTTCATGAAAAATTTCTTCGCCTTCCATTGCTATTTCTTCTAAGGTTTCTAAGCAATCACTTACAAATGCGGGTGTTACAATTGCCATACTGTTTACACCTTTTTTACCTAAACGCTCTATAGTTCTATCTGTGTATGGCTGTAACCAAGGATCGAACCCTAAGCGCGATTGAAAAGATGTAGAGTAAGCCGCTTCGTTTAAATTTAACTTTTCGGCTACTAATCTAGTAACTTCATAACATTGGTGTCTGTAACAAAACTCGTGTGCTTTAGATGGTGTGTTACAACAACTCCCATCTATTTTACAATGCGATTTTGTAACGTCACTTTTTCTTATATGTCGCTCTGGAACACCATGATAAGAGAACAATACGTGTTCGTATGTTTTATCTTTTAAATGCCTTTCTATAGAATTTGCTAGTACATCTATATATTCTGGCTCATTATAAAATGCAGGTAAGGATTCTATTTTTAAATCTGGAAAATCTGTTTTTCGTATCTCTTCAGCCAATACTAATATTGTTTCTGTTGTAGCCATTGCAAATTGTGGATATAATGGAATTAACATTACTTCCTCTACACCTTTGTCTACTAATTCCTGAAGTCCTTTTTTAATAGTCATACTACCATAACGCATAGCTAATGCAACAGGAAATTCTACTTGTTGTTGCACTTTGTCCTTTAGCTCTTCAGATAAGACAATTAACGGTGAACCATTATCCCACCATATTTTTTTGTAGGCTTCTGCAGATTGTTTTGGTCTTGTGTTTAAAATAATTCCTTTTACAAGCAATGTTCTTGCCCATAGCGGAACATCTATAACGCGCTCGTCCATTAAAAATTCTCCTAAATATTTTTTAACATCTTTTGGTTCTGGGCTATCTGGAGAACCTAAGTTAACAAGTAAAACGCCTTTTTTCATTTACACTCTTTTTCTTTTAATTCGCATTACCTTATAAAGTACAGACAAAATCACTGTTAATTTAATTATTAGGTAAGGGAAGGTTATACACTAGACATTCAATAAAACATACTTAATAACAAAAATACAACTCTAAATTATAATA
The DNA here is from genome assembly GCF_053601615.1 of Pontimicrobium sp. MEBiC06410. Classification (NCBI taxonomy): domain Bacteria; kingdom Pseudomonadati; phylum Bacteroidota; class Flavobacteriia; order Flavobacteriales; family Flavobacteriaceae; genus Pontimicrobium; species Pontimicrobium sp. MEBiC06410. The sequence goes on from NZ_JBSHNT010000162.1 coordinate 67,501, forward strand.
CACCCACAAATTAAACGTTCAAAATAAAGAAAGAGTACTTAAAGCATATTATAAAAGTATCTTAATTAAACCGTATTTTGTAACTTTCAAATTATTTTTGACACTATTACTATATATATTTACAATTCTATTCTAACTTTTTAATGACAAAAAAACTTCTATACCTAGCCTTGTTTTCCTTTTTAATAAGCTTCTCTCAAGAAAAACAAAAGAGTTTACTTTGGGAAATTTCTGGTAATGGTCTTGAGAAACCCTCTTATATATATGGTACCATGCATGTAAGCAAAAAGGTTGCTTTTAGATTAGATGATGTGTTTTTTGAAGCCTTAGAAAATAGTGAGTCTATCGCTTTAGAGTCTGACCCTTCTACATGGTTAGAACATAATTACGAAACGCTTTCCTTAATTCCTCAAAATTTTTCTAGTGGTTATGATAATTCTTTTTACAGTGCGCTTTTTAAAATGGAGCCTCCAAAGGAGTTAATGATAAGACGTATTATTCGTTCTGATAATAATATGATTAATGGTTATTTATATCGTAAGCAGTCTAATCTAGATAATTTTGAAGAAGAGACCTATTTAGACATGTTTATATACCAAGCTGGTAAAAAGAAAAATAAACCTATTATTAGCCTTGAAGATTTAGAAGAAGCGCAATATTTAACCTCTAAAGCAAGTAAAAATGCTTACAAGAAAAAATTAGATCCTTGGCTTGCCGAGTTATACGAAAAAGAGAATCCTTATTTATTACAAGAAAACACCTATAGAGAGCGTAATCTTGACCGTTTAGACTCTATAGGAAACGCCTCTAATACCGAGTTTTTTAGAGAGCACATGCTATATAAAAGAAATAGTAATATGGTTACTGTTTTAGATTCTGTATCTAGAAAAAAATCTGTGTTCGCAGGTGTTGGCGCTGCACATTTACCTGGAAAAAAAGGCATGCTAAATTTACTAAGAGAAAAAGGGTATACTGTAAAACCTTTATTATCTAAAAGAACGAAAAAAGGGAAAGAAACAAAACAAGCATTAGAAAATTTTGTAGCTATACCAAGTTTAAAAATGTATACTACTCCAGATGGCTTTATAAGTTTAAAAAGCTTTACAGAGCTTAAAGAGTTTTATTATGGTGGCCAAAAGTTTATTATAGCTCCAGATATGACTAATGGTGCTTATTTAGCAATAAGCAGATTTAATACTTTCGAATATTTACCAAACGACAAAACCATTTCTTTAGACAGGTTAGACAATTTCTTGTTTGAAGATATACCGGGAGATATTGTCTCTAAAGAAAAAATAAAAACGCCGTTTCCTGGTATAAGTATATTAAACAAAACTAAAAAAGGGGATTTTCAAAAATATCATATTTATAAAACACCTTTAGAGCTTATTATTATAAAATTAGCTGGCCCAAAAGACTATGTGTTAAATTATGAAAAAGATATTTTTAACTCTATAAAGTTTAAAGAACGCTCTGCAAAACAAGAACTAATTACATCTCCATTTAACAAATACGAAGTTTTGCTACCTGCATTTAATAATTCTGACAACCTCTATAATGCTGGAAACAAACTCATGCAAGGTGTTATTAATAATGACTATTATTTTGTTAAAGAATCTGTAGTACCAGACATTAATTACATAGAAGAAGATGCTTTTGAAGCCAAGTATAGTGTAGAAAAATATCTTGAAGATTTGGATTTAAATATTAGTTCTGCTGGTTTTACAGAAACAAATTATAAAAGCTATAAAGCGGTTGCCAAAATAGATTCTACATCTAATAGAAGTATTCATTTAAAAAGTATTGTAAAAGATGGTAGTTATTACCTTTTAGGTTATGTTGGAGAAAAAAGTAACAATGCCGAAACATTCTTTAAGTCCTTTACTTTTAAAAACACTCTTTATGATGGTTTTGAAAAACATACAGATACATCTCTACATTTTTCTGTATTAACAAATACAAAACCTATTACCGCTCCTTATAATAATTACAATACAGAGCATCAAAAACCTTACGATAGGCAAAATAAAAAAACCATATACTTCTCTAAAGCAAATGAACAAATATATGTAAGCAGAACAAAGTTTCATGACTTAAAAATGTATCATAACATTGATAGTTTATGGAATGAAATAGATACTAATTTAAAAGTAAGTTCCGAAGATTTTCAGCCCATTATTACTCACAGAAAAAAAGGTTCTAATAACAATAGTTACACATATAGCTTTAAATACAAAGATTCTTTAAGTGCTAAAGTTGTTTCTGTAAAAAACATATTAAAAAAAGGAGTGCTTTTCGAGATTAAATCCCTTGCAGACTCAATAGCCAAGCCATCTGCATTTATAACCAATTTCTATAATAGCTTTATACCCAAAGACACCCTTTTAGGAACATCCATCTTTAGCGATAAAACAGATCGTTTTTTTACGGCTTTAAAAAACGACGATAGTATAGTATTAAACACAAATGGCATGATAAAGTTTAAGAATAAACATGCCAATAAAATTATTAATCTTTTAAAAACCTATACATTTCCAGAAAACAAAGCACATATTAAAAGCGACTTAATAGAACAATTGGGTAAGTTAAAAAACCCAAAAGTTATTCCGTTTTTAAAAACAATGTATATAGATTCGTATTCAGATCCGCAAACACAAACCGATATTTTAAAAGCGATTTTAAGTCGTAAAAACAAAACCGCACAGAGTCATTTTATAAAATTACTAAGCAAAGATTTACCTATAGAGGCTTATGCAATAAAACCGTTATTTAGAACTTACAGGGACTCTTTAGAATTAAAAAAAGAGTTATACCCAGAACTTTTAGAATACTCAAGTATAAGAGAATACAAAGAGCCTATATATAATTTACTGGCTAAATTAAAAGATAGTGGATTGGTAAAACCAAAAATTTACAAACGTTATAAAAAGCAAATTATAAATGATGGTAAAATAGAGGTAAAGCGTAATTTAAGTAAAGACAACGATTACAATTATAGTGCATTAGATATATATGTAAAGCTTATTTTTCCGCATAGAAAAGAACAATTAGCAAAAGAGTTCTTTAATAAATTATTAGATGTTAAGGATGCTTATGCTTTAACAACGTATTACGTATTACTAGAAGAAGCTAACGAAACTATACCAAATAAACTTAAAGAAAAAACACTACATAACTATAAAAACCAAGCCTTATTAGTTAGAATGCTTTATAAAAAAGGACTAAAGCCAAAGTACTTAAAGCAAAACATAGATCAAGAAAAATACGCTAAATCTTATTTATTTGATAATGAAGAACTAGAAGGCGACAAAGACTCCATTACGTTTTTAACAGAAAAAACATTTAAAACAGATAACGGCAAACAAGGGTCTGTATATTTTTATAAACTACATAAAGTTACTGACTATGGAGAGTATAACAGATTGTATTATGTAGCCTTTTTAACTCCAAAAAACTCAAATGACATTGCAACTAAAAGATATTATAAGTCTGAGTACAGAGGAAATAAAATAGGAGAAACCGACAAAGATGAAGATTTAATAGAAGACGTTTTAGAGCTAATAAAATATAAAACTAGAAAGCGTATTAACACAAAGCTTTAAACTATATTACAGACTGAATATACTTTTTAGGAGTAATTCCATATTTCTTTTTAAATGCAGCAATAAAATGACTAGAAGTACTATAACCTACTTTTAGTCCAACTTCATTAACATTATGCTCACCAGATTCTAACAATTTTCTAGCAAATTCCATTTTATAATCAAATAAAAAACTAAATACAGAGTCTCCATAAATTTGCTTAAACCCTTCTTTTAGCTTCTTAAGGCTTAACCCTATTTCATCTGCTAACGCTGTTAAAGTTGGTGGCTCTGCCATTCTGTTAATTACAATATCTTTAGCCTTTCTAATTTTTATAACATTAGTCTCATCTACTAAAAATGGACATTGTTCAATATCTGCATCTTCACCTCTGTTAAAGTACAGACTTAACAATTCGTATGCTTTTCCTTTAAAGTAAAGATTCTTAATAGACTGATTTAAATTGTAGTTAATTAATTGATTTAAAACAATAGCCATAGAGGGCGAAATATTACCATCTTTATAATATTTTTTATCCTTGTTATCCTCACTTAAAAACGTAATATAATCTGCCTCTTGTGAAAATAATCCATGAAACTTTTTAATAGATATAAGTATCGAAATTAACCAAGTATTTGTGCTTGCTTCTAAGTTTATAGGCAAATCACGCTGCGGATTATATAATAATAACGAATGTTCCTCTAACACGTCTAAAGCATATCTACCATTATTAAATTTAAATTTACTATCCCCCTTGATACAAAAATGAAACTGAATAAAACTACTATCTATTTCTCTTACAACTGTTTGAGAGCTATCTGTTTCATTTTTATAAGTTAACACATAAACGCCTTCATCTACTTTTGTTTCATTAAAAGAACCTGTAGCGACATTTTTTAAATTACTATTTTCCATATTTGTGAGCCTATTTATTTAGATTCATTCTAAACTAAAACGCTAAAAGCATTGCTATGACTACAAAAATAGGTATAAATACCTGTTTTTACTATAAATAGGGTATAAAACCCACATAGCGACACTAAAAGTTCTTCTAGCGTTATTTTTTTTTAATCACTACCTCTATTTTTGTGCATGCAATAAAAAAGCACAGTAACGACTAAATGCAGCATAATAAAACGACATATTTCTACGCTATTGGATTAAGCTACAAAAAAGCTGATGCAGAGATAAGAGGTCATTTTAGTTTAGATGAAACTGCTAAGCTTAATTTACTTAAGCAAGCAAAAAGCAACACTATAGAAAGCTTAATTGTAACTTCAACTTGCAATAGAACAGAAATTTATGGCTTTGCAGAGCACCCTTTTCAATTGATTCAATTACTCTGCGATAATACTAAAGGTACTGTAGAAGAGTTTCAAAAAGTAGCATATATCTATAAAGGTAAAGAAGCAATAAATCATTTATTTCGTGTAGGCTCTGGGTTAGATAGTCAAATTTTAGGAGATTTTGAAATTATTAGTCAACTTAAAAAAAGTGCGAAATTATCTAGAAAATTTAATTTATTAAACTCCTTCATAGAACGTTTATTAAACTCTGTTATACAAGCAAGTAAGCGTATAAAAAATGAAACGGAAATTTCTTCAGGAGCAACATCTGTTTCTTTTGCATCTGTACAGTATATTTTAAAAAACGTGAAAGGCGTTTCAGATAAAAATATTTTACTTTTCGGAACTGGAAAAATAGGAAGAAATACTTGCGAAAACTTGGTAAAACACACCAAGAATGAGCATATTACTTTAATAAACAGAACAAAAAATAAAGCAGAGGCTATTGCTGGAAAATTTAACTTAGTAGTTAAAGACTATTCCGATTTACAAGAAGAGATAAATGCTTCAGATGTTTTAATAGTTGCAACTGGCGCACAAAATCCAACAATAGATAAATATTTAATTCAATCTCAAAAAGAGTTATTAATATTAGATTTATCTATTCCCAAAAATGTAAATGCAAATGTTTCAGAATTAGACAATGTAACTCTTATACATTTAGACGATTTATCGCAAATTACCGATGAAACATTAGAAAACAGAAAAGCACACATTCCTCTTGCTGAAAGCATAATCGAAGACATAAAAACAGAATTTAATAGTTGGCTAGAAACACGCAAATTTGCACCAACAATTAAAGCTCTAAAACATAAATTATTAGACTTTAAAGCTGCCGAATTAGATACGCAACGCAAAAAAATATCTAATTTTAATGAAGAACAAGCAGAATTAATAAGTAATAATATCATCCAAAAAATAACCAATCACTTTGCTCATCATTTAAGAGAAGACAACATTTCTACTAATGATAGTCTTGAGCTAATAAAAAAAGTGTTTCAGTTAGAACAATCACAAAATGTCTAAAACAATTAGAATTGGTACTCGCGACAGTGAGTTAGCGTTATGGCAAGCCAAAATAGTACAAAGTCAATTAGAACACTTAGGTCATAAAACAACATTAGTTCCCGTAAAATCTACAGGAGATATTGTATTAGACAAACCACTTTACGAACTAGGAATAACAGGCATTTTTACCAGAACTCTAGATATAGCCATGCTTAATGGAGACATTGATATTGCGGTACATTCGCTTAAAGATGTCCCTACAGTATTACCAAAAGGTATAGTACAAGCCGCAGTTATAAAACGTGGGAATGTAAGAGACACCCTTGTTTACAAAGACAACGAAGAGTTTTTAAGTTCTAGAGAAGGTATTATTGCAACCAGTAGTTTACGTCGTCGTGCACAATGGTTAAACCGTTATCCTACCCATAAAATTGAAGATATTAGAGGTAACGTCAACACGCGTTTACAAAAAGTTGAGGATAGCGAAACGTGGAATGGAGCCATATTTGCAGCAGCAGGATTAGGCAGATTAAACCTAAGACCAGAAGAAGCTATTAATTTAGATTGGATGGTTCCAGCACCTGGGCAAGGCACCATTATGATTACTGCACTAGGAGAAGATGAAGACACACTAGCCATCTGTAAAGAAGTTAATCATGAAGAAACAGAGATTTGCACGACAATAGAACGCACCTTTTTAAACAGATTAGAAGGTGGTTGTACAGCTCCAATTGGCGCTTTGGCCTTTATAAAAGATGAAGAAATTCACTTTCACGGGATTCTTTTAAGTCCAGATGGCACCAAAAAGATTGAAATAAAAAGAAGCAAAAAACTAGGTGAACATAGTGATTTAGCAGAATTTAGTGCCGATTATATTATAGAAAAAGGAGGGAAACGCTTAATGGATAACATTAAAAATTCGCACCGAAAGACTAATATATATTCTACAAAGACATTTACTGAAGATCAGCGTTTATTATTTAACGAAAAAGTAGTAGCAGAAAGCTCAGACTTTATAAAAATAAACATTAACAGAATACACCCGCGCCATTTAAAAAATGAAATTAAAAATGTTATAATTACAAGTAAAAATGCTGTAGAGTCTTTAATTACTAACTACTCGGCAATAGAATTACAGTTTAAAAACATTTATTGTGTTGGGCGCCGAACAAAACGTTTAATAGAAAACAGAATAGGCCCAGTAACACATACCGCAAAAAATGCAAAAGCGCTTGCAGACCATTTGGTTGAGTATATAGAAGGCAACGAGGTAACTTATTTCTGTAGTGATATAAGGTTAGACGAATTACCTACAATCCTTACTGAAAATAATATAAAAGTTAACGAAATAGAAGCTTACCAAACAAAATTGGATGCTTTAAAAATTGATGATACAGTAGAAGGCGTTATGTTTTATAGCCCATCTACTGTAAAAAGTTATAAGCAGGAAAACAATGTTAAAGATGGTATGATCGCTTTTTGTATTGGAGATACCACTGCAAAAGAAGCAAAAAAACATTTTAAAGATGTTAGAGTTGCTAAGCTACCAACTGTAGAGAGTGTTATTGCATTGGTAAACGAACATTATAATTAGCTGTTGGCCTTTTGCCTTTAGCTTTTGGTGACACTCTAAGATAAAATAACGACTAAAATTATAAAATATGAGGGATTTTAGAAAGTTTGAAAAACGGTATTGAAATCGTTAAACAGATTTATAAACTTTCAGAAAAATTACCCAAGGAAGAAAAATTTGGTTTACGAAGTCAAATAACAAGAGCAGCAATATCAATCCCTTCAAAGATTGCAGAAGGGTGCAGTAGAAATAGTGAAGTAGAGTTTAAACGCTTTCTAGAAATCGCTTTAGGCTCACTTTTAAAAATAAAAACACAATTAATTATTATTTCAGAATTAGAATTAATACCATCTCAAAAATACAGAGGCTATTATGACTTTAATTCAAAAAGAAGGAAGAATGATTAATAGTTTAATTAATAAAATTAGAAATAGCTAAAGCTAATAGCGAGTATTAAACGACTAATAGCCAAAAGCTAAAAAATAATTAAAAAAGATTTCCGCCTTCGCGGAAATGACAAAAAGATATGTTGAAAAACGATTTATTTTTAAGAGCATTAAAAGGAGAAACTGTAGAGCGTCCACCAGTATGGATGATGCGTCAAGCTGGGCGATACCTTCCAGAGTTTATGGAAATTAAAGCAAAGTACGATTTCTTTACACGTTGTCAAACACCAGAATTAGCTAGTGAAATTACTGTGCAACCTATTCGCCGTTACGGTATGGATGCTGCTATTTTATTTAGCGATATTTTAGTGATTCCGCAAGCCATGAATATCGAGGTACAGATGAAACCTAATTTTGGACCTTATCTACCAAACCCTGTACGTTCTCAAAAAGATGTCGACAATGTTATCGTTCCAGACGTAACTGAAGCATTAGACTATGTTTACCAAGCTATAAAAGCAACTAAAGAGAAGCTTAATAATGAAATTCCATTAATAGGTTTTGCTGGTTCGCCATGGACTATTTTATGTTACTGCGTACAAGGACAAGGCAGTAAAAACTTTGACAAAGCCAAAGAATTCTGTTTTACAAATCCTGTGGCGGCTCATCAATTATTGCAAAAAATTACAGACACTACCATTGCTTACTTAAAAGAAAAAGTAAAAGCAGGATGTAATGCTGTTCAAGTATTCGATTCTTGGGGAGGCATGCTATCCCCTGTAGATTATCAAGAATTTTCTTGGAAATATATTCAACAAATAATAGATGCTTTAAAAGACCATGCTCCCGTAATTGCTTTTGGAAAAGGCTGTTGGTTCGCACTTAACGAAATGTCAAAATCTGGAGCATCTGCTTTAGGAGTAGATTGGACATGTTCTGCACAAAATGCACGTTATTTAACAGGAGGAAATATTACACTACAAGGTAATTTTGATCCTACGCGACTATTTTCGCCACCAGCAGAAATTAAGAAAATGGTACACCAAATGATTAACGAATTTGGTAAAGACAAATATATTGTTAACCTTGGTCATGGAATTTTACCAAACATTCCATTAGATAATGCAAAGGCGTTTATAGATGCTGTAAAAGAATATAAAGCGTAAATCCATTTTATATTTTTAGGTTTAAAATGAAGATTTAATGTCAGTTCGAGTGATTTTGAGGCACAAAAAAATTGTATCGAGAACTTATTTTTAAAATAAATTCTTATTCTCCGATATAAATTTCACTCATTTTCAATCGTATAAATGCACTCAAATTGACGAATTTCGCCAAAAAACACAAATAAATTACACCTTTTTTTAAGGTATAATTATGTAACATAAAATAGGTTTTTACGTCTTTTAAGCATTCACAATCAAAATAGAATAAGATGATAAAAAACATATTTTCAGGAATAAAAGCCTATTCAGGAACATTTGCCCTTATCTCCAAACTAAAACTTTGGAAGTATTTTCTTGTCCCCGTAATTATAAGCATTATTACCTTTTCTATTGTGGCTATTACCGCCTATGGATTATCTGATAATATTGGAGGATTTATAGCTAAAATATGGCCTTGGGAAACCGGAAAAGAAACCTTTACTTCTATTTCTAGTTTTCTAGGAGGACTAACAATAGTCGTTATTGGTTTTATACTTTATAAGCATATTGTTATGGCTTTATCTGCACCGTTTATGAGTCCTGTTTCCGAAAAAATTGAAACGCATTTAACAGGAGTGCAAAAACATGAGCATAGAATTACTTCCTTTAAAGAACAGTTATGGAGAGGCATTAGAATTAATGTAAGAAACCTCTCTAAAGAACTCTTACTAACTATTCCTATTTTAATATTCAGTTTTATTCCTGTTATTGGCATATTTGCAACCATATTACTATTTTTAATGCAAGCTTATTATGCTGGTTTTGGTAACTTAGATTATACTTTAGAACGTCATTTTAAATATAACGAAAGTGTAAAATTTGTTAGACGGCACCGTGGAGTAGCTATAGGAAATGGTATTATATTTATGCTGTTTTTACTAATACCCCTTATAGGAATTATTATTGTTTTACCACTCTCTGTAACAGCTGCAACCACAAAAGCAGTAGAATTATTAAAAGCAGATAACGAACGCATTGTAAGCAAACAAAAACAAGTAGTAACTAAATGATAGCACATTTTAATGGCTTTTACATTGATAAGATTACTTTAGAAGATGCTAAAAGTATTCATCTACTTATGGTTAGCAATGCTGAACGCTTCCAACGTTATTTCCCAAAAACATTAGAAAAAAACACTACCGAAGCACTTTCGGAAGACTTTGTAAAATCTAAAACTAATAGTTTTAATTCTAAAACAGAGTTTCTATTTACAATAAAAGAAATAGCAACAAATAGTGTAGTTGGTTTAGTGTATATAAAAGAACTCGATTGGAATACTAAACAAGGAGAATTTGCCTATTGTATAGATGTAAAATGCGGAGGTAAACAATTGATGAGTAAAGCAATTAAAGTACTTTCGGAATATGCTTTTACAGACCTTAATTTAAAGACACTTCAAATTATAGCACACAAAGACAATGTACCAAGTGTAAAAGTGGCTTTAAATAACAACTTTAAATGGGTAAAAACATTAATAAACGAATATACGCCTGTGGGTGAATCACCTATAGATATGGAACTTTACGAAAAATATAAATAAGGTAGAAGACCTGTCAGGTTTTAAAAACCAGATAAGTCTCTCAAAATAAAAAAAACTTAAAATGAAAGATAAATTCTTTAACTACATACATGAACTACAAGATCGCATTACTTCAAAATTTGAAACCATAGATGGTAAAGCAAAATTTAAAGAAGATATTTGGGAGCGTGCTGAAGGTGGCGGAGGCAGAACACGAGTAATAGAAAACGGAAATGTTATAGAAAAAGGAGGTGTAAACATTTCTGGTGTACACGGTAAGTTACCAGAAACTATGCAAAAGTACTTTGGCGTAGAAGATGCAAACTTTTTTGCTTGTGGTTTAAGCCTAGTAATACATCCAAAAAGCCCAATGGTTCCTACAGTACATGCCAATTGGCGTTATTTTGAAATGTATAATCAAAAAGGAGAAATGGTAGATAGTTGGTTTGGCGGCGGACAAGATTTAACGCCATACTACTTGTTCGATGAAGATGCTAAACATTTTCATGAAACCTGTAAAACAGCTTGCGATAAGCATAATCCAGAGTTTTATCCAAAATATAAAGCACGTTGCGACGAATACTTTTATAATTCTCATAGAAATGAAGGTCGTGGTGTAGGTGGCTTATTTTTCGATTACTGTAAAGCATCAGAAACAATGACTATGGAACAATGGTATAATTTTGTTACTGAAGTTGGAGACAGTTTTTTAGAGGCATACGCACCAATTATGGAAAAAAGAAAAGGACTAGAATATACTAAAGCACATCGTAAATGGCAGGAAATACGTCGTGGTCGCTATGTAGAATTTAATTTAGTGCACGACAAAGGTACCCTTTTCGGTTTAAAAACGAATGGAAGAATAGAAAGTATATTAATGAGTTTACCACCCCATGTACAATGGGTTTACGACCATCATCCAGAAACAGGTAGTGAAGAGGAACGTTTAATAACCATTTTACAAAATCCAATAGAATGGGTTTAATCATAATCATCATTTAAAACTATGAACTGCTACTGTGGAAGCCAAAAAGCATACACTAATTGTTGCGAAATTGCTCATAAAAACAACGGACGTACTGCAACAGCAGAACAATTAATGCGCTCTAGATATAGTGCTTTTGTTTTGGCTAATGGCGATTATTTAATGAAAACGCACCATGTTTCTACAAGACCTGTAAAAGAAAAAAAGGCCATTGTAAAATGGGCAAAATCTGTACAGTGGATAAAGTTAGAAGTTTTAGAAACCTCAAAAGGCAAACCACAAGACACAGAAGGCACAGTAACGTTTAACGCTTTTTTCTATGAAAACGGAAAAGTAGATGTTATCCACGAAAAATCTGCTTTTATAAAAGACAATGAGCAATGGAAATATTTAGGATTAAGCAACTAATAACCCTAAAAACAAACATGTTAAAACTTATTAAACGAACAGGCTTAATTATAAATTGGAAAACGCTAATTATTACGTCTTTATCCATTGCCTCTACTGCATTTTGTTTGCATTTTCATATAAAAGCAAATTTCCCTTTAACACTAATAAGCACTGCAATTGTATTTCCAATAGTATTTTCTATAGGAGGAGCATATAAGCGTCGTGAAGTAGCTTTAGATGAATATGGCTCTATTAAAGCGCATGGTCGCTCATTATATTTTGCAGTGTCAGATTGGTTAGAAAATCCCCCTAAAGAATTAAAAGAAGAATTAAAAATACATTTAGCAGATTTAATGAATTCTTGTAAACTCATTTTTACACACTCTGTAGACGAGTTAGAACAAAATGAAAAAGAAGTTTACAATAGCTTTAGAAAACTGTCTTTATTTATAAAAGATATGCGCAGTCATGGACTCCCTTCTGGGGAAGCCTCCAGATCTAACCAGTTTTTAAGTAAAATGATGATTTCTTTTGAGCGCATTAAACATATTTATCAATACAGAACACCAAGAACACTACGTACTTATAGCGATATATTTATAGTAGTTTTACCCATAATATATGGCCCTCATTTTGCCGAGAATGTAACCAGTTACAACTATGGCTTACAATATGCAGTACCTATTTTATTTAGTGTTATTTTAGTTGCATTAGACAATATACAATCGCACCTAGAAAACCCATTTGACCAACAGGGAGAAGACGATGTTGATATTAATGTCGAGAAATTTATTCGTAATTTGGAGTAAGGTTAAACTAATTTATATGCCTTGATTTCTTGTACTCATTAAAAAAACATCTGTATTTAATAATTTATTTCCATATAGTCACCGCTCTTGTTGTTTTTATAAATGACGTACTTATATGATGCAGTCTTGCTTTTAACAATAGTTTTCTACCTTCAGTTTGTCGTGTATAAATCAATTTAGAGTCTCCTACAAAAGCATTCCAATGTTTCTGAAAAGCAAGAGCCTTTTTCTTTTTATCTCCAAATATCTCAGGAACTGGGTAAAATTTTTCAATATCTAAAGCTTTTTTAAACCAACTTTTTTTAATTATTAAATAACGTGGCGATTCTATTGGTGCTAACAAATCGCTTAATGCATTATTAAATTGGGTTTCTTCTAATTGGGTTCCTCCCACCAATCCGCAAAAAATAGCGCCATCATTCTCTAAATACGATTCCACATGTAATATTTCAATAGAAGAGGTTAAATAGTTAAGCGTATTAAGCGTTGCTAAAATAGCATCTCCAAATTTGTGTATTTCTTTATATAAAAATCCATGTTTTATATAAAGTTTTACTGCCTTATATAGTTTTACTCCAAAAGAGGCTATTAATGAAGCCAGCAAAATGTATATAAAAAACAAAAGTCCTTTATTAATAACAACTTGAATATTACTTGCAATAAACTCAAGAAAAAATAATGATATAGAAAAAGTTAATTCTAGAAAAACAAATTTTACAATATCTAGAAAGTAGGCTTTCTTTTTAGCCTTAAAGGGAATGTCATCTAAGTAGTTAAATCGTATTTTCTTACCCAATTTCATACCATTCCCAATAGCACTTTGCCATTTTTGGGTTATTAAATTACGGTTAGACGCCAACTTTAATGTGTTTGTATTTAAAACATCTAACGTTTCTCCATAAATATAATCTGGAAACTCTATACGCTCCATTCCATTTTCAATAAAAGGATAATCGTTATTAGATACCCCTAAAAAGGTTTCAAAACGTCTTCTTAAAATGTCTACATCGTGCCCTCCAGTGTCTACACTTGGATCTATACAAGCTAAATGCCAAATATTACCTGTTTTATGTGGTTTATCTTGCTGTTTGCGAATAGCTCGTCCTCGCATTTGATTTGATGATACAAAAGAACCTACAAAAGAAGCGAGCACTAAACTATTAATAGAAGGCGCATCCCAACCTTCTCCCAACAACGACTTAGTGCCTATAAGTACTTTTATAATTCCAGCTTCGAATAAACGTGTGATGATACTAATTATAGCTTTTTGATTGTTTTGAGACCCAGAAACACTTAAAAAATTAGAATCTAGTGCAGAGAAAGAAAATGAGTGTGCTTCTGCATAACTTTTAAACGTCTCTAAAATAGAATTGTGTATAATAACAATACTTCCTGTTAAAACAGCAATACTTGGTGTTTCGGGAAAAGATTGCTTTATAAAATGAAAAATAGGAATAACCCCAATTTTATTAATCTCTGAAAACGTGTTTGGTGTTGTTTTTAAAAACTCTTTTCTAATATAATCAGTTAATATAACACAACGTAATTGATTTTTTAAATGAGCGTATTCAAAGTTTACAATAGTTTCAATACTTTTTAATTTACTTACACTATTCGTTAAAGACCTGTAAATGTGGTGTTGCCCTGTAAAATTCACAGTCTTACTATCAAACAAGTGAAGCTTTTTTAAGTTTTTACTTAATGAGGATAAGTAATCTTCATCTTTATCTTTATAAAGCTGTTCTCTATCTGTAACTAATAGATTTTGCAATAGTACTGTTAACCATTCTAAAGACAACTCTGGAAAATCTATAGTTTCTGTTTTAGAAAAGCCTAAAATAGTTAATTTCTCTCTAGATATTTTAAATCCTGTAGCATTCAAAAAAATTAAAATAGACGAAAAATATGCTGTATTACCATATAATTCATCTAAATAATTAACTGTATCAGTATAAAAGCGATGATTTTTAATAAATGTAATAAACACGTCATCTTTAATTAATGCCTCAACAAAACTGGCCGATTTTTGTCTAAAATCGTAAATAAAGTCTATCTCTAACTGTTCTGGTTTAGACAAATACACATAGTCTTGATGCGGACATAAATCTGTTGCTCTAACTAATTCTGGAACAGAAATCTCTTCATCAATCTCACCACAGAGTGCAAAATATTTCGAAATTTCTGCTTGCTCACTATCATAAGGAGGCGTAGCAGTTAAAGCAACATTTATAATAGGAATATTGTTTTTTAAAATCATTAAACACTGCCACCAAGCATTTTTTAAATGGTGTGCTTCATCTAAAACAAAAACATCAATACCTTTAGTTTTAAAATAAGTGTAGTAACACTCATCAGTTTCAAATGTTTTATAAAATGCATGTAATGATTGGTAAGTTATAAATGTAATTGTAGCTGGCTCGCTAATATTAAAAGAAACCGATTCAAAACTTTTATCTTTAGTAAAAAACTGCTGTAATCTACTTTCCCATTGGTTTCTAATTGCTAGCGTTGGGCTTAGGATAAGGGTTTTCTTGTTTATTCTTTTTACAAGCTCTATTCCTAATATTGTTTTACCAGATCCTGGAGGCGCTATAATATGAAAGTGATTATCCTCTATATATTTTTCAAAATTATTTAAAACTCTAGATTGATACGTTCTCCATGTGTAAATAAAGTTTAGTTTTTCTAGTGATGAACCCAATACATAAATTATTTTAATAGTTAACTTTGCTAAAAGTAACGAATTCTAAAAATCTGAATTGTTATTTATATAAAATTTAAGTTATGTACCCAATAAGAAGAAACAGAAGACTAAGAACAAGTGAAGCTATAAGAGGTTTAGTTCGTGAGACTATAATATCTCCCAACGATTTTTTAGTGCCATTATTTGTAGCAGAAGGTAAAGGTATAAAAGAAGAAATTGCCTCTATGCCTAACTACTATCGTTTTAGTTTAGACCTACTAGAAAACGAAGTAAGAGAACTATGGAAACTAGGGTTAAAATCGGTTTTATTATTTGTAAAAGTACCCGATAACTTAAAGGATAATAAAGGCACAGAAGCCTTAAACCCTAACGGCCTTATGCAACGTGCCATTAAAACAGTAAAAACAGTTTGCCCAGACATGTTAGTAATGACAGATGTTGCTTTAGACCCATACTCTTCATTTGGACATGATGGTATTATAGAAAATGGAAAAGTTATAAATGACGATACAGTAGAAGTTTTGGCAGAGATGAGTTTATCTCATGCCGAAGCTGGCGCTAATTTTGTAGCTCCTAGCGACATGATGGATGGGCGTATTTTAGCCATTAGAGAAACCTTAGAAGACGAAGGCTACACAGATACAGGAATTATGAGTTATTCTGCAAAATATGCCTCTGCGTTTTATGGGCCATTTCGTGATGCTTTAGATTCTGCTCCAGCAGATGTAAAAGATATCCCAAAAGACAAAAAAACCTATCAAATGGATTATGCTAATCGTTTTGAAGCCATTAGAGAAACCGAAATGGATATAGACGAAGGCGCAGATATTGTTATGGTAAAACCTGGACTGTGCTACTTAGATATTGTTCGTGAAATTAAAAACGAAGTCGATGTTCCTGTAGCTGTTTACCAAGTTAGTGGAGAATATGCGATGTTAAAAGCTGCTGCCGAAAAAGGCTGGTTAGACCATGACGCCGTAATGATGGAACAAACTATAGCTATTAAGCGTGCTGGTGCGGATATTATTGCAAGTTATTTTGCTAAGGATGTAGTGAAATTGATTAATAATTAATTTAAGCAACAATATTATATTCAACATCTTAAAATTGCCCTAAATAATTAGTAAACAGTATTAATGTTTTTAATAAAATAGAACCATGAAGATAATTTTTCTATTTCTTTTCGCACTCTTTTTTTTCAGTTGTAATCAAAATACTAAAACTGAAAAAGAAATGGATACAACTGAAGTAAAGCCAGAAGAGAAAAAAGTTGAAAAAGAAATTATAATAGACTATACAAATATAGATTGTGATTCTATAAAAAACACTTTTGTATTTGAAGGATTAGAAATAGGATACAAATTCGAAAATAAATTATTAAAGTATTATGAATGTCTAAACAGCAAGTCTGAAAATAAATATGATGACAAAATTAAACAGTTAAAGGACTACGCTGGGGTATCTAACGAAGGAGATGTAATATTAGCAAGAGAAAACCTTTCTCCTTATGAATATGTTCTTTTAGATAAAAAACTTAACGAAATTACACGCTCTAAATACATATCACACAATCATAATAATATCCTTTTTAAAAAAATAGATACTATTGAAACATTTGAAGCATATCTCTATTATGAAGACACTAATAAAGCAGAATATCTAAAAATTAGAAGCAACAATTATTTAAAATTAATTGACATACAAAATAAGCCTCTTAATAAAATGAGGTTTCATGCTATTAGTTTCTATGACAAAGAAGAGTTTATGGAGGTAAAATGGGTTCTTAATTATGGTATAGTAGATTTTAATGGTAAAGTATTAATTCCTACTAATTATAGAGATTTAAGTTACGATTATAATAGGAAAGTTTTTAAAGCGCGATATAAAAGAAGATGGGGTGTAATTGATTTAAATAATGAAATTTTAGTTCCGTTTAAATACAAAAGTGAAGAATTAGTAGAAGCAGAACTAATGAGATTATAGTATATAAATCTCATAATATGTAAGTTATTAAATAAGGTGTCGACTTCTAGAGAAACATTTTAGACAATGAGACATGCAATCACCTTTATTCTTTTAGTAGTAACTGTTACTATAAGCAGTTGTATTGGAGAAGATATTATAAATGATGAAATCGATCCCGAATTAAGAATTTTAAATCCTATACAAAGTATTGCCGTTTCTGAAACGCACCAATACAATGCTAGATATTTTAACAATATTGGTCAAGAAGAAGAAGCTACAGTTACATGGTCTGTTTTAAATGAATCTATTGCTTCCGTAACATCCAACGGTTTACTTACAGGAATTACAGAAGGAGAAACAATAGTTAATGCCACTGTA
Source organism: Pontimicrobium sp. MEBiC06410 (assembly GCF_053601615.1). Taxonomy (NCBI): domain Bacteria; kingdom Pseudomonadati; phylum Bacteroidota; class Flavobacteriia; order Flavobacteriales; family Flavobacteriaceae; genus Pontimicrobium; species Pontimicrobium sp. MEBiC06410. The sequence goes on from NZ_JBSHNT010000162.1 coordinate 85,351, forward strand.
ACTTCTAGCAATGGAACAGTAACGGAAACCAATACCTCGGTAACGATTACAATGGATACTGTTACCCAAGAGCCAATTGTAAAAACAGGAGTTATAGCCACAACAAGCAGTTATACTTTAACAGGAGATTTTACAATAGGAGAAGTTGAAAACACAGATAATCTTTTACTTTCTGTACAAAGTAATTATCAAGCCTCTACAAATCTTCCTGGCTTATATTTATACTTAACAAATAACCCAAACTCTATTAATGGGGCATTGTCTTTAGGACCTGTAACCGTTTTTAATGGCGCACATACTTACGCAATAGATAATGTTGGTATTAACGATTACACTTATTTGCTTTACTGGTGCGAACCATTTGGAGTAAAAGTAGGAATAGGAACAATTAACGATTAATAATTTTTAATAATGAATTCAAAACAACTTACTTTATTAGTATTCTTAGTCTGTTTATGTTCTAAACCAGCATTTTCACAATGGACAAAAGAAAAAGGAAAAGGGTATTATAAATTATCTGCATGGTATTTGGAGTCAGACCAACACTATACAGATACCGGAGACACAGATCCTAACATAACTAGAGGACAGTTTAATATTAATTTTTACGGAGAATACGGGCTTACTAAAAAACTAGACATTGTTGCCTATGTTCCTTTTTTCTCTAGAGTATACCAAAACGATGTAATTTCTGGAACTTCTGGAGCAACAATTGGTGTAGGAGAAGACCTTAACTCAATTGGAGATATAGATTTAGGACTAACTTATGGCTTTATAGACACTGGAAAATTTGCATTATCCGGAACCTTAAAATTTGGACTTCCAACTGGTAACGATTCTGGAGGTAGTGATGATAGCTACCAAACAGGAGATGGAGAGTTTAACCAAATGGTATTAATAAATGCTGGTGCTCCATTTAAATTAGGTGAAACCGCACTTTACTCTAAAGCTTATATTGGGTACAATAATCGAACTCAAAACTTCTCTGACGAGTTTAGATCTGGGTTAGAAATTGGTGCTAACTTTTTAAATAAAAAGTTATGGTTTATAGGGCGATTAGACATTGTTAAATCTTTAAACAATGGAAGTTTAAATGCACAAAATAGCCAAGGTAGTATTTTTGCAAATAATGTAGAGTATACTAGTCTAGGAGGAGAAATTGCTTATTATTTTACAAAAAAATGGGGTGCTTCCTTTAACTATACAGGAGCAATAGATGGTAGAATAATATATGCAGCGCCTTCTATTTCTTTTGGGGTATTTCTAGACATTAAATAACAAATTATATTAGCACCGTTTTTATACTATAAAACACAATTAATATTGTAAATTTATTGCATGAAAACGGTATTACTTTTATGTGCTTTAGTAATTACTTTAGGCTTTTCTTTATTTATTTTAGTGATTAAACAAGAAAACACAAGGGCGTTATGTGGCACACCAACTCCTCAATTTATATGTGGCACTAAAAGTTTAGCAGCATTTAACCTTAATAAGAGCGCAATAAAAGGAAAAAGTATTTTTAATACTAATTGTGCAGCCTGCCATAAATTAGATAAAAGAATGACTGGGCCTGCACTAAGGCATTTGAGTGAAAAATACGATTCTATAACACTCTACAAATATATTCAAGGGAAGCCCACTAAACTTTTAAACAGGACAAATTCAACATTTACTTGTACCTTTTTTCCTCAATTAACACAGCAAGACATTGCTAACTTAATAGAATATACTAATTAAGTCCTTCATTTTTTAAATAGTTAGCAATGACACTTAAAAACTCAGAACAGTCATAAGGTTTATAGAAAATAGCATTCATTCCTGAGTCTAATATTTCAACATACAACTCTAAAACCCTATAATTGTTAAAGCTATTTAAGGCGACATCACCTTTCTTTTCAACGTTTTTATCTAGCCAATAAATCTAGAAAAAAGCTAAACTCTGCTCCTTTACCCAAATCACTTTATAAATGAATATTGCTTCCAAATAGCTTTAACAATTTTTAATCTATTGCCAAACCTAACCCTGTTTCTTTATAACTATTATCATTTATAATCTGCGAAATAACTAAGCCATTATAATTTACAGAAAACTATCGTTTTTTTAATTAAATTAGCGGAAACAAAATCACTCAATGACTTTACTTATATTTTACGCTTTTATTTCAATATTTTTTTCTTTTTTATGCTCTATTTTAGAAGCTGTTTTATTAAGTGTAACACCAACATATATTAATGTAAAAAAGAAAGAAGGTAAAGGCTTTGCTGATGAATTAGAAGCTTTAAAAAAAGATGTAGACAGGCCTCTTATTGCTATTTTAACTTTAAATACCATTGCCCATACAGTTGGCGCTATTTTGGTAGGTGTGCAAGCTAAAGTTGCTTATGCCGAATTATATGGCAGCCAAACTCAATCTATTTTTGGAGTTACATTTACTGAGGACCTTATGGTTGGTGTTGTTTCTTCTATAATGACTATTTTAATATTAGTGGCTTCAGAGATAATACCAAAAACTATCGGTGCTACATATTGGAAAAAACTATCAAATTTTACTACAAAAGCACTAAAAGTTCTAATCTTTCCTTTACGTTGGACTGGTATTTTATGGATTTTACAATTAACCACAAAACTCATTGGTGGTAAAGGACACCACGGAAGCGTATTAAGCAGAGAAGACTTTCATGCCATGACCGATATGGCTGCAGAAGAAGGTGTATTTTTAGAAAGTGAAAGCACAGTTATAAAAAACCTATTAACATTTAAAGATGTTGTTGCCAAACATATAATGACGCCTAGAACAATAATGAAAACAGAAAATGAGACCACCACTGTGGAGGATTTTTTTAATAAAAATATAAATCTTCGTTTTTCTAGAATTCCAGTATTTTCAGGAACAGTAGATAATATTAAAGGGCTTGTTTTAAAAGATGAAATCTTTAAAGAAATGGCTTTAGGGAATGGCTCTAAAAAACTATCAGAAATTACTCGCCAAATAATTATTGTTAATCGCGATTTAGCAATACCTAAACTATTTGAACAATTAGTTGAAACTAGAAATCACATGGCTTTAGTTGTAGATGAATATGGTACCGTAAGTGGCTTAGTAACCATGGAAGATGTTATAGAAACTCTACTAGGTTTAGAAATAATGGATGAAAGCGATAATGTATCCAACTTACAAATGTTAGCCAGAAAAAATTGGGAAATTAGAGCAAAAAAATTAGGTATATTAGAAGACGAAACTAATAATGAATAATATTAATTATGGAAACTTGTTATATCAATTCGCCCCTAGGAATTACAAAAATTAAAGGAGATGAAAATGGTATAGTTTCGGTTTCTGTACTTAATACCGAAGAAAAAGTTTCTGATATCATTCCTGAAGCTTTAGAAGATTGTGTCTTTCAACTTAACGAATATTTCGAAGGAACTCGCAAAGAATTCAGCTTAAAATTAAATCCACAAGGTACAGCATTTCAAAATAGTGTTTGGAATGCTTTACTAACTATCCCGTATGGTAAAACTACATCGTATTTAGCACTCTCAAAACAGTTAGGAGATGTTAAAGCTATTAGAGCTGTTGCAAATGCAAACGGTAAAAACCCACTTTGGATTATAATACCCTGTCATAGAGTAATAGGTAGCGATGGTAGTTTAACAGGCTATGCAGGAGGATTACATAGAAAACAATGGCTTATACAGCATGAAAGCCCCTATAAACAACAATCTTTATTTTAGTAAATGTATAGAGTTTTAGTAACATTTCTAAAGCGGTTTTTTAGCGAAAGCCAAATCTACAAATATGGCTTTAATTGGTCGCCAATGTACAGACGGACTACAGCAAGACTAATTATGGTTAGTAAAGACCTACATTATGTAAAAATTAGAATTCCTATTAACTGGAAAAACAGAAATTATGCTGGTTCAATTTTTGGAGGCAGTATGCTATCTGCAACAGACCCTATTTACATGATTCAGCTCATTCAAATATTAGGAGACGACTTTGTCGTTTGGGATAAAGCAGCAAGTATTAATTATAAACGGCCAGCGAAAGAAACTATTTATGGAGAATTTGTTTTTTCTGCTGAAGAAATACAATCGATTAAACAACAACTTGTTAACCAAAATGAACTAGAAATAATAAAAAATATGACACTTGAAAACACAAAAAATCAAGTATTTGCCGAAGTTTCAAAAACCATCTACATTGCTAACAAAGCCTACTACAAAGAGAAATTAAAGCGACGACAATACTCTAAAAAATAGTATGCACGCATATTATTAATTTCTTATCTTTAATTCCTAAACTCAGTGTAATGAAATTTCTTAAAAAGCTATTTAAGGTTATAGTGGTATTATTCGCTTTAACCATCGCAATCTTATATATTACAGATACAGATTATTTAATTAAAGCTGTACGTACAATTTACATGAGAGGGTATACAACTGCTTTTTTAGACGATTATAAACGTTTTGATAATAGAACTATAGCTAATGGCAAACCACAAGCTTGGCCTAACCATAAAGATTACAACAGCGTTAAAGAAACTGAAGCCTTACAAAAAGCAAATAACGATTATGGCACCATAGCCTATGTTATTATAAAAAACGATAGTATTTGGTTTGAAAACTATTACGATAATTACAACGCAAATTCCAAATCTAACTCCTTCTCTATGGCCAAAAGCTATGTTTCTGGTTTGTTAGGAAAAGCAATTATGGAAGGTTACATTAAAAACCTAGACCAGCCCGTGAGCGATTTTCTACCAACATTTAATGAAGGAAACGCAGCAAAAATGACTGTAGGAGATTTATCATCAATGGCATCGGGAACTAATTGGGACGAAGCCTATTACTCACCTTTATCCATAACAACACGAGCCTATTTCGATGATGATTTAGAAAAAGTAATGCTAGGCTTAAAGGTTGTAGACGAGCCCGGAAAAGCCTTTAAATACGCAAGTGGAGACACACAAATGCTTGCTATGGTTATAGAAAAAGCTACTGGTAAAAAACTATATAACTATCTTGAAGAAAGCTTTTGGAAACCCCTTGGAGCAGAAAATGAAGCGTTTTGGCAAGTAGATAGTGATGACCACGATCTAGTAAAAGCTTATTGCTGTATAGCAAGCAATGCTAAAGATTTTGCTCGTTTTGGAAAACTTTATAAAGATTATGGTAAATGGAATAATCAACAAATTTTAGACTCTACTTTTGTTGCAAAATCGCTAAAACCACGTTTTAGTGATGTATATGGTTATGGTTGGTGGTTAAAAAACCACAAGGGTAAAAACTTTAAAATGATGCGTGGTCATTTGGGACAGTATGTAATAGTACAACCAGAAGATAATGTAATTATAGTACGTTTAGGGCATCAAAAATCTCCAGATGCTGCAGTAGGAAGCTTTACTAATGACATTTCCATTTATATAGACGAAGCTTATAAAATGCTGAACTCAAAACTTTAAAAATACAATTTATGATCTCGAAACTTAATTTAGAGAACATACTGTTCTTGGATATTGAAACCGTACCCGAAACACAACATTTTTCAGAATTAAGCGAAACTAAACAAGAATTATGGGATTTAAAGTCTAAATACCAACGTAAGGAAGAGTTTTCCGCCGAAGAGTTTTATGAACGTGCTGGTATTTGGGCAGAATTTGGAAAAATAATATGCATCTCGGTTGGTTATTTCACAATGCAAGGAGATATTAGATTATTTAGAACAACTTCCTTTTTTGGAGAAGAAGCTAAATTATTAAAGGATTTTAAAAACTTAATCATTTCACATTTTAGCCAAGCAAAACATTTACTTTGTGCGCACAATGGCAAGGAATTCGACTTTCCGTATATAGCCAGACGTATGATTATAAATAATATTGAATTACCATATAAACTAAACCTCTTTGGAAAAAAACCATGGGAGGTATCACATTTAGACACTTTAGATTTATGGAAATTTGGTGACTACAAAAACTATACATCATTAAAATTATTAACTAATGTTTTAGGCATACCATCGCCAAAAGACGATATTGATGGAAGCGAAGTGTATAGTGTTTATTATGAAACTAATGATATAGACCGTATAGTTACTTATTGTGAAAAAGATACTATTGCTGTAGCACAAATTTTACTAAGACTTCGAGGCGAAGCTATTTTAAATGAAGATGAAATTCTTCATGTATAAAACTATTTAAATTAACAAATAGTTCTCACACATAAGTTTATCAACGTTAAACCATAATAATATTATATATTAAAAAAGCCTCGAATGATATCGAGGCTTTAAAATACAGTTAGTTAATTATAATTATTCTTTAATAAAACGTTTAGTCATTTTATTGCTCTCATTAGAAAACTCTACAACGTAAACAGCTGCCTCTAAATTAGAAACATTTATACTGCTACCTTTTAGCTTTCCTGTAGAAACAACTTGCCCTAGCATATTGTATATTTTATAATCTAAGTTTTCTGTAAATGTAGAAACATTCAATAATTCTCCTTTAACTGGGTTTGGATAAATTTTAATATCAAATGTAGTGCTACTATCTGTAACCGCTCCCCCAGTAGTTAAAGCATTAAAAGTGGTAGATGTCGTTAAATTTATATTATCTATAGCCACGTCAGACTGCCATGTGCCTCCAGTGATACGATTAAAACGTAACTGAAGTCCAGATCCAACATAAGCAGAAATATCTAAAAAGACTGCATTCCACTGATTACCTTGATTACCTGTTTGATTCCAAATACTTGTCCATGTAGCACCATTATCATTACTAGCTTCTAAATCTATACGGCCACCATCTGTAGAGCCAAACATATGATAATCAAAAGCAAATGCAGCACTAGAAGCTCCATTAAGATCTAAACATGGTGAGTTTAAAATAGCTCTTTTATTAGGAAAACCTGTACCGTTACTTGATGCCTCTACATACATATAAGAAGCGCCTTCAGATCCTGTAGATGGCCCAGTTCCATTAGAAGGTGTACCACCTGAATCACGAGTCCAATTTAAATCATCTCCACTCGCTTGCGTCCAAAGTCCAATACTAGACTCAAATCCTTCATTATAAGGAGCCGTTTCTCCTCCAACACATCCAGAATTGCCTCCTCCTGCTATTAAACGGGCATTATCTAATGCAAAATCCGATTGCCATGTACCGCCTGTAACACGATTAAAACGTAATTGAACAGAACCTCCTACATATGCAGATAAATTAATTGAAACGGTATTCCATTGGTTCCCTTGGTTTCCTGTTTGGTTCCATAAACTTGTCCAAGTAGCACCATCATCACTACTTGCTTCTAAATCTACACGCCCCCCATCTGTTGAGCCAAACATATGGTTATTAAAAATAAATGTTGCCTCAGTTTGAGTTGTTAAATCAAAACATGGTGAGTTTAAAATAGCTCTTTTATTTGGGTAGCCTGTGCCGTTAACTGAAGCCTCTACGTAAACATAAAAAGCGCCATCTGCTCCTGAAGATGGTCCTGTGCCGTTAGATGGTGTTCCACCTGAGTCACGAGTCCAATTTAAATCGTCTCCAGTAGCCTGAGTCCAAAGTCCAAAATCAGCTTCAAAACTTTCTCCATATGGCAGAGAATTAACTCCATTTAAACAGCCTCCAGGTGGTGGTGTTGAATTAGTCGTTACATTTAGTGTATTACTAAATCCAGAGTTATTTCCTGCGGCATCTTTTGCGCGAACTCTAAAAGCATAAGCTGTATTAGCAGTAAGTCCTGTTACTTGCATTGTTGTATTTGTAACATCTCCTAAACTAGTATTTCCTTGAAAAACTTCGTAAGCAGTAACTGCGACGTTATCTGTAGAAGCATCCCAAGATAAATCTACAGTTGTTTGTGTAATTCCAGTTGATACTAAATTTAAAGGTATACTAGGCGCCTCTGTATCTACAGTAGTAGATGTAATATTAAAAGCATCTATGGCTATATCTCCTTGCCAAGATGTACCTGTTGTAGCTCTGTACCTTAATTGTATTGTTTCGCCTACATAAGCAGATAGACTTACACTTTCACCAACCCAATTAATACCTTGATCTCCTGTTTGAGACCATATTTCTGTCCATGTTTGGGCACCATCTACTCTAACTTCTAATCTAATAGTACCAACGGCATTACCAATCATTTGATAATGAAAATTAGCTGTTGGATTTGTTAAACCTGTTAAGTTAAAACATGGAGAGTTTAATATTGTGTTCTTGCCTCCAAAATTTGGACTAGACGCTTCTACATACACATAATATGTGCCTTCAAAAGCACCAGTTGGCCCTGTATTATTAGAAGGCGTACCTCCTGTATTAAGTGTCCAGTTAAAATCGTCTCCTGTATCTTGAGACCAGCTACCTAATGTATTCTCGAAACCTTCGCTGTATGGAAAACTAGCAATTGTAGTATCGCATGTTATTGGAGGTGGAGGAGAAGAACAACCACTTGTAAAAGATGCCGTTTGATCATTATTAGTGTTAGTTCCTCCATTCGTATTTTCTACAGCATCTACTCCCACTCCTCTTTTAGCAAAAGCATCCCAAATTAAACAATTATATTGTCCTCCATAAAGATCTTGATCTGCTTGTAAAATACCATCTCTACCAGAAACAAAACCTGGATTGTTAGCCGTATTTTTAAGTCCTTCAATAACTAAAGCCATAGCAATGTTATTTCCTCCAGTACCTGTATATAGGTTAGAATCATAGCCTTCTAAATCTATAAGATCCCAAGTCATATCCCATAAAATAGTTGCAAATGCATAACCAACTCCATGAGGTACAGAAAGTCCAGAAATATCATTATAATCTGTTCCATTAACTGCTGTATCTGTAGAATACCTTGTAGGACGAATTCCACCACCATCTGTCGCTTGACCTATAGCGTACGTACCTACACCTCTTGCTGTATTTCTAGTATCTCCTGGACGAATGGTTAGTATTAACCCCAGCCAGTCCGACCATCCTTCTCCCATTTGTTCCGATCCTCCTAATGCATTAGTTGATGGCCCTCCAACTAATCGTGTTGAAACTCCATGACCATATTCATGAGCAATAATTACATTATCTAAATCACCATCTCTAGTAGGATTTGTAAATAAAAACATTTGCATTCTTGGATTACTTCCGTCTGGAGGAGTAGCAAAATTTGCATTATTTGTTCCGCTACCGTCTTGAGCATCTGCATTTACAGAATCGCTACCTGCCCCTCCTTTACCATAATTGTTTTCTTGAAAATTACCAGATGCTTCGTTAAAACCATACTGATAGGTTATATCATGTATAATATTATTCCAATAAAACAAATTGGTAGTTGCTGCTGGTAAAAATGTTGAAGGTGCATTGTTTAAGTTTAATGGAAAATCAAAATTTAATGCACTTCCTCCATCTGGAGAAACACCTATTCCATTATTACCATTGGTATCATCCTGTGCTCTAACATTATTTCCTATTGTTGTGGTAAATTCTGCTCCAGCACTACCGTTAGTGTCATGCCACCCAAAAGGAGATGCTATTGCATTTGCTGGATCTGTAACTATTGTTCTACTTCCATGATTAGGGCTTTCTATTCCCAAAGGATATACATTGTAAGACCCTCCGCCAACTACAAATTCTGTTGTAGTTTTTTCTTCTCTTAAAAATAAATCCGTTTTTTCTACAGTAGAAATACTTTCATTGTTATGATCATGGTTTTTATGGTTAGGATCTCCAAAATTGCAAGAAACAACCCAATCTTCAGTATATAGTATTTGTCCTGTATTTGCATCAATATTTTCACTCCACCAATGCTCACCATTTTTTTGATATAGGTTAACATTCCAAACCAACCTCAACCTTTCATTATATTTTTGGTATAATAACTTAACTTTAATAGGTTCCGAGCTTATTCCAGAATTTTTATATTCATAAATACCATTCTCATTTTTAACTCCTTTTAGCGTAGGGTTTTTTAAACGATGCTTATTAATTGTTTTTAATATAGCATCTTCTGGAGTAATTGATGGTATTGCTGCATTTGCTTTAGATGATATGTCTGAAACAAACTGATTAATTTCCCATGTTACTTGATTATTTTTAATTGTTAATTTATAACCAGCAAACTGAATTGGAATATTATTGTGATACTGTTGTACGTACACATGCTGGATATTTGGATTCAATGATGGAACGACATCTGTAATTTTCCATTCGGCCAAATCCATTTTTTTAGCTTCAGAAACTTCTGAGATGCTATTAAAATGATTTTGAACAACGTTTTTAACTTGTCTTTGAGAGAATGAGCTTTGTACTGCAAAGATTAGCAGCAAAAACAATTTGTAACTGTTTTTCATAATAATAATTTAGTGGATTAGTTAATATTCTGTTTTATAGTATATTAAAGTAATAAAAAAACCGAATGATTATTCGATTTTTAGTTTTTTTTCGATGAAAAACACTTAAAGACATCAAATTCATACAGTTTTAACGCTTTTATTAACAAAAAAAGCCCTGATTACTCAGGGCTTTAACAAAAATTAAATTTGGTTGATTTCTACAAATTATTGTTTAATAAACTTTTTAGTAATAACCTTGTTATTTACATTAAACTGAATCATATACAATCCTGTTTTAAAGTCGCTAACATTAATACCATTTCCTGTAGTATTTCCTCTCTCTACTTCTTGGCCAAGCATATTAACTATTGTGTACGATAAATTCTCCGTAGTTTTAATATATAAAATATCTTTTACAGGATTAGGATAAATGCTAATTGCAATAGTTTCTGCAACTAACTCTCTTACATTTCCTCCACCAATATTTACAGTATAGTCTTCTACCTCTCCATATTGGAAGCTTTCGCAAGATGTTGGCACACCATTATATTTCATAGATACTCGCATTCTTGTTACTCCATTTGCAACATTATTTGGTATAGTAAATGAACCACTTACTGGGCTTGTTTGCGATGCTGCTTTAGTCCATACAGTTTCTCCAGAATCTGTAAAGTCTCCATCTCGGTTGTAATCTATAAATACGGCATAACCTTCATTATATTTAGTTCCCGTCCATGTTGGTGTTATAGTTATTGTAGAAGAAGTTCCTTTAGATAAGTTTGTACTTGTTGATGTAAAATTTGAATATCCTGTACTTGTAGTACCAACTCCAGATGCTTTATTAATTGATCCTATTCTTACTCTAGAAATATACTCATCGTTTGTACTATTTCCATTTGATGAACAATAGTTAACTGTTGGTGTAGATCCTACAATATTTACTGTATAATCTTCCACTTCTCCATATTGGAAACTTTCGCATGATGTAGGTATACCGTTATATTTCATAGATACACGCATTCTGGTTGCTCCTGTTGCCGCTCCAGTTGGAATGGTAAATGTTCCTACTGCTGGTGTAGTTTGAGATGCTGCTTTAGTCCAAACAGTTTCTCCTGCATCTGTAAAATCACCATCTTTATTATAATCTATAAATACAGCATAACCTTCATTATACTTAGTTCCTGTCCAAGTAGGTGTTACTCTAATAGTAGCTGTAGCTCCTTTAGATAAATCTGTTGAAGTATTAGTAAAATTTGAATACCCTGTGCTTGTAGTACCAGCTCCAGATGTTTTGTTTATAGACCCTAACTGTACGCGACTAATATACTCATCGTTTGTACTATTTCCATTTGATGCGCAATATTGGTTACCTGTTTGGCATGGTGAACAAGATCCTCCACAATCTACTCCAGTTTCGTCTCCATTTTGAATACCATCTGTACAAGTTGGTTGTGGTGTTACCGATCCGCATTTATCTGATAAAGCTAAACTTCTTCGTGCTCCACCAGCTTCTAATACTGCTCTCATTCTATTTTTTTGACCTAATGTAAATAAGTTCATACATGAATCGTTTGTATAATCCATATAATTTTGTGGCATATCTGTAGATGAGCAAGATACTTGACCAACTGGACAACCACTATTAGAGGTTCTATGTGTAGGCGTATCGCTTACAAAGTCATTTCCACAATTTGAATCTCCCCAAATATGGCGTAAGTTTAAAAAGTGTCCTATTTCGTGAGTTGTTGTTCTTCCTCCATCATAAGGAGCCGTCACTGCTCCAACTCTACCAAATGCATTATATATCATAACTAATCCGTCTGTGGCAGCCGATCCCCCAGGAAATTGAGCATAACCTAATAAATTAATTGTTTGTCCTTGAGATACTGTTGTCATTTTTGGAACAATCCACATGTTTAAATACTCTGAAGTATTCCATGGGTTTATACCTCCTGATGATGCTCTTTTTGCATCATCATTAGCCCCCCAATCTTGACGTGTTGTTTGTTTTCTTGTAATACCAGTTGTAGCATTTCCATTAGGGTCTATTGTAGATAAACAAAACTCTATTTGCGTGTCTGCCGCTTGAGACCATGTATTATCTGCATTACTATTTGTACGTCTAAAATCTTCATTTAACACATCTAATTGCGATTGTATTTGAGCTTCACTAATGTTTTCTGTGCTATTTCTATATAATACATGTACAACTACAGGAATAGTAATTATCTCTCCGTTAATTTTATTCGAGGATGCTTCTAGTTCTGCAACTTTAACCTTAGTATAAGCCTCAATCTCCTCCATTCTTTGTTCAAGATTTGGGTCTTTCTGTTTTCTAAGTTCTAAGTTTTCCATTGTACCACATGTTCTTTCTTGAGAAAAAGTAGTTAATACAAAAAGAAAACTAAATAATGATAAAATAATTGTTTTTTTCATGAGGATTATTTAATAATTTAATTAATATTCTATGATATAGACAATAAAAATATCTAAAAACACAGAATATTTATTCTGTTTTGTTTTTTTTCGATTAAAAGCGTTGAAGAAAAAAATCGTTCGCGAAAAAGTATGGTTTTTACCGTAATGCAAGAGGTTAAATTTTCCTTCGTTAAACAAAAAAAGCCTCGATTTTCATCGAGGCTTCTAACAATAATTAGTGGTTGGTTAGTTATAATTATTGTTTTATAAACTTTTTAGTGATTATTTTACTATTTGAATTAAACTGAATCATATATAATCCAGATTTTAAATCGCTAACATTAATTTCGTTAGATTGTGTTCTACCTTTTGCAACTTGTTGTCCTAATGCATTAACTATTGTGTACTCTAAATCTGAACTAGATTTAACAAATAATGCATTACCTCTTACTGGGTTAGGATATATACTTATAGTATTAGATAAGTTCTCTTGTGTATCTATTAAAGTATTATTTACAACAGTTGAAGAACCAGAGATAGATAAATTGTCTACCGCCATGTCTCCTTGCCATGTAGTACCTGTAACACCATTAAGTCTTAATTTTACATTACTATTACCTGCATAAGTATTTAAATTAACTGTTGCTGTTTGCCATGAGTTCCCTTGGTTTCCAGATTTACTCCATACAGAGCTCCATGTGCTTCCATCGTCTGTACTTGCTTCCAGAGCTAAACTCCCCATAGCATTAGATCCATACATGTGGTATCTAAAAGTTATTGTTGCACTACTTAAAGAACCAAAATTTAGACAAGGAGAGTTTAAAATTGCTCTTTTTGTTGAATAATTTGGTGTTGAAGATTCCATATAAATATAGTAACTTCCTTGATTAGCACTAGATGGCCCTGTATTTCTTGATGGTGTTCCGCCACTTCTCAATGCCCAATTAAAATCATCTCCACTAGCTTGTGTCCATGACCCTAATGTGTTTTCAAAGCCTTGACTGTACGGGAATGATGTTATTCCAGATGTGCAACCTGTAGGATTACCTCCACCACCTCCAGTAGTAATATTTACAGTGTAATCTTCTACTTCTCCATATTGGAAACTTTCACAAGATGTTGGTACTCCATTATATTTCATAGATACACGTAGTCTTGTTTCTCCAGATGTTGCCGAAGATGGCACAGTAAACGAACCAGAAACTGGTGTTGTTTGAGACGCTGCTTTTGTCCATACTGTTTCTCCTGCATCTGTAAAATCTCCATCTTGGTTATAATCTATAAATACCGCATAACCTTCATTATATATTGTACCTGTCCATGTTGGTGTAATTGTAATTGTAGAAGATGCTCCTACTGATAAATCTGTTGATGTACTTGTAAAGTCTGAATATCCAGTACTAGTTGTTCCTACGCCAGATGTTTTATTTATAGATCCTATTTGTACTCGACTAATATACTCGTCGTTAGTATTGTTTCCGTTAGAGCTACAGTAACTAACGCCACCTCCGCCGCCTCCGCCAGAGTACGCTGCACCAACACCAACGGCATGCCATGCATTTGTTACTGCTATTTCTTCTGCTCCACCTGCACCATATAAATCTTTTGCTGCTTGTATAGCTCCAGTTCTTGCATTTGCAAACGTTGAGTTAGCAGACAAATAATTGTTTAATGTTCTGTATGCAATTTTAGCCGATTTATCCATTCCAATACCAGAAACATTAAATGCATTTCCAATATCATTTGTTCCACTACCTCCTACTACACTTAAATAGAACCAGTAGTTTAATACGCCTGAATTTGTATGTACTCCACAGTAATCGTTTGCTTGAGTTGGAGTTCCACAGTTAGGGTTTTTCCAGTATGTTCCACCATAAGTATCTGGTTGGTTACGATCATTAGGGTTACTCATAGAACGCAATGCTATAGATCCAGATCTTCTATCTATTTCATCTCCTATTAACCATGTATCTGCGCTTGGGGCTGCATCATTTCCATTTCCTTTAGCATAGTGTTCTACTGCTGCTCCCCAAATATCGGAGAATCCTTCATTTAAACCACCAGACTCTCTTCTGTATGCTAAATTGGCTGTATTTGTTGTCACTGCATGACCAATTTCGTGCGCTGCTACATCTAAAGATGTTAAGGCATCAAAGAAACCATTTCCTTCATTTCCATTAGAGGACCCATCACCATAAGTCATTACACTTCCATTCCAAAAAGCATTATCATATCCTGCTCCTCCTGGTTGGTTATCGTAATGTACCCAACTGTTTATTGCAGCACCAGAGCCATCAAAACTATTTCTTGAGTGCGTTGCTTGCCAATAATCGTAAGTTACTTCTGCTCCCCAATGCGCATCTAACGCAGCATTATCTTTATTAGAGTTGTTAAATTCTGCAGCTGTCCAATCGTTATTAGCATCTGTAAAATTCGTTGTTGGGTAACTATTTTGTCCTCCACTATTATAAGTATTAACGCCTCCACCTCTAGTGTTATCTCGTAGAGTATAAGGAGATCCAATTTGTCTAGTAGTAATTGTTCTTGTACCACTGTATCGTGTTGCAGCATTACCTGTTGCTCTATACTCCATTGTTTTTTCTACCGTATGCCCATGCTCATCACTTACTGCACCTAAGTTAGATGCTGAATTAGCATGCTCACCAACGTGCTTTATTACACTATTGTAAAATAAAGGTGCTCCTGTAACGGCATCAATATATAAAACACCTCTGCTTAGAGGTTGTGTTGCATAAATATCGTATTTATATGCTAAATAGGCATTATTAGCAGTGTTTTTACCTTGATAATCTAAATTAGGCAATAATACTAATTCTCCTTCTGGTTTGGTATAACCCAATTTATTTGCTGCTTCTACATTATCCCACATATAGCTTTGAGCTCCTATATGGTTTAATGCTGCTTGTAAACCTTGTTCTTTAGTTAATACAGGTGTAGTATTTACATCTTTAACATTGTAAAACTCTCCGCTCATAGTATTTACTCTACCATTTTTTGCATGTAATGTATAAGTGGCAAATTCTACAGCAACCCCGTTATATTTTTGTTGATATTTATGGTGTACATACCCTAGATTATCTGTTTCAGATTTAATCTGAACAAAAGTGTCATTCTCGCCTGATTGTAATTGATTTTTAAAAAGTGTATTAGCATCTTGTAACCTATAAGATGACTCTTTTTGAAAGACAATTAAACCAGGTTCTCCATTAGCATTATTAATTTTTTCTGAAAGATTTTTTTGTTCTTGACCATAACTTGATGTGCTAACTAGACCAGCAAGTAATGGAAGAGCAAGAACGCGTAGTACTTTTTTCTTCATAATTTAATGAGGTTTTTGGTTGATTAATTAATTTTTTGTGAATTTTATTGAAAAATCCGTAATAAATGTATCAAAACTCGACCGAACAAATAGTCGGGTTTTTATTTTTTTCGATAAAATACATATCGAAAAAAAATCATTCTCTAAAAATTACGGGTTTTCCCGTAATGAACTTATTCTTAAATATTTAGTTATAATTTCAAAAATTATTTAATACATTTTTTACTCTATTTAATGAAGATTACCCTTTTTTTCAATTATTATATGTCATTCGTCGGATATAAACCACTATTTAAAGTTTTTAATACTAAAAGTGTTAAAAAATTATATTTTATTTAATAAATTAATATCACTAACCAAAATAATATAATATAATGAGTAAAAAAACCAGTTATTTTCTAGGGATTTTACTGACTATTATTCTAGGTACAATTCTGTATTATTATTTATGCTGTAAATCTTGTTATGAAGACAGCAACAAAACAACAGAAATTGAGACAATAGTCCCTGAAGCCCCCAAAATTAAAGATCCTACAAAGCACAAATTTTCTATTATAGATTCCAAAAGCGGTATGTCTTTTAAATCTATTGGTAATTTTAATTTTAAAGCTTCAAGCTTTTCTATTCTTAACCCTGTGCCAGAAGACCTAAACTCTGAAGTTAGAAAACTAACTAATTATTTAAACAACAATACTAATAAGGCTATTGATGT
Source organism: Pontimicrobium sp. MEBiC06410 (assembly GCF_053601615.1). Classification (NCBI taxonomy): domain Bacteria; kingdom Pseudomonadati; phylum Bacteroidota; class Flavobacteriia; order Flavobacteriales; family Flavobacteriaceae; genus Pontimicrobium; species Pontimicrobium sp. MEBiC06410. The sequence continues at coordinate 102,146 of NZ_JBSHNT010000162.1, forward strand.
TACTGGGCTTTACACTAGTACAGAAAAAAACAATAGTGCTTTCCCTAATTTAGGACTAGCTAGAGCCAATATTGTAAAAAATCATCTTATTAAAAACGGAGCTTCATCTAAGTCTATAAATATCTTTGGAAAAATAAACGATAGCTTAGTACCAAATACAAAAGGTATTTATTTTGGCCCTGTAGCATATTTATTAAAAACAATAGATACCAGCGATAAATCTGCAAATGATGATTTAGCTGCTTTAAAAGAAACGATTATAGCGAACCCTTTAATCATGCATTTTGAAATAGGAAACACTAGTATAAATCTATCTCCAGAACAGCGTGAAAAAGTTGCAAAAATATCTAGATATGTAGATAAAACTGATAATGCTACAATACAAATTATTGGGCATACAGACAGTAAGGGTAAAAGAGCAGATAATATTATATTAGGACAGAATAGAGCTAATGGAATCAAGGAATACTTTAAAAAGAATGGAATCTCTGAATCTAAAATAAAAACCTCTTCTAAAGGGCCAGACCAACCTATTGCAGATAATACTACCAAAGAAGGTCAAGCAAAAAACAGAAGAGTAGTAGTAACCATTAACTAATAAAACAAAAAAATTATGTGGTGTATATTAATCCCAATATTAGTAGGACTTATAAGTGCTGTTTTAGGCTACTTATTAGGGCGACTATTAAAAAACAACAGTAATGTAGATATTAATGTATTTAAGAACAGAATAGCCATATTAGAGGCAGATCTTGAAAAATGCAGAGCCAGCAATAAAAAAAACACTAATGTAGATAATGGTGTTGCTTCTGGTGCTGGTAATGGTGGCTTAGGATCTAACATGATGGCTTCTAATATAACTGCAACACCTACAAGTGAAAATATAAGCACAGTTGTTTTTAATGCAGATGCTGCAAAGTCTATTTTTGGAAAACGTATTAAAGAAAATGACTTAACTGTAGTTGAAGGCATTGGCCCTAAAATACAAGAATTATTTCATAATCATGATGTAAAAACATGGGTAGAACTTGCTAATTGTAGTGTAGAAAAATGCCAATCTATTTTAAACAGTGGTGGAGAACGCTTTAAAATACATAAACCAGGAACTTGGCCTAAACAATCGCTTTTAGCGTCTCAAGGTAAATGGCAAGAGCTTAAAGACTGGCAAGATAGACTTGATGGTGGTAAATAATAAAACCTATCTAAAAAAGCCTTTTAATTAAAAGGCTTTTTTAGTTTAAATAGATTGAATATATTTATCTAATTCTTCTTTTGAATCTAGTTTTAGTTTTTTTCTAATTCTGGAGCGAGCCATTTTAATGGAGTCTTGACTTACACCTCTTATTATTGCTGTTTCTTTTATAGATAGATTTAACTTTATAAAGGCACAGACTTCTCTTTCTGTTTTAGATAGCGATGGGTACCTTTCCATAATTATAGCCTCAAAATTAGTATTAACATTGTTAATATCACTTTCTAATACAGAGAGTCTATTTTCTAATGTAATTTGCGCCTTAACATCATTAATTATAGATAGTAAACCACTGCTTTTATCTTCATTATTTTTATTAACAAAAAGCTCCATTCTCTCTAAAAGAAGTTTTAAAAAATTTGTTCTAATTTTTTTATCTGTAATAATGCTTACAATATCTTTATTTTTAGCTTCTAATTTTTGGTTTAAAATTTTCTTTTCTAAAGTTGTATTTTCTAAAACCAATTTAGTTATTACATTTTCTTGTTTTATTCTAGAGTTTCTAACCTTGAATAATAAAAATAATACTAGAATTATTATTAAAAATAAAAATAACACAGCATACAAGTAGTGCTGTTTTTGTTTTAATTCTTTTTGTTTTAAGGAAGCGATTCTTCTTTCTAGTTTTATTTTTTTCTTATGACTATTTTGAATTAAGTTAACATAACTATTAAAAACATTTTTATTTAATGTATCCTGGTATTTTTCTTTATATTTTAAACTCTCTTGGTATTTAGTAGACACGTAAACATAATCTTCTAGTTTGTTAACCTGTTTTAAATAATGTAATTTAAGTTTTAAATACAACTCGTAACTATTTACATCTGTTTCTTGGTTAATTTTACTTCCAAAAAAAACACTTAATGAATCATCTAATTTCTCAAGGTTTTTATAGTCTTCTAACAGCAAGAGACAATTATACTTTTTTACATCTAATTTACCAGCACTAGTTAAGTGATTATTTAGCCTATAAATATTTGAAGCTTTATTATAACATGAATACGCTTTTTTGTATTCTTTATTTTCGATTTTTATATGGCCTATATTTTCTTCAATGTTTGCTTCAAAAATCTTATGTGGTTTTAATTCCAGATTCAATTCTTTTTTCGCCTTATTAAAATAATGCAAGGCCTTTTTTAAATCTCCTTTACCATTATTATAATAAAAGAACCCTAAATCATTTAGAGACGAGGACAACCACAACTTATTATTTAGTTGTTTCGCTTCTCTATGAGCCTTTTTATATGCTAAAAGAGCATTATCATAATCTTCCTTTACAATATATATTGCGGCTATATTATTATAATTGGTAAACCTTTCTATGTTAGGATTAGGGCAGCTTGTATCCATTAACTTAGAAATCTCATAGTATAGTTTTAGTGCTTCATCATATCTAGATGCCATCTTTAAATAAACGGCGTAATCGGACATAATAGAAATAGCATATATTTCGTTTTTCATGCCATACTCTTCAACGACACGATAGGCTTCAGTAATATAATTTAATGCTTCTATTAGCTTATTCTCATTATGTCCAATTATAGCAAGCAACCTATAACAATATATTTGTAGTTCTATGTCATTATTAATTTTAGCTTTTTCTAGAGTATTTATAGCAAGATTATAACTTTCTTCTGGAGTTTCTAAAAATTTAGCGTTGTAAAAATCATCTTTTATTCCTTTTAAGAGTTTAGAATCGTTTACATTATAATTAGCTAAGCAGTGCTCAGGAAAAAGTTTATCCTGACTGTAGGAAAAGGTTGAAAAAACAAAAAAATAGATAAATAAATAATTAGGAAACATATAAGTAGGGAGCATGCGTGCAAAAATAAATTTTTCTGCATAATCTCTAAATTTGATTTCCAAAAATAGATTGAAAAAAATAGATTGTTACATTTTGTTACCTGTAAATTTCATTTTAAATAAAAGCTTTGTATTAGATTAGCCCACCCCCAAACCACTAATACCTATAATCATGCTATGTATTCACAACTACATTTTCAGGAATCGACTCTGGATTCTAACAAACTATTATTCTACTACATTTTTAGATTTTGTATGCAAATAAAAAGCATGTAGAATCAATAAAATACAAAGATTCTATTGTTCTATATAATGTATAGTTAACTACTAAACATTATAGGGATATTTTACCCTACCGCTATTTCTATAAATTTTAACAAAAAACTAATTAATATTCTATTCATCATGAAAAACAAATTAATTATACTGGTTCAACTTACTGTACTATTTCTCTTCATAAAATTGCCTGCACAGGTAGGTATTAACACAACGTCTCCCAATCCCTGTTCTATATTAGATATTTCATCAACAGATAAGGGCGTGTTGATTCCAAGAGTGAATTTAACTAGTACATACGATACTTTAACAATATTAAATCCAATAACTTCTTTATTAGTTTACAATGTAGCAACAACTACAGGCACCAATAGAGTTTCTCCAGGATTTTATTTTTGGGACGGCACAAAATGGTCTTCTTTATTAGACAACTCTAATACTGTAAGTAATTGGTTAATTACTGGTAATGATAATATTACCTCTAATATTTTTTTAGGTACTACAAACAATAATAATGTAAGTATACGCACCAATAACACAGAGAAAGTAAGAATCACTGTGAAGGGACAAATTGAAACCTACAATATAGGACAATCTGTTTTTATAGGAAGAAACTCTGGAAACAACAGTAATATAAATCCTACTCTTGCAAGTGTATTTATAGGTGAAAACTCTGGATTTAACAACTCTAATGGTATACGTAATACTGCAGTAGGTGCTTTTTCTTTTAGAACCAATAGTTCTGGAATAGAAAATGTTGCTATAGGCCATAATGCTTTAACTAACAATACAAATGGTAATGGTAATGTTGCTCTTGGTTTTAATTCGGGAAGATTAACTACATCTGGAGCAGACAATGTCTCTATTGGTAGAAATTCTGGTCCTAATGCAAATTGGATTGGAAACTCTGTAAGCATAGGCACTAACGCTACAACAACTGGGTGGGGTCAAGTAAGAATAGGTAGTACAAGTGTAAGTAGTATCGGTGGTTTTGCCAACTGGACTAATTTATCTGATGGTCGTTTTAAATTTAATATTAAAGAAAATATTCCTGGTCTAAACTTTATAGAAAAGTTAACACCTGTAAGCTATAATGTAGATTACGAAAAACTAAACACTTTTTTAGGGGTAACTCCTTCCAAAACACATACTAATTTTATTAAAGAGAAACAGGCTCAAAGGCAAATAGGCTTTATTGCTCAAGATGTAGAGCATACTGCAAAAAGCTTAGGCTTTAACTTTAGTGGTGTTGAAATCCCTACAGACAAAAATAGCTCGCATTATGGATTAAGATATAGTGAATTTGTTGTCCCTTTGGTAAAATCTGTTCAAGAGCTAAAACAATTGGTAGATTTACAACAAATAGAAATAGAAAAGTTAAAAGCTTTAATTAAAGAAAATAAAAAATAACCCCTATAAACTAACTTTATTCTATGAGAGCAATTTCACTTTCTTTCTGCAAAATTAATTTTCTAGACAGAAATAGGGTTGCAGAAATAATTATTAACGATGGAGAGCTTTTAAACCTAAAAAAAATAACTGAACTACATCGTGTCCTTTTAAACCAATATAGCTCTAATTCTTTTTATTTATTAATTAATAAAAAAAATAGTTATTGTTATACGTACAAAGCTCAGTTAAGATTAGCAGACTTATCATTAATTAAGGCTATAGCTATAGTTAATTATACGAAAATTAGTGAACTAAGCACAAATTATGTAATGAATTTTGGAAAAAAAAGCAGAATTAAACATAAAAGTTTCTATAACAGAGAGTCTGCTTTAAATTGGCTTGAACATATTAGCTATACTTCACCTTTCTTAACACTCTAACTGCTTCTTTGTAACGTATGTAAATATCAGCGCCAAACTTTTTTAAAAAGGGTTTGGCTGCTTTTAGTTTGTCGAGTGCTTCTGGAAACGAGTTAAGATAACAGATTAAATATTTTACAGGTAAATTTTGTAATTCTTTAACTTCTATTAAATTTAAAGATATCCCTCTTTTTAATTTTTCTAATAAAGCATTATTAGCATTATAGGTATGATATAACATTTTTTTATCATATTGAGGAGGCTCAAAAACTAAAGTACTATCGATTGTGTAATTTGCATTATTTCCAAAATTTATAATCGTCTCTTCAAGAGGGTAATATTTAAAACTATTTTGAAGCCCCAATTTTACGTATTCAACAATTTTAAAACTATTATTATCTATAACAATAGACACCTCATCTAGTGCCGAAAAAACAAACGCACCTGCTCATTTATAAGCTCTATATCTACTCTAGAGTAAAAAATCTCATCCTTAACTTCCTTTTTTTGCCCAGACCAACACACCACAAAATACTCCTTAAACACTTTGTATTGAGGATTGTAATCTTCCCTGTTCTTCATAAAATCAAAGACACCATCTAATGTATACTCTATATTGTTTTGCGAGTGATTTTCTATGGATTGCACAATTTTAGAATTGACATCCTTTATATCACTTTCAAATACTTTTGGCATACTTATGCTACCGTCTCTAAAAAAAACAGTTCCTCCAAAATACTTCCAAATATTTTTCCGAAGAGAGGTTAATTTATCAATAGGGCGAATAGTAACTAAACCAACTACCTTATGTTCTGGTAAATGAGGAAAAGGTACATTTTCATACTGCACTATTGGTGGGTTGGTTAAATATGCATTTATAAGGTTTTGAATTTTACTATCATCAAAAAAATCAACACCTATAATATTATTATCTGCATCTTCAACCCCAATAACTATAAAAGAATTGTTTTTAGGGTTACTATTAGACAATGCGCAAACGTGTTTTAAAAACTTAGCTTTCCCTTCTTTTTGCCCTATATCTATTTTGCGTTTTTTATCATAAAAACTGTTCTCGTCATTATGAGCGAGTAAGTTTTTAATTAAAAGACGCTTATTAATCATAATCTATTTTAATTAGTTATCTATTTCAATCTGTTACACCTATAATAACTCCAAAATCACCTTCTAATTGCTCCCAATGTTTTGCTGGTAAATAGGTTTTAGAAACAAAACCATCTAAATATAACGCATTTTTACACCCATTGTTTTTAAAGTAGGTAGCAAAATCGTAAAAATTAATTTTTGTTTTAGACATTGCAAACAATAACTGCCCATTAGGTAATACCCCTACTCCATTTCTAATATTTAAATTTTTGGAATCTTTATTAAATTTTGGATGCAATGCCCCATCAATTAATAACATTGGTCCAGATTGTGTTGCATATTCAATATTTTTATTAGCGATAAAATTAGATGTTGTTACCACTTTAGCATCCTTACTTCTTGTTACGTAGAAAACACCATTAGGTTGCAAATAAAAATTACCATAGCCCTTTGTTGCTTTATCAATTTCTGAAAGTTCTTTAAAATCTTCAATATATAATCCTTGAGGCGAACCCTCTTTATTATACATCCCACCATTAGTAGCAAATAACAATTGTTTATTATTTTTTTGAAGCTTGGTTTTTAATCTTTTAAAGTTAAAGTAATTAGAGTCGTTATTTTGTTTCCAGTAGAATTGTAGATTTTGGGTTTTGGGATCTGCAATGTAACTTAATATTTCTGGAGATACTGTTAAAACAGTTTTATCTGCTTTTTTACATGAACATAATATAACAAAGCTTGCCAATGTTATAACTCCTATATATACAACTATTTTTTTTATCATAGTAAATGGAGTTCTTTATTTATATTTTCTCTAGCTTTTATTTCAAATTGATTCTTGAAATGTTCTGAAAAAAATAAGGATTTCTTTTCTAAAAAATGCTTTAAGACTTTTTTCCTTCCTTTGTTATACACAAAACTAGGGTACAGGCTATATTCCTTTCTTATGTTTAAGCTGTATTCCTTATAAATATTCCAGTTTGCACCTAATATTGATAAATCTAAATCTAGAAAATATCCATTATCTTCGTTTTTATAACACAATATCTCATGTTTTTTAGTTGAAACGATTAAATCTGATATTAACTGTAATCGTTCTTCATTAATACTAAACGATTTTAAGCAATTTACAGCAAAAATGGCACTTTGTTCTTCATTATCACTTTGGGTAGATTTGTATACAATATCGTGGTACCAAATGGCAAAATGTAACGCATCAAAATCTATAATTCTCTTCTTAACATTCTCCGCTTGAATTAACATATTATAGATATGTGTAGCATTATGGTAATGTCTATTTTTACTCGTGTAAGCTAAACGAATTTCATGCCAAAAACGGTCTATAACTTGTTGGTCTTTACAATATTTTAAAGCCAAATTAGTCCACTCCGTTTTTAACCAATCTATCATATTTCTTTTTTAACAATAGTAGCACTAGCTTGTGCTGTACAAAACATTAAAACATCTGCAATATTAACATGGGGAGGTCTTGATACTGCAAAATAAATAACATCGGCAACATCTTCTGCTTGTAGCGCTTTATACCCTTTATATACGTTATCTGCAACGGCATCTCCTTTGTAACGTACTTGAGAAAACTCTGTTTCTACTAAACCTGGGTTTACAGACCCTACTTTTATTCCGTAATTATTTAAGTCTATTCGCATACCTTCAGTTACCGCTACAACAGCATGTTTACTGGCACAATACACATTTCCTTTTGGATAGACTTCTTTCCCAGCAGACGATCCTATGTTTATAATGTGTCCAGAGCACCTCGCTGTCATTTGTGGTATAATTGCTTTACTTACATATAGCAAACCTTTAACGTTAATATCTAACATAGCATCCCAATCTTCTAGGCTTCCTGTTTCTATAGGATCTAACCCATGGGCATTTCCAGCATTATTTATAAGTATGTCTATTTGCCTAAACGCTTCTGGCAAGCTTTCAATAGCATTAAAAACTGCTGTTTTATCACGAACATCAAAATTTAAAGTATGTATCTCTGTTTGTTTAGATAAAGCTTCTTTAATTGTATCTAAACGCTCTTGTCTCCTACCACAGAGTATTAACTTAATGCCATGTTTTGCAAATTCGTGAGCCGTTGCTCTACCTATTCCACTTGTTGCTCCTGTTATTAATGCTACTTTATTTTTCATATTTATTTTCCACGAAAGAGGATTTTTTTTTAATTCAACTTCTATTTTTACATTATGATTACTGCTTTCACAGAAATCAAAATTAAGGAACTTTATGCCCTTGTGAGGCCACCAACATTAAAAACCAATCTTCTAATTCTAAATCTATTGCTAATGCTTTACTTGCATTACCTATTCTGGTTAGATTCGTCGTTCCAATTACTGGATGTATTCCTGCTGGATGCTTTAAAACCCATGCTAGTAGTAATTGATCTTCGGTGGCGTTATACTTATCCATAAGTTCACCTAACTGTTTATGAATACGTCTAGTTTGCTCTACATCTTCTTTAAAAACAGTACCTAAAGGTGACCACGCCATAGGCTTACAACCTTTAATTATCATATCGTCTAAAACACCATTGTGCATAGCCTTATGTTGTGTTAAAGAAAATTCTATTTGATTAACAGAGACCTCAACAAATTTAGAGATTAAATCTATTTGAGATACCGTAAAATTAGAAACTCCAAAAGCCTTAATTTTACCTTGTTTTTTTAATACAGCAATAGCTTCTGCTATAACTTCTGGATGCATTAATGGGCTTGGTCTATGCAATAACAATAAATCTAAATAGTCAGTTTTTAAATTTCTAAGAGATTCCTCAACAGACCATACAATATAATCTTTACTGTAATTATAATGTTTTACACGATTGTAACTTCTAGACTCTCCAATATATTGAATACCACATTTAGAAATTAATTTAATACAGTCTCTAGCAATTCCACTTTCTGCTAAAGCATTACCAAAATCTAATTCTGTAGTATAATCACCATAAATATCTGCATGATCAAACGTATTAATAGCATTATCTTTACAACAATGCAACCTATCTATTATCTCTTTTTTAGAAAGTTTAGCGCCCCATTTCCCCCAAGTCATTACACCTGCAATAACTTTAGAATACTCATTATTAATCATGTTTTATTTTTTGAACTTTAAAAATAGGGAACTAAATAAGGTTAACGAGTGTTAACAAGCGGAATTTTTAACCAATTATTAACAACGTATCATTAAAAATTTTAACAATTTGCACTTCCCGAATATGAATGTTAAATTCGTGAGTTTTAAAAATCAAAAATGATGGAAGATACAGGTACAATTGATATTAAATCTATTAATGAAAAAATTGAAAAAGAAAGCGCATTTGTCGACATGCTAACGCTAGAGATGAATAAAGTTATCGTGGGCCAAAAACACATGATAGAGCGTTTACTAATTGGTTTATTAGGACAAGGGCATATTCTACTTGAAGGTGTTCCTGGTTTAGCAAAAACATTAGCCATTAACACACTATCTAAAGCAATAGATGGTAGTTTTAGTCGTATTCAGTTTACACCAGATTTATTACCTGCCGATGTTGTTGGTACCATGATATACAACATGAAGGATAATGATTTCTCCATTAAAAAAGGACCTATTTTTGCAAACTTTGTTTTAGCAGATGAGATTAATAGAGCTCCGGCAAAAGTACAATCTGCATTACTGGAAGCCATGCAAGAAAAACAAGTAACCATTGGAGAAGAAACCTTTAAGCTGGACAAACCATTTTTAGTAATGGCAACGATGAACCCTGTAGAACAAGAAGGAACCTATCCTTTACCAGAAGCACAGGTAGACCGTTTTATGCTAAAAACAGTTATAGACTACCCTAAGCAGAATGAGGAACAATTAATCATGAGAGCTAACTTAAAAGGTAGTTTTGAGAAAGTAAACCCTGTTGTTTCTATTTCGCAAATATTAAAAGCACAAGAAGCTGTTCGTGACGTGTACATGGATGAGAAAATTGAAAAATATATTTTAGATATTATTTTTGCAACACGTTACCCAGAAAAATATAAACTAGCAGATTTAAAACCACTCATTTCTTTTGGAGCCTCTCCTCGTGGTAGCATAAATCTTGCAACAGCAGCTAAATGTTATGCCTTTATTAAGCATAGAGGGTATGTAATTCCTGAAGATGTACGCGCAGTTGTATACGATGTTTTAAGACATAGAATTGGTATTACCTACGAAGCAGAAGCAGAAAACATTACCTCTGTAGATATTATAAATAAAATTGTAAACGAAATAGAAGTGCCATAGTCGGCAGTAAACAGTTTGTAGTAAGCAGTTGTTTACTCTCAAACTTTTAAATACTGTTACTGCAAATCGATGACTATAAGAAATGGATACTAAAGAATTACTAAAAAAAGTACGTAAAATTGAGATTAAGACACGTCGTTTGTCTGATCATATTTTTGGAGGAGAATACCATTCTACCTTTAAAGGTCGAGGTATGACTTTTAGTGAAGTTAGGCAATACCAGTTTGGAGACGATGTACGTAATATAGACTGGAATGTAACCGCTCGTTACAACGAGCCTTATATTAAAGTTTTTGAAGAAGAGCGCGAATTGACCATGATGCTTATGGTAGACATTTCGGGATCAGAATTATTCGGAACAGACCAACAGTTTAAAAATGAGGTAATTACAGAAATTGCAGCGACATTAGCTTTTTCTGCAACACAAAATAACGATAAAATAGGGTTAATTCTGTTTACAGACGACATAGAACTTTATATCCCTCCAAAAAAAGGACGTTCTCATGTGCTTAGAATTATTCGTGAGCTTATAGAATTTAAACCTAAAAGTAAGCAAACCAATATTGCAGAAGCTTTTAAGTTTTTAAGAAACGTTATGAAAAAGAAAGCTATAGTATTTGTACTTTCAGATTTTATCGCAGACGATTATAAACAAACACTAAAAATAGCTGCTGGAAAACACGACGTTACAGGTATAAGAATATACGACAAAAGAGAAGAAGCTATCCCTAATTTAGGAATGGTGCAAATGCAAGATGAAGAATCTGGAGAATTAATGTTGGTAAACACAGCATCAAAAAAAATACGTATTAATTACAGTAAATTCTATAAAGAAAAAGTAGACTATTATAAAGACAGCTTTGCAAAATCTGGAGCAGGAACTATAGATTGCCGTGTAGATGAAAGCTATGTAAAAAAGCTATTAGGCTATTTTAAAAGAAGAAATTAAATTAATGACAATTTAATAATGACGTATTACGAATTAAATAAAATAAAAAACAGATTACACCTTAAGCCTAGCAAAACAAATGCTTGGGGTCTTATCTTTTTCTCTATATTATTTTCTATATTCTCTATATCGCTAAATGCACAAGTTAAAACCTCTATAGACTCAACCTCTGTAAAAATTGGTGAACAAATAACTTATAAAATAGAAGTTGAAGTAGACACAACATCATTTGTTGTATTTCCAGAAGGACAAACATTTCTTCCTATGGAAATGATAGAATCTTTTAAAATAGACACCACTAAAGTAAATTCAAAATACAACCTAATTAAAAAATATGGATTAACGCAATTCGACTCTGGTAGCTACACAATTCCAAGACAAAAAATTGTTATTGGAGATAAACCTTTTCTAACAGATTCTTTACGTGTTGAAATAAAAAACATTGCTATTGATACTACTAAGCAAGGCTTATACGACATAAAACCAATTATAAAGGTTGAAAAAAGCCCAAGTAACTGGTGGAAATACCTTTTACTAGTTTTAGCAATTTTAGGCACAATAGCCTTTTTAATATACTGGTTTATATTTCGTAAAAAACCATTAACAGAAGAAGAAGAAATAGCATTACTTCCTCCTTATGATAGAGCTAAGTTAGCCCTACAAAAGCTAGATAACTCAGGGTATCTTGAAAATGAAGCCATGAAAGAATATTATTCTGAGTTAACCTTTATTATCAGAAAATATTTAGACGAAAAAGTCTACGATAAAGCCCTAGAAAGCACAACAGACGAATTAGTTTCTAGATTAAATCTTTTAAAAGATGGCAACCAAATAGAACTAAGCAAAGAAGATATTAGAAACATTGAAACCATATTAAAACGTGCAGATTTAGTAAAATTTGCGAAATCTGAACCAGACATTGCCCTAGCAGAAATTGATAGAAAAACAATTGATCTGGAAATAGACCACGTAAAAGAAGCTTTACCAGAACCCACGGAAGAAGAAAAACTATTAGACCAACAATATAAAGAAGAACAAGAACGTAAAAGTAAACGTAAAAAAATAATACTAGCGAGTGCTATTGTCATTTTTTTAATGCTAGCAACATTTACAGGGTTTGGTATTAAATATGGGTTTGGTTATGTTAAGGACACCATTATAGGTCATGAAAGCAAAGAGTTATTAGAAGGCGATTGGGTTACTAGCGACTATGGAATACCATCAATAACCATAAGTACGCCTAAAGTTTTAAAACGAATAGAGACACCTATCCCAGATGCATTAAAAGGTAAAATTAATGTCTCCACATTTGGTTATGGTAGTTTAATAGATGGCTTTAATGTTATGGTTTCGACAACAACTTTTAATAAACCACCACAACAAAGCAATCAAGAAACAGATAATAAAAATAACACTACAGACTTAAATAAGGCCATTGATGGAAACATACAGGTTTTTGAGCAACAAGGAGTCCAAAACATTATTTTAAATAAAGATAAATTTACCACACCTAACGGAGCCGAAGGTGTTAAAACAACAGGAAGCGGTGATTTCCCAACATTAATAGAAGGTAATACAGAAAAAGGAAAATTTACTTTATTTACTTTTTCTTCAGAAAATGTATTACAGCAAATAATAATGACTTGGAGGCATGACGACACATACGCAGATCAAATTGTAGAACGCATGATTAACTCAATAGAATTAAAACCTAAAGAAGAAGAATAATGTTTGAAGGCATAGAATTTTTAAACAAACCCTTTTTCTGGTTGCTTACACTGCTACCAGTAGCAATATTGTGGTATATACTTAAGCACAAAAAACAAACAGCAGAACTAAAAATATCTAGTTTAAAAGGATTTAAAGTTACCAAATCGTGGCTCCCTAAATTAAAGCATGTGTTATTTGCTATCCGCTTAATAGCATTAGCACTTTTAATAACAGCATTAGCTAGACCACGTACAGTAGATGTATCAACAAAAACAAAAACAACAAGAGGTATAGATATTGTTATGGCTATAGATGTTTCTGCTAGTATGCTTACTAAAGATTTAAAACCAAACCGTCTAGAAGCTTTAAAAAATGTTGCTACCGACTTTATAAAAGGAAGACCAAACGATAGAATAGGTCTAGTGGAATATGCAGGAGAAAGCTACACTAAAACACCTATAACAAGTGATAAATCTATTGTTTTAAGATCACTAAACGAAATAAAATACAACTCTATTATAGAAGGCGGTACAGCTATAGGGATGGGGTTAGCAACTTCTGTAAACAGATTAAAAGATAGTAAAGCCAAAAGTAAGGTTATTATTCTATTAACAGATGGAGTAAACAATTCTGGATCTATAAACCCAAAAATTGCAAGTGAACTTGCTGTAGAATTTGGTATAAAAACCTACACTATAGGACTAGGAACAAATGGTATGGCTTTATCCCCAATATCAAGAAGTAATAACGGACAATTTAGATATGGAAGAGTTCCTGTAGAAATCGATGAAGCATTACTAAAAGAAATAGCACAAGTAACCGGAGGTAAATATTTTAGAGCAACAAACAATAAAAAGTTATCAGCTATATACGACGAGATTAACAAGTTAGAAAAAACAGAAATAGAAGAGTTTAAATTCTATAATTACGAAGAAAAATTCCGCTTTTTTGTTTGGGTAGCTGGCCTTCTTTTATTGTTAGAGTTATTATTACGCTACACAATATTTAGAAGTTTCGTGTAAATGACAAAAGGAATCATCATACAAGCTAGTTCTAGAAGCAAAGGCAACACCTTCGCTATGGTATCTTACTTGCAAGAGCAAACAGGTTTTGATGTGGTAGATTTAAGCACAAAACAAATAGGTCATTTCGACTATGAATTTAAAAACCAAGATGACGATTTTAATGCGCTGTTTAAAAATATTGTTACAAATTACGACACCATTATACTAGCAACACCAATATATTGGTATACCATGAGTGGATTGCTTAAAGTTTTTTTAGATAGAATTTCAGACTTTTTAAAAATTGAAAAAGATTATGGAAGACAACTTAGAGGAATGCAAATGGCTAGCCTAAGTTGCAGTGATGAAAACGAAATATTTGATGGATTCACTATGCCTTTTGTAGAAAGCGCAAAATATTTAGGAATGTTTTATAAAGGGCATATACATACATGGCTTGAAAATGAAACTATTTCTGAAACAATGAAAACAAAAATTAAAACATTTAGTGAACGTATTATAGCTTAACACTAAAACGAAATAAATTATGTTCGATTTATTAGAAGAAAAAATATGGTTTTGGACACTACTAGTTATCCCAGTAATTGTAGTACTATTTTTAGTGCTTCAACTCTGGAAACGTAGTGCGCAAAACAAATTTGCTAACAAAACAATAATAAATAGGTTAAGCCCTAACAAATCTGTTTTTAAATCTATATTAAAACTCATAGTCTTATGCTTAGCATTTGCCTGTCTATCTATAGCTTTAGTAAACCCAAAAAACGGATCTAAACTAGAAACTGTTAAACGAGAAGGTGTAGATATTGTATTTGCTGTAGATGTCTCTAAAAGTATGTTAGCCGAAGACGTTGCACCAAATCGTTTAGATAAATCTAAGCAGTTAGTAACACAAATTATTAATAATTTAGCAAGCGATCGTGTAGGAATAATAGCCTATGCAGGAAAAGCATTTCCGCAACTGCCTATAACAACAGACTATGCCTCGGCAAAAATGTTTTTACAAAACATGAATACCGATATGCTGTCCTCTCAAGGAACAGCAATAGATGAAGCCATTACACTAGCAAAAACCTATTACGACGACGACCAACAAACCAATCGTGTATTAATTATAATATCCGATGGAGAAGACCATGGCGCATCGTCTACAAGCGTAGCAGAAGAAGCTAGCAAAGAAGGTATTAGAATTTTTACTATAGGCGTAGGTGACACTAAAGGAGGCCCAATACCAATAAAACGAAATGGAGTTGTACTTAATTATAAAAAAGACAGGCAAGGAGAAACAGTAATAACACGCTTAAATGAAGACACTTTAAAAAATATAGCAGAAGAAGCTGATGGCGCCTATATAAATGGACGTGTAACAGCTAATGTTGTAGACGAGATAAAAGAAATTCTAAATAAAATGGATAAAACAGAATTTGAAGCAAAACAATTTGCCGATTTCGAAGACCAATTTCAATGGTTTTTAGGCATCGCCATCTTCCTGTTATTTTTAGACATTTTCCTTTTAGAACGAAAAACAGAATGGCTTAAAAAATTGAATTTATTTAACGAAAACTTTTAACCAATTAGCAACACAGCTAATTTTATAAAATCATTAACAAGAAAAAGAAAGATGATTTTATACCTTTAAAAGTCAGAAAAGCACGAAGTTAAAATAAAATGAAACAGATAATAATTTACATACTACTACTAACAACAGTATTTTCTTATGCTCAAGAAGAAGATAAAGCCTTAGAATTAGCTACAAAAAAAGCTAACGATTTAGTATACAAAGCAAATGATTTGGCTAGTAATGATGATTTTATTTCTGCAGAAATGGAATATCGTAAAGCCTTATCTCAAAAGCCAACAAGTGTCGCAGGCACATACAATTTAGCACACTCATATTACAAAGAAGGCAATTACGAAGAAGCCTTATACCGTAATAAACAAGCAGCAAAAAATGCAACAGACAAGGCCGAAAAACATAGAGCATATCATAATATAGGTAACATTTTAATGCAAAATAACGAATGTAAACAAGCTGTAGAAGCCTACAAAAATGCCTTAAGAAACGATCCTACCGACGATGAATCTAGATACAATTTAGGTCTTGCCAAAGAATGCGCAAAAAAACAAGAACAAGAGCAAGAACAAGACGACAAAGGAGACGATAAAAAAGATAAAAAAGAAGACGAGAATAAGGACGAAAAGGATAAGAAAGAAAAAGACAAGAAGGACGAAAATAAAGAAGATCAAAAAGATAAAGGCGATAAAGACAAAAAAGAAGGAGACGACCAAAAAGACGACAAAGGAAAGCCTAAAGATGAAAAAGACGATAAAGGAAAAGAAGGAGACGATAAGAAAGAACAACAAAAACCACAGCAACAACCTGGGCAATTATCGCAACAGCAAATTAAAAATTTGCTAGAAGCAATGAATAACCAAGAACAAAAGGTTCAAGAAAAAATGAATGCTAAAAAAGCAAAAGGAGTTAAAGTACAAACAGAAAAAGATTGGTAAAACAAATAGAAAACAACAATTTAAATTTTGTTAATCGTTGTTCATTAACCATTATGAAACAAATAAAGCACATAACGTTACTTCTATTAATACTTAGTACAAGTATACTTTCGGCTCAAATAAAATTTGAAGCAAAAGTAAGTAAGAAGAAATTAGGAATAAATGAGCGTTTACGCGTTGACTTCGAAATGAATAAAGACGGAGATAACTTTAACGCACCTAACTTCGACAACTTTAAAATTGTAGCTGGACCAAACCAATCGGTAAGCACCTCTTGGATTAACGGAAAACGATCCTATAAAAAAACATATAGTTTTTTCCTTGCACCACAAAAACGAGGAAACTTCACCATTAAACAGGCAACCATTGTAGTAGATGGGCAAACTTATAAAACATCCCCTATAAAAATTACTGTAACTAAAGCTGTAGACAAACCAAAAGATGGCAACAACGCCGATTATATTGCTTCAGAGAACATTCATCTAGTTGCAGACGTTTCCAATTATAACCCTTATTTAAACGAAGCAATAACTGTAGAATACAGACTGTATGTTTCACCAAATACAGGAGTAAGCAATTGGCGAGAAATAGACAACCCTAAATTTGATGATTTTTGGAGCCAGAATATAGATATAAAAGGACTTAAAATACTTAATGGTACCTACAAAGGAGAAGATTACCGTTATGTTGTACTACGTAAATCTGTATTATACCCTCAAAAAACAGGAAAATTAAGTATAGAGCCACTTAGCCTTGATATCACAGTAGACGTCCCTACCAATAGAAGAGACATCTTTGGAGGACGTTTAATGACACAAGTACACAAAACCGTATCTGCAGGTAATAGAACCATTAATGTAAAACCATTACCAGAAGCAGGAAAACCATTAGATTTTACAGGAGCTGTTGGAGAGTTTCAATTTAATTTATCCACCTCTAAAACAGAACTTAATGCAACAGAATCCTTACAAGCCAAAGTAGAAGTCTCTGGAAAAGGAAACTTAAAATTGTTTGAGCTTCCAAAACTAAACTTACCAAGCTCATTAGAAGTATACGAACCAGAACATCAAGAAGCTATAAAAACAAACACAAGTGGCATGCAAGGCCGTATAGCAGACAGTTATACAATTGTTCCACAATACAAAGGGAAGTACCCAATACCTAGCATCTCATTTTCGTATTTCGATATAAAAACAGAAACATACAAACGTCTTTCTACCAAAGAAACAGTTATAAATGTGTTAGAAGGCCCAACTTTTGGTAGCTCAGAAAACACAACTAGCACAAATAACGCTTCAGGGAAACAAGCTGTAGTACTTAGTAACGACCAATTTGCGTTTATAAAAACCAATGCAAATTTAGAACCAAAACAAAGTACAATTTTCTTTAAGTCTACCTCATTTTGGACAGCACTACTTCTTCCTTTTTTAGCCATACCTTTAGCTATAGTATTTAGAAAAAAGAAAGCAGAACGCGATGCCGATGTTGTTGGCAATAGATTAAGAAAAGCAGACCGTTTAGCAAAACGCTATTTAGGAGAAGCAAAAAAAGCACTAGGAAACAAAGAAAGCTTTTATATTGCTCTAGAAAAAGCATTACACAACTATTTAAAAGCTAAACTTAATATAGAAACTAGCGATTTTAGTAAGGATAGAATTAAAACATTATTATCTGAACGAAAAGTAGAAATTTCAGTTATTTCAGAATTTGACAGCCTTCTAGAAAGCTGCGAGCTGGCACGATATACGCCTTTTACTTCTGTAACCATGCAGCAAGATTACGATAAGGCAGCACAAACTATTAATAAAATAGACAAACAGATAAGATAAGTTTTATTAAGCATAAAGATTATAAAAGCAATGAAATCATTATTATACATATTACTTTTTCTTTTAAGCGGAAATATTTCTGCACAAGACAATACTGTTTTCGAGCAAGCAAATAAGCTATACAACGACGGTAAATATGCTGAAGCTTTAGATAAATATAACGCCATTTTAGAAGGCGACTCGCACTCTGCTGAACTCTATTTTAATATTGCTAATGCACACTATAAACTAAATCATATTGCACCTAGTATATATTACTACGAGAAAGCTGCAAAATTAGCACCAAACGATGCCGATATAAAAAATAATATGGCCTTTGCCAATAACATGAAAATTGACGCCATTGAAACCTTACCAGAAATTGGTATTAAAAAATTCATGAATAAAATAACTAATAGTTTCACTTTCGATGGTTGGGCTAAACTCTCTGTTGTTTTAGTCTTTGGCTTCGTTATTTTATTTCTGTTATATTACTTTACATACACTACTACTGCAAAACGATTATACTTTATAAGTAGTTTAGCTTCTATATTTTTAGCCTGTATTGCTTTAGCATTCACCTTTCACAACTACAACCTAGCACAAAAAGACAAGGCAGCTATTGTATTTGCGCAAGAAAGTCAAGTTAAAAGTGAACCAAATAATAGAAGTGATGAAGCCTTTGTATTACACGAAGGTACCAAAGTACAAATTTTAGATACGGTAAGCGACTGGAAAAAAATTAAAATTGCTGATGGAAAAACTGGCTGGATTCCGCAAAAGGATATTAAGGAACTTTAAATCTCTGTTTCCTCCTGTTCCTCTTCCCCATTATTAATAATACTAGGAAAAATCATAGGCGCTAACGACTTTACAGGCTTATAAAGAATAGAATCGTTAATATTTTCTTCGTCTATAAACGTAATGGTATTATTCATTTTATTAAAAACGATTAATACTACACTTAAAATCAATCCAATTTTAAGCATTCCAAAGACGCCACCAAGTAACTTATTTAAAATTCCTAAAGAAGCAAAATCGGCTAGCTTTGTCAATGCTTTACCAGCTAAAGCAATAACCACAATAATAATGACAAAGGTAATTGCAAATGCGGTTATATTTATAGTCTGCTCGCTCCATTCTGTTTTACTTTCTAGATAAGATGCTGCAAAATTACTAAAGTGTATAGCTCCATAAACCCCTCCTACTAAAGCGACCAAAGATGCAACCTCAACAAATAACCCTTTCATAAACCCACGAACCAAGCCAAACAATAAAAGTGCAGCTAAAACAATATCTATAACAGCCATAATATTATATTTAATGTGTAAATATAACTTAACTTTGCGATTATTATTTTTATAACAAAAAAATATTTCTACATATAGGAAAAATAAACATGTCCAGAGATCAAGAATTAAAAGAACGTTGGGAATTGGTAGTACAAAAACTATCTAACCAATTTGCAGATGGAGAAACTTTAGATTTAGATGCTATTATTTATTTAATAGGCGTGCAAGAATTAGGGCAATTAGAGCGTAAATTTAAAAAAGACCATAAGTTAGATTTAATGCATATTGCTATTTGCAAACTCTTAGAACCTTACGGCTATTACGAATTCGATTTTGTTGATAAAGAAGGCTGGCCACATTATAAAGTAAAAGAGCAATTACCACATTTAAAAGCTGGAGAGCAAAGTGTTTTAATGAAAGAAGCCATTGTAAACTATTTTTTAGAAATAGAATTCATTAATTAACATAATTTTGGCACATTGTTTGATGCGTTAAAAGAATCAAAAAACGAACAAACAATGAAAAAATTAATTTTACTTTTAAGTGTTTTTGTACTCACTTTTACATCTTGTAATAATGATGATGACTCTCTACCACCTCCTGCAGTAAACCCAATCGTTGGTACTTGGACCTATCACAAATCTTTTGAAAATAATGTAGAGCAAACATTAACAGATTGCGAAAAACAAGAAACTCTAATATTTAATGCCGATGGAAATTACATGTATACTTATTATGAGGTTATTTCTGGAACTTGCCAATTAGAAGAATCTACATCGGGCACTTGGACTAACGAACAAAATAGTATGTACACAATAACTGTTGGAAATGAATCTAGCACAGAACCTGTTACTTTTGAAAACAATACCTTCTTTATAATTGATACCGAAACCATACAAGGAGAAACGATAACTTATAAAGAAGTATACATAAAACAGTAATAACTTATAGCTATTAAATCAATTTAACACCTTCACTAATCAGAAGGTGTTTTTTTATACGAGATATTTAAAATAGCAAACGGTATTATACATAAAATCACTAAATTTGCCATCATTTTATAATGACCATCATGATAGACAGGATAAAAGAACTTATCGCAGAAGCAGAAGCATTTAAAGCACAATCTAAAGAAGAGGTTGAAGCGTTCCGTATAAAATACTTAGGTAAAAAAGGGTTGCTAAACGATTATTTTGCTGAGTTTAAGAATGTAGCAAACGAACAGAAAAAGGAGTTTGGCCAAACTATTAACAAGCTTAAAAAAACAGCCGAAGAAAAAGTCGCAGCTTTAAAGAACGAATTGGAAGCTAATGAGGAAGAAAAAGGGCTTTTTGGCGACTTATCTCGTCCAGGAGAACCTATTGCTTTAGGCGCACGCCACCCAATATCGTTAGTAAAAAACCAAATTACAGATATATTTTCGCGTATAGGTTTTAATGTAAGTGAAGGTCCAGAAATTGAAGACGACTGGCATAACTTTACCGCATTAAACTTGCCAGAATACCACCCAGCGAGAGATATGCAGGATACGTTTTTTATTCAAACAAATCCAGATATTTTATTACGCACCCACACTAGTTCTGTACAAGTACGTTATATGGAGAATAATCAACCACCTATTCGTACTATATCTCCTGGTAGAGTATATAGAAACGAGGCTATTTCAGCACGTTCGCACTGTTTTTTCCATCAAGTAGAAGGTTTATATATAGATAAAGATGTAAGCTTTGCAGATTTAAAGCAAACATTACAATACTTTACAACCGAGTTATTTGGGAAATCTAAAATTAGATTACGTCCGTCGTATTTCCCGTTTACAGAACCAAGTGCAGAAATAGATGTGTACTGGGGACTAGAAACCGAAACCGATTATAAAATTACTAAAGGAACTGGATGGCTAGAAATTGGAGGTTGCGGAATGGTAGACCCTAACGTTTTAGAAAACTGCAAAATAGACTCTACCGAATATTCAGGGTTTGCTTTTGGTGTTGGTATAGATCGTATTGCGATGCTATTACACCAAATAAGCGATATTCGTTTGTTAAGCGAAAACGATGTACGTTTCTTAGAACAATTTAAGAGTGCTTTGTAGAATTACAAATTAATATAAAAACTAAAGCCAAATGTGATTATTACATTTGGCTTTTACTTTTTTTCTTGTTTATTAAACTATAAAAAATCTCATAAATTCACTTATTTCATATGCCACAAAAAGAGTTACAATAGACAATTCTTTGATCATCCTTTTTTTCTTTACAAGTCTTAAAAAACAACACGCTATTGGTATTATCATTAACAGTTGTATTAGGCTTGTATATGGATAATGTTGTATTTTAAAGAAAAAGGAAACAAAAGCAGCTAAACCAATTACTAGATTCAACCAGTTTTTGTGCAATACACTATAGATAGAGTATATAAAGCTCAAAACTCCAAAACTTACAAACGCTATATTTATTAACGCATTAATTTCCGAAAAAGGCAAAATAAGGCTTAGTAGTAAAGCGACTAAAACACCTTTTAAAAAATTGGGTTTTGTTTTTTTATAAAGAAGAATTCCAACACAAATTCCAATGATGATTATAATTCTTAATTCTTCCATATTAATTCAATTAACTCTATGCTATTTCATATATTTCTATTTATCTAAAGCATAATTACTAAAAAGGTATTTTCTATTTCTTCTAATTAACATCATCAAAACAAGTAATTATACTTACTTATTTTTATCTTTTGAAGATTAACTCATATTTGTAATAAAAACCAACCAAATGTTATAACATATAATCAATAGAAAATAACTTCTTCTTATTTTTGCACAACCAAAGTATTAATTTAAAATCAGATTTCTGCCTACGCAGGAAATATTATGAAAAAAGATATCGATATCCCAAAAGTAGAAGATGTATACATTGCAGTAGTTAATGAGTATAACGACATTTATAAAACGCAAGATTGGAATGCTTACATTATAAATGATAAAACAGAGGATTTAGATATTATTATAATAGTTACCAATGGGTATTCTGAAGATAAAATTACGTCAACATTTCGTAAAAAACTAGACAAGCTTCCTGCTAAAAGCTATGCAAAAATAGAATTAATGCAAGAAGAATTATTTGCGCTTAATAACCAGTTTAAAGTGTCTTTTTTTCAAGGCAATAAAATGTTTGATAAAACATACTTATTTAGAAAAAACACTATTAATTTAAAAGCTTTACAACCCATTCCTTTAATGGAAGCGAGAGGTGTTTTGGTAAAATAATATGCCTGTTATATACCATACTCTAAATTAAACAGATATTTAAAGAGCACTTAAGAAAAAAATAGACAACTTAATCCTTTAAAATTTTTGTTGTAAAAAACCCATCTCTTGCCGAAATATTTAACAAATACAACCCAGAACTTAAAGCAGACATATCTACAACCGTAGTTTCCGTTGTAATTGCATCTTTTTTTAATACTAGCTTCCCCGTTATATCATGAAGAGCAATACCAACAGGTCCTTTAATAAAATTAATATATAATTTATTTTTTACAGGGTTAGGAGATAAAGAAATAGATTGTATCAAATTAAATTCTGGTGTGCTTAAATTATCTATTAAAACCGATTGCGAAGAAGTACTTGTCTCCCCACATTTAGTAACAGTTAGTGAAACTACATAATCTCCATTTGCTAAATAAGCATGTGTTGGATTAGATTCTGTAGAAGTATTACCATCTCCAAAATCCCACAAATAACTATCTAAATTACCTACAGAGTTAAAAGAGACTTCTCCATTAACTATTGTTGGCGTAAAACTAGAATTGGCAGGGTTTACAGTAAAATCCCAATCTGAAATAACATCGTAGATAATCGTTTTTGTAGCCAATTTTATTGTAGAAGTTACAGTTTCAGATAAACTAGAATTCCAAGTAATTAAAGTAGGGTCTAGTTTATATATCATAGTATAAAAAGCAGTAGCAGCAGCATACGTCCCAGTTAAAGATGGATGAGATCCATCTCCAGCATATAAGTCTATTTCGGGGTGATTTTCCCTTAAATAACGCCAAACAGCACCAACTGGAGATACCTCAGCAAGATTATTATTTGCCATAAATGTATAAGTTGTTCTAATAGCGTCATCCATGCCTTGATAAGTACACACCCAAGGGTAAGTTGCACAATTATTAGCATCTCCATTTTCGCGTCCCCATGTCATATAAAACATAGGCTCAGAACATACGTTGTTAGCTCTAATAGCATTACAAAGGGTAGTAGCGTGAGGATATACATCTGTTTCCATTTGTTCCTCATTTAAAGATGTTTCTTGACTTTGCGCTTGTAACACTACATAATCCCAATCATTAGAGTTAATTTTATTTAAACTGGTGGCATTAACAACATGATTTAAAAAACGGTGCCCACCAGGTGTATTAGAATCGTACTCTAGAACATTCCCTGTACTATTAGCCATATTACTTACCATTAAAGGTAAATTATTAGATGCTGTATAACTATTTCCTAAAAAAAGAACCTTCTTAGAATCTTGCCCATGTAGTAATAACGAAAAAAAAGTAAAAAGAATAAAAGGTAAGTAATGTTTCATTTTTAGTAATCTAAAATAGTTATACAAAGTTAACGTGCTGTTTTTATAAAACAACTTAAAAGCTTAGTTCCCTAATTACATCATTTTAACTCTTACAATATATTAATCCCCAATAGTCAAAAAAAGTATAAAAAACCTTAGACATATTGCACAATTAAGAATGTACTTGTACACTTAAACGATAAATATGCATCTGTCGTTCATTTTTTCAAATAAACTAGACTCGATTCAAATGGTTTTAGCTGTAAAAAAAACACCTAAACCCCTAAAAATAAAGCAAAAGAATAAAAAATTACCAAACAACAAAATTACACTTTATCGTCATTTTATGTCTTTTAACCGAAATTAACCATGATTTCGTCTTTTTTATAAAAAGAAAGACAACACAATTCTTTTATTTTGATGTAAATACTTACAAATTATGTATAAAACCTCTCAAATATTAATATTCGTTTTCCTATTATTTAACTTTAATAGCTTTTCTCAAACGGGGCCTGGTGGTGTAGGAAATACAGACGGAACTTCCGATTTAATTCTATGGTTTAAAACAGATAACGGTTTAACTACTTCTGGATCTAATGTATCATCATGGGAGAATTCTGCTGGTTATTCAGAATTTAACCTAACGCCTTCAAGTGGTACAGCACCAACAATAGTTTCTAATGCTGTTAATGGTTATGACGAAGTACTATTTAATGCTCAAGCTTTTTTGTACACAGGTTTAAACCTAACAACAAGTAATTTTGTAACTAATGAAGCATCAACATTTACAGTAACACAATTAGTTTCTAAAACAAGTTCTAATACATATGGTACTTATCCTTTAAATGCCAATCGTTTTAATGCTCATATACCATGGAGCAATAATCAAGCATATTTCGATATAGGACAATGTTGCGGATCGTCAGCTAGAGTTAACATAACACAATCATTAAGTAGTTACTACAACTATTCTGTATGGACCTATGGTGCTAATGCAGCTTCAGGAAAACAAATGTATAGAAATGGAAACTTATTAGTAAGTAGAAACGGCACCTCTACATTTAATAGACATAGTACAAGTAGGTTTCAAATTGGTCAAAATTATAAAGGAAAAATCCCAGAAATAGTTATCTATAAATCTAAAGTAAATACTGCCCAGCGCATTATTGTAGATAATTACCTTTCTGCCAAGTACGGATTATCTTTATCCTCTAACGATTTATATACTCAAGATAATTCTGGTAATGGAGATTACGATCATAAAGTAGCTGGTATAGGTCAAGCATCAGATGGCACTAACCATACAGATTCTAGAGGAACAGGAATTGTACGTATTAACACACCATCTGCACCATCTAATGGAGCATATTTATTTTGGGGAGAGAATGTTAAAGACGCAAATTATGAATTTTCAACAGACCCTGTTAGTTATACAGAGCAATTAAGCTCTAAATGGAGAGTATCTAAAATAAACGATTTAGGAACCGTAACAGTTAGTTTTGACATCTCTGCAATAGATCTCTCTGAAAAACAAGATTGTCAACCTTTACAATTAATAGTAGATAGCAATAGCAACTTCTCTACAGCAGTTGGCTATAACCTCACAATAACAGGCAATACAGCAACAGCTACTAATGTTTCATTTAACGATAACGATTATTTTACATTACAATTTTTAGATGAAATTACATGGGATGGAGCTACATTTTTTAATGGATCTGGTACAGCAAATGCACCAAATGATACTAACGAATGTTTAAAATTAACTGTAAAAGCAGGAGCTACAGCTATATTAACAGCAAACGCACACGTAAGAGAAATTGAAGTAGAACCTGGAGCTACACTAGAAGTAGAAAATGGTATTTTATTAGAAGTAGAAAATCAAGTAGTAATAAATGGTACAATAGACCTTCAAAAAGAAGCTCAACTAATTCAAAACCATACAGGATTAAGTGCAAACTCTGGTAGTGGAGAATTAAAAATAAGCCAACAAGGTTCTCTAAACTTATATAACTATAACTACTGGAGTTCTCCAGTAAATAGAAGCGGTACATGGAAAATTAAATATTTAGAAGAAACCAACGGCGTTGTAAATTTTGCATTTCAAAATGATGCAGACCCAACAACAAGCCCTATAACACTTAGTAGCAAATGGTTATATGGTTTTAATGCAGTTCAAGGCAATTATTATGGTTGGAATTATTTAGGTATAGAAACAGATATCTTACCAGGAATTGGTTATTCTATGAAAGGGTCTGGTAGAACCCCCACACCTTCAATGTCTTTATTAGAAGAAAACTACTTTTTTAAAGGCATTCCTAATAACGGAGATTACTCTTACACAGTTACAGCAGGGAATAACTTCTTAGTAGGAAACCCATACCCTTCTGCATTAAATGCTATACAATTTATTAACGATAATTTATCTGCTATAGATGGAACCCTCTATTTCTGGGAACAGTTTGAAACAAACGATACACACATCACAGCAGATTATCAAGACGGGTATGCTACCTTAAATTTAATGATGGGTATTAGCGCAGTAGCTGCACCAGATACTAATGGAGGAACATCATCTAAAGGAGCCCCAAAAACAAACATTCCAGTTGGTCAAGGCTTTTTTGTAAATGTAGATAATGGAGGGACTTTAGTCTTTAAAAACTCGCAACGTATTTTTGCAAGAGAATCTTTATCTGAGTCAACATTCTTTAAAACAGGTACTTCAGTTAGTACTAATACAGATAATCGTACAAAGTTATGGCTAACCTTCACAGACGCCATGGATAGAGAAAGAGAATTAGGTTTAGGCTACGACTCTAATGCTACTAGCGGTTACGATAGAGGTTATGATGCTATAGATTACAGTACTATTCCAGATAACATATCTTGGGCCATTACAGATTATAAATTATCTATACAAGGGCTACAATCATTAAGTATAGAAGATGAAATGCCACTATTTACAAAAATAGAATCTCCAGGAATTTATACATTATCTTTAAAAGACACTGCAAATTTCCCTGAAGACCTTCCTATCTATTTAAAAGACAATTTAAATAGTACATACTATAACCTAAAAGAAGCTCCAGTATCCTTGTTTTTTGAAACAGGAGAAAGCGATACAAGATATTCTATAGTATACAAACAAGAGGAAACTTTAAGCGTAGACGAAAATACGCTTACTAATAGTGCTTTTTCGGTTACTTATAATAACCAATCACAGCAATTAACTCTTAATAATTATAAGGAGTTAGGTGCTATTAAAAACTTAAATATTTACAATTTATTAGGGCAAAAGATAATATCGTTAAATACATTAGAAAGTAACACAATTACATTATCTCAATTATCTAATGCAGTTTACATAGTAGAAATTATAGAAAAAGACAATGGTAGATTTACTCGAAAATTTATTAAAGATTAATAAATGATTAGTTGATATTGGAGGCGTTATTTCCTGCCAAAATCGGCAGGAATTTCCCCCCAAGCTTTTGTTTCCCATTTAACAATAGTAGTTGTATAGGTATTATTTTTAAGCCAAAGTTCTGCACGATCTACTAAATCGTACACTGGTTTATTTTTAGCATTGCGTTCTAATTTAGAGTTACATTTCTTTTTACGCACCCAACTCATAGCTGTTTTAGAAT
Source organism: Pontimicrobium sp. MEBiC06410 (assembly GCF_053601615.1). Lineage (NCBI taxonomy): Bacteria > Pseudomonadati > Bacteroidota > Flavobacteriia > Flavobacteriales > Flavobacteriaceae > Pontimicrobium > Pontimicrobium sp. MEBiC06410. The sequence continues at coordinate 130,183 of NZ_JBSHNT010000162.1, forward strand.
CTGTATATATAATACGATCACTTTTATGCTTTTTAAGAAAGCTTAACCCGTGTACTAAAGCTAAAAACTCACCTATATTATTAGTTCCTTGCTCAAAAGGTCCTTGTATAAACAACTGTTTCTTACTTTTAGTATCTACACCACGATACTCCATAATACCAGGGTTTCCACTAGAAGCAGCATCAACTGAAATAGAATTATAATTTGGCTGTCCTATTTTTTTTAATTCAGCAGCACTTAATCCACTTTTAAAGGTTTTATTCTTTCCTATATAATCAAAATAATTACCCTCTAAAGCCTTTTTGGCAGCATCTAAAGAATCGAAAGATTTATACTGTGCGCCTTGAAAATCTTTAATCTGCTTTTTACAGTCTTTCCAAGTTTCAAAAACACCAGTTTTATGTCCTTTCCAAACGGTATAATATTTTTTCTTTTTAGACATTCTTCGTCATTTCCGCGAAGGCGGTAATCTTTTTTATATAATACTTAACTTTTCTTATATGAGATTTTCTACTTAACTAATTTCTCTTAAAACACTAGCCAATCTATCAAAATCAACATGAGTACAAATTTTAATCTTTTACATAAATAATTAACTATTCAAGTAATTCCTCAACTACCTTCGGAAAGTACTCCATTTCTAATTCATGAATCTTTTTAGCGACATCCTCAGCAGAATCCTCAGGTAAAACCTTACATTTTGCCTGAAAAATGATTGCACCTTCGTCGTAATGCTCATTTACATAGTGAATTGTTATGCCCGTTTCAGTTTCTTTTTGGTTAACTACGGCCTCATGAACATACATACCGTACATACCTTTTCCTCCAAATTTTGGTAACAATGCGGGGTGTACATTTATCACTTTATTTGGAAATTCGTTAATAATATGCTCTGGAAATTTCCATAAAAACCCAGCAAGAACAATTAAATCTGGCTGAGCTAACTTTAAAATATTAAGTACATCATCTGTACCCGTAAAAGCTGTTCTATTAAAAGACAATGCACTAACTTTCAGTTTTTTACACCTATCCAACACTTTGGCATGAGGATTGTTAGTAAGAACTTGAATGACAGAAGCATTATCTCTGTTGTGAAAAAACTTAATTAAATTTTCAGCATTAGTTCCACCTCCGGAAGCAAAAATTACAATACGTTTCATTTTACAGACTATAATGTTAAAATTCTTCGAACAAAAAAAAGAATAATTATTAACAATTATGGGGTAAAAGCCAATAACTTGAACTTTATTTATTAAATTCGAAACACATTTTCACAGTAAACTGTTGTTTTAAAATAAAGTTTTTTATTTTTGCGTCTTAATTAAAACTAAAAAATTAAAATTATGTCAGACATTGCATCAAGAGTAAAAGCGATAATCGTAGACAAATTAGGAGTTGATGAAAACGAAGTTGTTACAGAAGCAAGCTTCACAAACGACTTAGGAGCAGATTCATTAGATACTGTTGAGTTAATTATGGAATTCGAAAAAGAATTCGATATTCAAATTCCAGATGACCAAGCAGAAAACATTGCAACAGTAGGTCAAGCAGTTTCTTATATTGACACTGCAAAAAAATAAGCACTAAAATTTATGGAACTTAAGCGAGTTGTAGTTACAGGACTAGGAGCACTTACGCCAATTGGAAACACCAAGGATGAATACTGGGATGCTCTAATTAATGGAAAAAGTGGCGCTGCGCCTATAACTTATTTTGATACTGAAAAGTTCAAAACAAAATTCGCTTGTGAGTTAAAAAACTTTAACGTGAACGACTTTATACACAGAAAGGAGTCACGTAGAATGGACAGGTTTACGCAGTACGCAATGGTCGCATCCGATGAGGCTATTGCGGACTCAAACCTAAATTTAGATACCGTTAACAAACTACGTGTTGGCGTTATCTGGGGAGCAGGAATTGGAGGTCTAGAAACATTTCAAAACGAAGTATTAAACTTTGCAGAAGGAGATGGAAGCCCTAGATTTAATCCTTTCTTTATTCCAAAAATGATTGCAGATATCGCTCCAGGAAACATTTCTATAAAAAATGGCTTCATGGGACCTAACTATACTACCGTATCTGCATGTGCCTCTTCTGCAAACGCCATGATAGATGCCTTAAACTATATTCGTTTAGGACATTGTGATGTTATTGTAACAGGAGGTAGTGAAGCTGCCGTTACTATTGCAGGAATGGGAGGATTTAATGCCATGCATGCTTTATCTACAAGAAATGAAAGTCCAGAAACAGCCTCAAGACCTTTTGATGGAACTAGAGATGGTTTTGTATTAGGAGAAGGTGCTGGAGCAATTATCTTAGAAGAATACGAACACGCTAAGGCAAGAGGCGCTAAAATTTATGCAGAAGTTGTAGGTGGAGGCTTATCATCAGATGCGCACCATATGACAGCACCACACCCAGAAGGAATTGGAGTTGTTGCAGTAATGCAAAACTGTTTGCAAAACGCAGGTTTAAAACCAGAAGATGTAGACCACATTAATACACATGGTACTTCTACGCCTTTAGGAGACGTTGCAGAACTAAAAGCAATCTCTCAAGTCTTTGGTGAACATGCCAAGAACTTAAATATTAATTCTACGAAGTCTATGACAGGGCATTTGTTGGGAGCAGCTGGAGCTATAGAGTCTATAGCCTCAATATTAGCTATAGAACATGGTATAGTACCACCAACAATTAACCACACAACTGTAGACGAAAACATAGACCAAGAATTAAATTTAACCTTAAACAAAGCACAAAAAAGAGACGTTAAAGTCGCCATGAGTAATACTTTTGGATTTGGTGGGCATAACGCTTGTGTATTATTCAAAAAATTAGACTAAATCTCGAATGAAACGCATTCGAAACATATTCGGTTCTCGTTCTAAAGAAAACGAGGGCTTTTTTATGGCCATATCTAAAATTTTAGGGTTTAAACCTAAAAATTTAAAACACTTCGAGACTGCGTTTACCCATCGTTCTATGAATATAAAAAACAGTCAAGGACACACTGTTAATTATGAACGATTAGAGTTTTTAGGAGATGCTATGCTTAGCGCTGTAATAGCAAACCATTTATATCTAGAAGTCCCTAGCGGAGACGAAGGTTACTTAACAAAAATGCGCTCTAAAGTAGTAAGTAGAGAACACTTAAACGAGTTAGGTCGTGGGTTAGGACTTATAAACTTAGTACAAAGTAAAATACCAAAAGGACAATTTGGAGACAACATACATGGTAATTTATTTGAAGCTTTAGTAGGCGCTATTTACCTAGACAGAGACTATAAATACTGCGAAAAGTTTATTTACAAACAGGTTATTATACCCTATGTAGATATCGAAAAACTCGAAGGAAAAGTAATAAGCTATAAAAGTTTATTAATAGAATGGTGCCAAAAAGAAAAGAAAACCTTTAACTATAATGTTTATGAAGATACAGGAAACGATAACACACGTCATTTCTCTGTAAAACTCTCTATAAACGATAAAATTGTATCTAAAGCAAGAGCCACTTCTAAAAAGAAAGCAGAAGAAAAAGCTTCTAAACGAGCCTTTTTTGTCTTTCAAAATCAGATCTCTAAAACACTTTAAATATAAAATAGGTAATAACCAACATGCCTATAAAAAACCTAACAATACTATAACGTTTGCGTAACTATTTCGTACAAAAATGTGCAATAATAAAGGTTTTATATGCTATATTTACAATTAATTTTAGCAATAAATGGCCATTCATAAACTTGTTTTAGATGACTTTTTAGAAACAGAAGTATATACTTTAATAGGTATACATTGCACTATAGAAGACTATAGATTAGCATATCTTTTAAATAAGGCTTTACAAATAAACCTAACCAGAAAACCAAAAGATCTAGACAACTGTAACCTAAAAACTACCTATTCTATTTTTGAGTGGGAAAGCCCATCGCAGTTAGCCACATGGAATTTAGTATCAAATAGTTGTAAGGTAAAAAGTAATCCAGACACCAATACAGTAAACTCGCTATTTAATGCGCAACAAACCAGTACTAAAGTATACTATTTAGTACCAGAATATAAAAAAGTAAACTATATACTAAAAATAGAAAATGAGTTAAATAGTAATAGACAAAAACTTATTTTAGACAAAATACTAAACATACCGCAAGTTGTTACAGCATATAGTATAGATGCAGAACAATTAAAAGCAAAAGACAATTTAATATTTAACTAATGTTAAACAGAAAAAAAACCAAAATAGTAGCAACCTTAGGCCCAGCAACAAGTACAAAAAAAGTATTAAAAGCAATGCTTGAAGAAGGCGCTAATGTATTTAGAATTAATTTCTCTCATGCCGATTATACCGATGTTAAAGAACGTGTACAGATGATTCGTGAATTAAATGACGAATTTGGTTATAACGCTTCTATTTTAGCCGATCTACAAGGCCCTAAACTACGTGTTGGGGTTATGAAAGGAGAAATTATTGTAAATCCAGGAGACGAAATTGTTTTTGCAACAGGAAAACGATTCGAAGGCACAAAAAAGCGTGTCTACATGACCTACGACAACTTCCCTCAAGATGCAAAACCAGGAGAGCGCATACTTTTAGACGATGGTAAACTCATTTTCGAAGTCCTTTCAACAGACAAAAAAAGCGAAGTAAAAGCCAAAGTAATACAAGGCGGACCATTAAAATCTAAAAAAGGTGTAAACCTCCCAAACACCAACATATCTCAACCCGCATTAACCGAGAAAGATATAGAAGATGCAAAATTTGCATGCCAACTACAAGTAGATTGGATAGCATTATCCTTTGTGCGCCACGCAGAAGATTTAATGGTATTACAAGAACTAATAAAAGAAAACAGCGAACATAAAATTCCTATAATTGCAAAAATTGAAAAACCAGAAGGCGTCGCTAACATCGATAAAATTGTAGCCTATTGCGATGGCTTAATGGTAGCCCGAGGAGATTTAGGAGTAGAAATACCAGCAGAAGAAGTACCACTAGTACAAAAAAAGCTAGTACTACGTGCAAAAAAAGCAAGAATACCTGTAATTATTGCTACGCAAATGATGGAAACTATGATAAATAGTTTAACCCCAACACGAGCAGAAGTAAACGATGTTGCTAATTCTGTAATGGATGGAGCCGATGCCGTAATGCTATCTGGCGAAACCAGTGTTGGCCAATACCCAGTACAAGTAATAAAACAAATGGCAAGCATAATACGAAGTGTAGAAGACTCTAGCCTAATACAAGTACCACAAGAGCCACCACACATACGTACTAAGCGTTACATAACAAAATCTATATGCTATCATGCAGCACATATGGCCAATGAAATAGATGCAAAAGGCATCTCTACACTAACCAATAGTGGTTACACAGCCTTTCAAATATCGGCATGGAGACCAAAAGCACACATATTAGTATTTACATCCAATAAACGTATACTAACACAACTAAACCTATTATGGGGCGTAAAAGCCTTCTTCTACGATAAGTTTGTAAGTACAGACGAAACCATAGAAGACGTAAACCAAATAGCACAAGACAAAGGCTATCTAGAAAAAGGAGACATGTTAGTAAGCCTAGCAGCAATGCCAATACAAGAGAAAGGCATGGTAAACACACTTAGAGTAACAGAAATATAGAAAACAAAAAGAATCTATAGTAATCTGTTTGCAGTACTTACTCGAAACTCTATAAATAATAATACATAGGGCGTTACCCAAGGGTCGCGCTTTCATTACTCGCTCTCTGCGAGGAGCTCAAACAAATCATTCAATCGCTAACGCGAGGACAGTAATTTATAAAAAACCAGTTATAACACTATAGCTGGTTTTCTTATTACACACAAAACCCATAAAATATATTTTACACAATTATTTAAATAAAGACTACAATAAAAAAGAATACAACCATTCCCCATTGTAGGGTTTTTCACCCCAAAACTGTTAAATAAGTAATAATATTATTATAATTAACAATTTTAGTGTAATTATTAATAATAAAAACCCACTAAAACTTATATTAATAAAAACCCTAGACATTATGTTAAGTACACAAATAGAAACTATAGAAAAAGAACAAATAAAATATTTAAAATTCCCTAAAGAAGAAGTATTAACTACCAAAACCGAACAAAACGAACGCTGCATAACACTAAAACGCGCTATGGCCTTAGGCAATTTAGAACGCGGTAAAGTAGGTATTTTATTTATGGATAACGATGGCTTTAAAAAAGTAGAAACAACCGTTTGGGGCGTAACAGATAAATCTGTAATACTAAAAGAATCTACAGTAATCCCTTTAAAACGTATTTTGTGGGTATCCTAGTTACTACCAAAATACTTTAATTAATACTAACAACGACCAACCCCTTTATTTTGTCAAGAAAAACAATGCTTAAAAGATTAACCTCTATACTTTTTGGCATCACCATATTGTTTTTACTCTGTATTATAAAAGCATTATTTAATACAAATAGCATGTAAACGCTAAGGTCTATTATTAAAACTCAAACTTTAATTGCACAGTAACCGCTTTAGGCTTTTCTTTTTTAACCACTTTCTCAGTATTTAAATTCGATAACGAAATCCCTAATAAGCGTACAGAATTATTCAACGTATCCTGGTAGAGTAAATCTTTGGCCGTTTCTAAAATTAAGGCCTTATCGCTAATAAAATATGGCAATGTTTTACTGCGCGTTTGCAAGGTAAAATCACTATACTTAATTTTTAAAGTTACCGTTTTACCGGCCACTTTACTTTTACTTAAACGCCTAGCAACCTCATCGGCAATATGGTCTAGTTTTTCTAGCATAAAAACCTCTGACGACAAATTCTCATTAAACGTACGCTCTGCAGCTAACGATTTTCGTATACGATTGGGTTTTACCTCACTATGCTGTATGCCTCGAACTATATAATAATAGTACTTGCCCGATTTCCCAAAATTGGTTTCTAAAAATTCTATAGATTTCGATTTTAAATCGGCACCTGTAAAGATGCCTTTTTGGTACATTTTTTCGGCAGTAACCTTACCAATACCGTAAAATTTTCTAATATCTAAAGCCTCTAAAAAGTCTAATACTTCTTCAGGGTTAACTGTTTTTTGTCCGTTGGGTTTGTTATAATCGCTTGCTACTTTAGCAATAAATTTATTTATAGAAATCCCTGCCGATGCCGTTAAACCTACTTCATTAAAAATACGGGTGCGTATCTCTTCGGCAAGCATAGAAGCACTTGGGTTTCCCTTTTTGTTTTCGGTAACATCTAAATAGGCTTCATCTAGAGATAAAGGCTCTACCAAATCTGTATACTCATGGAAAATAGCACGTATTTTTTTAGAAATCTCATTATAACGATCATACCGTGGGCGTACAAAAATTAAATCTGGACATAAACGTCTTGCCTTAACACCGCTCATAGCACTACGTACACCATATTTACGCGCTTCGTAACTAGCAGCACTCACCACACCACGTTGGCTACTGCCACCAACAGCCAACGGTTTACCCTTAAGCTCAGGATTATCCATTACTTCTACAGACGCATAAAAGGCATCCATATCTACATGAATAATTTTTCTAATTGGTAAATCGCTTTGCATGGTGTAAATTTATAACATTAAAGTAAAAAGCTCTAGGTTTTTAACGCTAACTAAAGTTGGTGCTTACTTTATAACTTGCTATAACACTATAGCAAACCATATTAATCGATAATAAAAACCACCTTATGGCTACACCTCCACCTCCTGGATTTAAAAATGAATTAGAATATTTACAAAATACTTTAGAAGCAGAAATTCCAAAGAGTCAGTATCAATTGAATAATCTTGGCCAAATAGTATACTTGAAATTATCTGATATTGGCTTATACACTATAGATGCACTATCGCATTTAAAATCCCTTAAAGAACTATTAGTTGTAGGAAACTTGATATCAGATATAACACCATTAAAAAATCTGTCTAACCTAGAAGTATTGGATCTTAGTTATAATAAAATAACTAATTTAGAATCTATCTCAGGGCTGAAAAAATTAACTTATTTTCATGCAAGAGACAATCAAATTCAAGATATTGAACCACTCGAAAATTTAAAATTCTTAAATAACCTATCACTGTCTAGAAATAAAATTAGAAATCTAAATCCGCTTGAAAATTTGATTAAATTAAATCATCTTTTTTTAGGTAATAATCAAATTCAAGACATCAAACCGCTTAAAAACTTGAATCAATTATCGGTCTTAGAACTTGATAGTAATTATATAATGAGTATCGAACCTCTTAAAAACTTAATTAAATTAAGACAATTAACATTAGGTGACAATAAAATTTATAATATTGAAGCTCTAAACAATTTACACGAGCTTAACATACTATCAATTCCATTTAATCAAATATCTAATATTTTCCCTCTAGAAAGTTTAAGGTCGTTAACTCAACTGTCTCTTAACAATAATCAAATATCTTCAATTAGAGCTATTAGAGAATTAAACAAATTAACTCGTTTAATACTTAACAGCAACGAAATAGAGCATATTGAGCCTCTGAACAATCTAACTAAATTAATTCAACTATCTCTTTCAAAAAATAAAATTACAAAAATAGAACCGTTAGAAAATTTAAATAAATTAGGACAACTAGATTTATCTAATAATGAAATATCTAATCTTACTCCTTTAAAAAAACTACTTCATTTAAAAAGTTTAATTATTCGAGAAAATCCAATAGAAAACATTCCTACAAACATATTAAACAGCTCTGCACAAGAAATTATACGTTGGTTAAATGAAAACACAAACCAACCAGAGTATAAAAAACAGCTTTTAAAAGATATTAAAGTATTACTGTTAGGCAACACCAACATAGGCAAATCTAATTTATTATTTCTATGGCAACAACATTATAAAGCTATAGACGGCAGAACAAAATACCCAGAAAACAGTGACTCTACACATGGTTTGGTCTACGAAAGCTTTTCTAAAACAAAAGAGAGTACACAACTACACCTTTGGGATTTTGGTGGGCAAGACTATTTTCATGCCACACACCAGCTCTTTTTTAGCCCAGACGCCTTGCATATTATACTCTGGGCAAAACAACATCCTACCCGTAAGGCTAACGAGCAAGTGTTTCAATTAGATTATTGGCTCCGTTGTGCAGAGCAATTAAGCACTAGTAACAATGCTATAGAAACCGTATTAGTAGAAAACTATATAGACCTAGAAAACACTGACAGTACAGAATATTATACACACTTTCCAGAAAGTGCACATTTAAAAAAGTTTGCAGTGTACTCGCCTCACAATACAGAAGCTTCTAAACAATCCAAATCAAACTTTGTAATTAATACTTGCTCTGTGAGTTTACTAAAAAAACAACGTATTAATGGCTTATTCGAAATATTAGAAGAACGTATAGACCACATACAAAGCAAAAACAAATATCCTTCAATTTATATAGAGATTAGAGATAAACTGGCTAATTCCAATAAAACCGTTTGGACACTTAAAGATTATAAAACCGAGTTTAAAGAAACAGACAATACCATATTAAAAACACTACACCGAGCAGGTTGTATTTTGTACTTTCATGAGCAACTACCCAATATTATTTTTAATAAACCAGAAGCACTTTTAAATTTAATATATAAAGACATTTTAAATGAAAAATTACAAAAAGCCCATGGGAAAATTACTGAAGAAATTAAAAATGCAGGTAAAAGCAATAATTTAGGACTCACAGCTACAAACATAGAAACCCTGCTCGATTCTTTTAATTTAATATTTAAAACCAAAGGCAAAAAAGATAAACAATACACTTGGTACGTACCACAATATTTACCAGAAGCCGAACCGAGTTGGCTAGAATTACTAAAAAAATACACCTTTAGTTATGCTAATGTGGTAATCACTTCCGATCACTATTTAATGAATGTGATTCTGTTAGAAATTTTTCAAGAATACGGTGTCGAAATTAAGCGCAACGAAGACCAATCCTATATGTTTTGGCAAAATGGCTTAATTATAGAAAAGGACGAGCAATTGCTATTAGTAATATACGATAGACAGAACATGACATTACAATTGTACGGCGACCAACAAGGCAATAATTTAAAACTGCAAAAAGAAGTGGTCGATTTTGTTTTAAAAACAACAACTCCAGAAGAAAAAAATGTAATGGATTATCGCCATTCTGAAATTAAATTAGATGCAACCTCAAAAGGCGAAACATTTGATATACCAGATAAACATAAGGATAGAGATAGCTGGAAAAGCGATATCATAGACATTATGGTAAGTAAAGACGGTAAATATTACATAAACATTAACGAACTCTACAACAATGTAGAGAGTAAAATGTACACTGTAAAAGGTTATGATTATACAGATAATAGTAATTTTAAAACCTTTTCGGTATTTAGTTTTAATCAATATTTAGCAGACAAAGACCAAGGACAAATGAAAAAAGTAGCCATTAGTTATTCTAAAGACGATTTAACCTTAGTAAATGAATTTATAAAAAACCTAGTACCGTTACACGACGATGGTTTAATAGAAAACCCTTGGTATTGTTCGCAATTAGAGGCTGGTAGCGAATGGAACAAAGAGATACAAGATAAATTTAAACAAGCCAATATTATCTTTTTTATGGTAAGCCCAAATTTTTTAGCAACCAAATATATTAAAGAGCATGAAATTAAAACGGCCATTGCCAGACGCGAAAAAGAAATAGTAGATAATATATTACCGAGACAACAATTAAAAATAATCCCCATTATTTTAGATTTTTGCCGTTGGGACCGTAAAGACGACCGTTATAACTTAGGGAAGTACACTGCCTTACCTTATACAGCAAAACCTGTAGCAGATTTTAAAAACAAAAACAAGGCATGGTACATTATAGAAGAATGCATACGTACTGCAATAGAAAAAGATAACGACCCAGAATTTGACACCAACTTAAGTAAAGCCGTTAAAAAGATATATGAAGACATTATTAATAGTAAAGTTTAGAGTACAAATTTTAATGGTTCTCGATACTAAATTTCTAAAAAAAGGAATTTCACATGAACTGACGCTAGTACTTCAAAACTATCTCTATCCGTCACTTCGAGTGATTTGTGAGGTACGAGCAAATTGTATCGAGAAGTCTTAGTAACTATAACACAATATAACGTTCAAAAAACAAAATAGTTCTCGATACAAAATCCTAAAAAGGATTTCACTCGAACTGACGATAGTGCTTAAAAACAAACCCAAAACGTCACTTCAAGTAATACTGAGGCACGAAGCATTGTATCGAGAAGTCTTAATAGATTATAGTCGCGTACTTACGAGATTATTGTGGTTTCATATAAAATTAATAGATTTAGCATTAGATTTAGAGACTAATTAAAGAGAGACTTCCGTTTTCACGGAAGGCAAGCATGATAGAAATAGAACGTAAATTCCTAGTAAACTCTACAGCTTTTAAAGCCGAAGCTTTTAAAAGTACGCGTATTATACAAGGGTTTTTAAGCACAGACAAAGCACGTACCGTACGTGTACGCCTAAAAGGCGAACTGGGTTTTTTAACCATAAAAGGTAAGTCTACAAACGATGGCTTATCGCGTTTTGAATGGGAAAAAGAATTACCAAAACACGAAGCAGAAGCTCTTTTAAAACTCTGTTTAAAAGGTATTATCAATAAAATACGATACGAAATAAAAGTAGATAGCCATATTTTTGAAGTCGATGAGTTCTTTGGAGACAATAAAGGTTTAATCGTTGCAGAAGTAGAGCTAAACACAGAAACAGAAACGTTTACCAAACCCAATTGGTTAGGTAAGGAAGTAACTGGAGATATTAAATACTACAACTCACAATTAAGCAAACACCCCTATACATTATGGAACTAAATAAATACGTTATAATTGCTCTATTAAGTGCATTATGCTTTACAAGTTGCAAAACAGAACTTGAAAAAGAAACGACTATTACCGAAATAAAAGAAGAGGTCATAGAGAAAAAACAAACCACGAAACAACTTTTAGAAGAACTAAAAGCAAAAGGTTTTAAAACGTTTAATTATTATGACGAAACCCTTAAAGACACCGTTGTTATGCAACAGTATTTTATAGCCTTTTTAAAGCGTGGTAAAAATCGTTCGCAAAACAAAGAGGAAGCAGCTAAAATACAAGAACAACACCAAGCACATTTAGGTAAAATGTACGAGTTAGGTTATGCCGATATTTCTGGGCCAATGGGAGACGATGGCGATATTAGAGGCATTACTATTTACAACGTACCGACTTTAAAACTAGCCGATAGTTTAGCCAATGCTGATCCTGCTGTAAAAGCTGGAAGATTAGAAATAGAAATACACCCTTGGTGGGTTGGTAAAGGGTTTCCGTTACGCTAGTTACTCTTCTTCATTACCCATATCCTCATAATCATAATCTGGATATAAAAAATGGTTGTATGGAAAACGGGTTATGTGTATATCTCTAACCTCATCGTACACACGCTTTTTAAAATCTTCTAAGTTTTGTTTATTTATGGCCGAAATAAACAGGGCATTGTTTCCTATTTTATTCATCCAAGTTTTACGCCACTCATCTAAACTATAGTGTTTTTCGGTACGTTCTGCTATTAAATCGGTATCATCAAACGGTTCCGCTTCGTAAGCATCAATTTTATTAAACACCATTATGGTTGGCTTATCGGCACTTTTAATTTCACCTAAAATTTTATTTACAGAGGCAATATGATCTTCAAAATTAGGATGCGAAATATCTACTACATGTAGTAACAAATCGGCTTCACGAACCTCATCTAGAGTACTTTTAAAAGAATCGATCAGTTGTGTTGGCAACTTGCGGATAAACCCAACGGTGTCGGATAACAAAAACGGTAAATTTTGAATCACCACTTTTCTAACCGTTGTATCTAATGTAGCAAAGAGTTTGTTTTCTGCAAACACTTCACTTTTACTAACGGTATTCATTAAAGTAGATTTCCCTACATTGGTATATCCAACCAATGCAACACGTACCATTTTACCTCGGTTACCACGTTGCACAGACATTTGTTTGTCTATCGCTTTAATTTTCTCTTTTAGTTGCGAGATACGGTCGCGAACAATACGTCTATCGGTTTCAATCTCTGTTTCTCCAGGTCCACGCATTCCAATTCCACCTTTTTGTCTTTCAAGGTGTGTCCACATCCCTCGTAGTCTTGGCAGCAAGTATTGGCATTGTGCTAACTCTACTTGGGTTCTTGCATAGCTAGTTTGTGCACGTTGTGCAAAAATATCGAGTATTAAATTAGTTCTGTCTAGTACTTTACAGTTTAATATTTTACTTATGTTTCGTTCTTGAGAAGCCGACAACTCATCATCAAAAATGGCTGTACCAACATCATTATCCTCAATAAACTGGCGTACATCTTCCATTCTACCACTTCCTATATAGGTTTTAGGATTAGGCATGTCCATTTTTTGAGTAAATCGCTTTAAAACCTCTCCACCTGCAGTATACGTTAAAAACTCAAGCTCGTCTAAATATTCTTTAGACTTAATCTCATCTTGTTCTCTTGTTACTACTCCTATTAATACTGCTTTTTCTAAAGCTATATCTTTTTTTTCTAACATAAATAAATTTAAAGGACAAAGTTACATAATTGAAAGCAGATAAAATTTGCTATTTTTAGCCTTTTCAAACTTAATTGATGTTAAACCTCTTTAAATCGAAAGCTAAAAAGCATACGGTAGCTTTTTACAATATTGAAAACCTATTCGACATTTACGATGAGGAATTTACTCGCGATGACGATTTTGTTCCTACTTCCGATAAGCGTTGGACTATAAAACGCTACAGGAATAAACTAAAAAAAATAGGCTATGCTATTTCTAATATTGGAAAAAAAGAAACCAAAAAGCACCCTGCAATTATTGGTTTAGCAGAAGTAGAAAATGCCGATGTTTTAATAGATTTAGTACAATCTAAACACATAGAGGACTTTAATTATAAGTTTGTACACTACGACTCTAATGATGAACGCGGTATAGATGTCGCATTATTATACGACGACTCTGTTTTTAAAGTAGCATATTCTGAAACATTTTCTGTAGAATTAATTGAAGAAGATGGTACGGTAGATTACACTAGAGATATTTTATTAGTTAGTGGTTTGTTTGAAGGTTTAGAGCTTCATGTTATCGTTAACCATTGGCCATCTAGACGAAGTGGCGATGACCAAACCGAGCCAAAACGTATGGCTGCCTCACAAAAGGTTAGCTATATTATTTCAAAAATAAAAGCAAAAAATAACAATGCTAAAATTATTGTTATGGGAGACTTTAATGATGACCCAGCAAGTAATAGCATTAAATCTTTAGTAAAAACTAATGGTTTGTTCAACCCTATGGACACCCTTTTATCTCAAGACCGAGGTACAACAACTTACAGAAAACAGTGGAATTTATTCGACCAGATTTTAATAACACATAACTTCTTTGAACGTAAATCTAATAGCCTACGCTTTAAAAAAGCTAACATTTTCGACGAAGATTTTTTAAAGCTTTACGACGGTAAATATAAAGGCAGCCCGTACAGAACTTATGTAGGCAAACGATACAAAGGCGGCTATAGCGATCACTTCCCTGTATACATAACCATCTATAAAAAATAAAATCTAAAAACTTATTAATTAAGCTTTTAACCCTTAGTTAAACATTTTATTAAAAATAATAATGTATCTTTAGTATTCAAAAATAATACTTCCCTAGGTGTCTTGTATTAATAGCATAAAACAAGTACTTAAAGATTATGAATACACCTTCGCATAGAAAGCTTAGGGGTTATGCTTTTGATCCCTCTTTATCAATACGATTAGACACGCACAGTATTAACGAGATAATCTACCAAGTGCCTTGGGAGGATATAGATTATACAGACGGAACCTTAAGAGGCGAATACATAGAAGTTATTGATTACGATCCTACTGTAGGAGAGTTTTATGAAACTGTAGATTTTAAAAGCGAATCTTTTTTAGCTCAAAACGGACTATCTCCAAGCGAGAGTAACCCTAAGTTTCATCAGCAAATGGTTTATGCTGTTGTTATGACGACCATTAAAAATTTTGAACGCGCTTTAGGTAGAAAAGTACTTTGGTCTACCAGAAAACTAGAATACGACCCCGCACTAGGTAAAGATAAATACGAGGAATATATAGATAGAATACGTATATATCCACATGCCATTAGAGAGGCAAATGCCTATTACAGCCCACAGAAGAAAGCCTTATTATTTGGTTACTTTCACTCTAACCCAATAGACCAGGCAGACCAAATGCCAGGAACTTTAGTTTACACCTGTTTAAGTCATGATATTATAGCGCATGAAACCACTCATGCCATATTAGATGGGTTGCAACATCATTATAATCACCCTACAAACCCAGATGTATTGGCCTTTCATGAAGGATTTGCAGACATTGTTGCGCTATTTCAACATTTTTCATTTCCAGATGTATTAAAACACCAAATAGCTAAAACAAAAGGAGATTTATCTAGACAAAATTTATTAGGAGAACTAGCACAACAATTTGGAGTTGCTATTGGACATTATGGTAATTTAAGAGATGCCATAGGCGACATTAATGAAAATGGAGAATGGGAACCTAAAAAACCCAACCCAAATGAGTATAACGAAATTATGCAACCCCACGAAAGAGGCAGCATTTTGGTTGCTGCTGTTTTTGAAGCTTTTTTATCAATATACCAAAGGCGTATAGCAGATTTAAATCGAATAGCATCTAACGGAACAGGTATTTTACCAGAAGGAGAGCTACATCCCGATTTAGTAAATAGATTGGCTACAGAGGCCTCAAAAACAGCTCAACATATTCTACACATGTGTATTAGAGCTATTGATTATTGCCCGCCAACCGATATTACTTTTGGAGAATACTTAAGAGCCATAATTACCGCAGATAGCGACTTAGTAAGTTCCGACCCTTATGCTTATAGATTAGCTTTTATTGAAGCTTTTAAAAAACGAGGTATTTATCCTGTTGGTATAAACTCATTAAGTATAGAAAGTTTAAGGCATCCAAAAATTACTATCTCGGAAGAACCAGATTCACTTATTAAAATTATTGCTTCTTTTTTACGTAGTTATGCCAATAGAATAGCTTACCATACCCATAGAAAACATATTTATGAAATAACAACAGCAGTTATATCTGGAATACCACTAAGAGAAGATTCTGAAAGAGAATACAATAGAAAGATCAGGAGACAAAAAGATGATTTTAAAATACGAGCCGTTTCAGAATCTAAGGCTCCATATACTTATAATGAAAAAGTGGAAGCCTATTCAGAGCATTTACAGTATTTACGAAATATTATGGATATGCAATACTATGAACAAGTTATAGGCTTACACAAAAGAGTTAGTGTTAAATTCAACAAATTCTCCGAGTTTGTTGAATTAACAGGTCTCGTTTTTGGAGATAGCGGTAAGCGCTTTGGTATAAAAGACTCCTCTACAGATTATGGTAGAAATATGGCAGCATTTTCTATTCAAAACCTTCGTTTAGTCTCTAGAGTTGGCCCAAATGGTAACAAAGTAAACCAAGTTATTTTTTCAATTATTCAAAAATCTGCTGTAGTAATGAAAGATAATAAAGTTGTAAAACCATATACTAGCAACCTTAATAATAAGCCTAGTTTAAAGGATGGTGAAAAACTATTTTCTTACAAAGGTAGTTGTACCCTTATAATGGATTTAGACACTAGAGAACTAAAATACTCTATTAACAAACCTATATTATTAAAAACATCTAAAGGCATAGTACTTAATAAAAAGGAAATTGAAAAACAATGGTTATTTCAAAATGAAATTACTGTAAATGCCATGAGCGAATTTCAAAAATACTTTAGTGCGCAAATAAATGATAATGCTTTTGAGCCTTTTGCACTACTACACCAACACTAAAAAATTATGATTAATACTAAAACGATTACAGCTGTAGATGTTAGAATGTACGGTACAGGAACAGGAGATTGTTTTGTGCTAAAGTTTTTTTCTAATACATCTGCTATTTTTACAATGATGATAGATGGAGGCACTTGGAAAGGTACCAAAAAGCATTTAACACAATATGTTGAAGATTTAAAAGCATATGTTAATGGCCATATTGATTTATTAGTTATTACTCATGAACACAAAGACCATGTGTATCTTTTTAATGCGTGTTCAGATTTATTTATAAACGATTTTACCTTCGATGAAATATGGATGGCTTGGAGCGAAGATGAGCAAGATGATTTGGTAAAGGAATGGAAAGAAAAATTTGGACAAAAGAAAAAGGCACTCGCCATAGCTTCAGATGAAATAAACCTTAAATTAAAAGATACAGCATTAACCAACCAATTAAAAAGAGGGTTTAAAGGAGAAGAAATTGTAAACCGATTTAATAATTTTTCAGAATCTCTAAACGATTTTAAAGAACTTCATTTTTCGCCAGATAAAACAAAGAAATATAAAGGCGGTTTAAAGGGCATGGAAATAATAAAAAATGAGATTGCTAAAGACAATATTAGATATTGTAAACCTGGAGAAATAGAATCTATTACTAAATTACCAGGAGTAAAATTTCATATACTTGGTCCTCCAGAATCTATTAAAGCTGTAAAAAAAGAACATGGCAAAAAAGGAACTAACGATACTTACGAGCATAATAAGGTGTTAAAACGCAGCGATTCATTTTCGGCAGTAATAACAGATAAATCTTCTAGTGTTGGCCAATCGCCGTTCGATTCTAAATATAAAACCAATTGTACAAAAATTAAGGACTACTATAAAAAAGAAGATACTTTTTGGAGAACTGTAGATTTAGACTGGCTAGTAAGTGGTGCGGGTAATCTTGCGTTAAGAATTAACACTGGTATTAATAATTTAAGTCTTGCAATGGCAATTGAATTAGAAGACTCTAAAAAAGTATTGCTATTTCCTGGAGATGCAGAGTTTGGTAGTTGGGAAAGTTGGCATAACATAGATTGGGACAAAAAACCTGAAAATGGAAAACATTTAACCGAAGATTTATTAAATCGTACCGTTTTCTATAAAGTAGCACATCATTTAAGCCATAATGGCACAGCTAAAGACAAAGGATTAAAAATGATGACCTCTCCAGATCTTGTTGCTATGGCAACTTTAGACTTTAATGCTATTAGTAGTAATTGGAAATCGACAATGCCAAATAGAGGAATTTTAAAAGATTTAATAAATAAAACTAAAGGACGTTTAATTATCATGAACGAAAAAGATTTATTTTATGATTTTGATGAGAAAATTCCTCTAAGCCAAAAAATTAAAGAGGAGCGTTTAAGGTTAAACGAAAAACAACAACAAGCATTTAATGAGGCTTACACGCCAAAAAAACTATACAAACAATACAGAATAACCGTATAAAACTAAAACACTATTACAATGGCTACAGCAAATAAAAAACCCATTATAAATTGCCATACTCATATTTTTAAAGGGGAGCATGTGCCTCCTTATTTAGCAAAGGCATTTGTACCTTGGCCTTTTTATAAACTATTAAGTGTTCCTTTTATTTTATGGATATTTAAGCGTTTTATAACCAAAAAAAACAAAAAATATAAAGATCCATATATAGAGCAGCAAAGAAATAAAACTAAAACCAAAATAAAAGTACAGAGAAATATAGTGCTTAAAACCATAATTATGGTTTTAAAAACAGCTATTACTGTACAAGCTATTTTTATTGTATGTAATTGGTTAAAACTTAACACCAATAATAACTTTATCTATAAAATACAAAACTGGCTAACAGAACATAATTTATTAGTACCTCTAGACCATTTAATTATTACTATTTTAATTGTTGTTATAGTTATTTTATTTGTAAAATCTGGGCGAAACTTATTGTGGTTTATAGCAAAAAAGTCCATAAAACTACTCTCTATTTTACCAGGTAAAATGACTCGAGATTTAATTGATCGTTATATACTGCTTGGGCGTTTTACAATATATCAAAAACAAACCACTACGTTTTCTAAACTAGTACAGCAATACGATTCTGGTAGTAAGTTTATAGTATTACCTATGGATATGGAGTATATGGGCGCTGGGAAACTAAAAAAAGGCTACGAGTATAAAGACCAAATGCAAGAATTAGCAGATATTAAAAATAAAAGTAAAAATAAAGATGCTATTCTACCTTTTGTATTTGTAGAGCCTAGACGCATTGTAGAAGACAAAACACAACTAAAATATCACTTTAATGATAATACAGGAACTGTAACACTACAAGATTGTTTTATAAAAAGGTATATAGAAGACGAAAAATTTAGTGGTTTTAAAATATATCCTGCCTTAGGGTATTATGTCTTTGATGAGACATTATTACCATTATGGAAATATGCTGCAGATAACCAAATTCCAATTATGACGCATTGTATTAAAGGAACCATATTTTATAGAGGTAAAAAGAAAAAGGAATGGGATACACATCCAGTATTTGAAGAATACATTAGTCTAGAAAAAAAAGAGCGTGGTCCTCTATTACTACCTCAGTTAAAAAACATAGATTTCTCTTTAAATTTTACACATCCTTTAAATTATTTAGTACTACTAAAAGAAGAACTGTTAAGAGTTTGGGTTGGCAAGTGTTCGCAAAAAACTAAAGACCTTTTTGGTTATACAAACAGTAATACTAAACTAAAATGGGATTTATCGCATTTAAAATTATGCCTTGCTCATTTTGGGGGAGAAGATCAGTGGTGTAAATATTTAGAGTCTGACAGGTATAATTATACTGCAAAACTAAAAACAAACCCTGAGGCTGGTATTGACTTTATTAATACTAAAAATAAAGATGAAACAGAGATTAGCTGGAAAAAGCTAGAAGATTGCTGGAAACACGTGGATTGGTATTCCATTATATGCAGTATGATGCTGCAACACAAAAATGTCTATGCAGACATTAGTTATATTTTATATAATGAAGCCATTTTTCCGTTATTAAAAGAAACCATTAATCACCCAAACTTAGGTGACAAAGTATTATTTGGAACCGACTTTTTTGTAGTACGTAACCATGCATCAGAGAAAGGTCTGGTATCTAAAACATTAAGTAACTTATCTAATGAAGAATTCGATAAAATAGCACGAGAAAATCCAAGTAATTTTATAAAACCAACAGAAAACCTCTAGTATAATCATATCCATATTATAATAATTAAACTAGTTTAAATAAAAAATTAACATTCTTAACATTCACCTTACATTTTAGAGTTCTTTTCATAATTTATTCTTAACATCTAAATTTTTACAAATAGTAAAACAATATATTTATTTGCGTTGTAATTTTTAATAATTGTAAATAAATTATAATGAACACTAAAAGAACACTGTTATTATTTTTAATAACTTTAGGTATATTTTATAAAATAACTGCTCAAAATGGAACGCTAACTGGTACAGTTAGTGATTCTAGTTTCCCTTTACCTGGAGCTTCTGTATTAATTCCTAATACAATAAAAGGCACCTCAACAGATTTTGATGGTAAATTTACACTAAACAATTTACCATCTGGTGTAATCACCATTGAGGTTTCCTATATAGGATTTAATAAAAAGAGTATTGAAGTTACTATTAAAGACAACGAAAATACAGATTTAGGAATAATAAATTTAACACCTTCATCTGAACAGTTAAACGAAATTGTTTTACAAACAGGAACAAAACGAAATAGCGAAGCTAGAGCATTAAATATCCAGAAAAAATCTTTAGCGATTTTAAATGTAATCGCTGCAGACGGTATTGGAAAACTACCAGACAGAAATGCTGCCGAAACTGTACAAAGAATACAAGGAGTCTCTATTGAAAGAGATCAAGGAGAAGGACGTTTTGTATCTGTAAGAGGTTTACCTCCTTTCTGGTCTTCTACAACAATAAACGGTAATAGATTGCCTACCGCAGAAGAGGAAACAACGACACGTGCAACAGCTTTCGATTTTTTCCCATCTGAAATGATTGCTTATGTTCAAGCCGCAAAAGCAATAACTCCAGATATGGAAGGAGATGGCATTGGTGGTTCGGTTAACTTTATAACTCAAACTCCTCCCACTAAAGAAACATTATCGGTAACCATAGGTACAGGAACAAATGTAAAAGCAGAAAAAGCAAACTATAATGGCTCTTTTACATACGGAAACCGTTCGGAAAATGGAAAACTTGGTTTTTTAGTAAATATATCTCATTGGAATCGAAATTGGGCAACAGACAATTTTGAAGCACGAAGAAAAGGAGACCAAGGCGTTTTTAGGTTAGAATTAAGAGATTATACAGGGCAAAGAGAAACAACAGGAATTAATACTGCTTTAGACTACAAATTAAACGCTAACAATACTTTAAATTTTAAAGGAGTATATGGCACATTAGTAGATGAAGAAACTCATTATAAGCATAGAATTCGTTTTGATAAGTATGATGAAGCAAATAATACAACCCGTATTGAGCTACAAAATATTAACAACGAATTAATAACCGAATTAACCGCTTTAGATTTTGGAGGAGAACATAAATTAGCTAATGGTTCTGGCACCTTAGATTGGAACATTGGAACTTACGAAAATGAGTTTAGATACGGAAACATACCAAATGCAGAAGACAACAGTTATTTTGTTTTAAAATTTAATCAATCTGGTGTTGGCATTAAACCAGCTTATGCTATATCTAGGCCAGATGGAGCAGATGACCACAGAGCATATTGGAAAGCGGATGGAGGACCTTTAGACTTTAACAATCCCGAGTCTATTTTTAATGTGTTTTCAGACTCTAATTTTAAGCTAGATCCAGCACAACAATCATTAGCTTCAGACGGATTAAATTTTTATAAAGTATATGTAAATGAAAAAGATAAAGTTGTATTATCTATAAATTATAAACATGATGTAAATGATATATTTTCTTTAAAATTTGGAGGAAAATACAGAGATAAAGAACGTATTGCAGAATATGGAGATTATTTTTACACGTTTAATCAAGATGTAACTTTAAATGATTTATCTCAATATTTAATTGAACAACCAGGCAAGTCAGATTTCCTAAAAGAACTTACTGGTAACGCCTCTAACGCTTTTAATCAGGTTTTATCTACAGCTGGAATGAGTGAGTTTTATAACTTAAATCAAGGTGGTTTTTCTTTTATCCTAGGAGATTCAGATGCTTTAGCTTCTGGCGGAGGATTATCTAGAAACTTTACAGTAAATGAAAAGCAATATGCTGCCTACGGAATGGCTACTATTAAACCATCTGAAAAACTTACAATTGTTGGTGGCGCGAGGTTAGAGGTTACTAAAACTGATGTAAAAGGCTTTTCTTATGATGAGGACAACGAACAACTTAATAGAGTAAATAACAAAAAATCATATCATGCTTTCTTACCCATGTTACATGTAAAAATGAAGCTTACAGATAAAAGTAATTTGCGTGCTGCAATTACAAGAACATTTGCAAGGCCAAATTTTGGAGATATTTCTCCAGGTGTATCTTTTAGTGAAGCAGACAATGAGGCTCAAGGTGGTAACCCCAACTTAAACCCAACATTTTCATGGAATGGTGATCTTCTTTTTGAACATTATTTTTCAAACGTAGGTATCTTTAATGCTGGAGTATTTTATAAAAAGCTAAAAGATCCTGTCTTTTCATCTACCTCCTTTATAAATACTATAGAAACTAAAAGGCCAGAAAACGGTGGAGAAGCCTACATTGCTGGGTTAGAATTAGGAGCAAATATTCGTTTCGACATCTTTGCTAAAAAAGGGTTTTTAAGCAAATTAGGTGTACAAACTAACGCAACATTTATGGATTCTAAAATGACGATTCCTAATGGAGATGTTAACGGAAACGATCGTGAAATTAACACACCTTATCAAGCCAAAAAACTATATAATGCTCAGCTATATTATGAAGATGATAAATTAAATATAAGAGCTGCATTTAACCATAAAGGCAAGTACATTGTAGATTTTGGAAACCAAGATATAAACGATGAGTATTATGGTAAATATTCTACTCTAGATTTATCTGCTTCATTACAATTAAATAAAAGATTTTCGCTGTTTTTAGATGTTAATAACATTTTAAACGAGCCTTTAATTTATCACTATGGCGAAAACGATACAGCAAGACCAAAACAAGTTGAATATTACGGTGTAAAAGGAAGTTTTGGTATTAAATACAACCTTTAACACAAATTAGTCTTTTTTAATTAAAGTTGTTTATTAATAGCTCTCTGTAAAAGGAGAGCTGTTTTACTATTTAAATGCAAAAAATTAAAACAAACCATTTCACGTTTATAATACAAGCTTCAATAGCAGCCTTTGGCACCTATTTTTGCATGTATGCTTTTAGAAAACCCTTTACCGTAGCAACATACGAAGGTTTAAGTTTTTGGGGAATAGATTATAAAATTTTATTAATAATTGCTCAAGTTCTAGGTTACACACTTTCTAAGTTTTTAGGAATAAAAATCATTGCAGAAATGAAAGCCAATAAACGTATTCACTATCTTATTGGTTTTATTCTTTTAGCAGAATTAGCCTTGCTTGGTTTTGCAGTAATACCAGCGCCTTATAATATTAGTTTTTTATTTCTAAACGGTATTCCTTTAGGTATGGTTTGGGGTATAGTCTTTTCTTATTTAGAAGGTAGAAAAACAAGCGAAATTATAGCAGTAGTATTATGCTCTAGCTTTATTATGTCGTCTGGAATAGTAAAATCTGTTGGTAAATATGTTCTCGATACGCTTCATTTCTCTCAACAATGGATGCCTTTTATTACTGGTTTATTTTTTATTCTTCCCCTACTTCTATTTGCCTTTTTATTAGAGCGTTTACCAAACCCAACAAAAAAAGATCAAGAAAGTCGTACAACAAGAAAACCCCTTAACAAAAAACAACGCACACAACTTTATAAAGAGTTTGCATTTCCACTAACCTTAATTATTATATTTTATATTTTTATAACAGGGATACGAGATTTTAGAGACAATTTTGCTCGTGAAATTTGGGATGATTTAGGCTATACAGATAGTGTAAGCATCTATTCTTTATCTGAAATACCTATAGCTATATGCGTCTTAATTATTATGGCTTTAATAGGTTCTGTTTCAAAAAACTTTAAAGCTTTTAAATATTACCATATAGCCATTTTGTTAGGAGGTGTTATTATTGGCCTGTCTACTCTAGCCTTTCAACTACAAATAATGTCTCCTGTTATATGGATGATTTTATCTGGTTTTGGTATGTATTTAAGCTACCTTCCTTTTCAAGGTATGTTTTTTGATCGTATGATAGCTACTTTTAAAATTAACGGTAATGTAGGGTTCTTAATTTACATTGCTGATGCCTTTGGGTACCTTGGAAGTATCTTAATTCTATTATATAAAAACTTTGGAGACGATAAAATGTCTTACTTATCATTTTTCACCTATTTAATATATGTTATCTCATTATTATGTATAACTATAGCAATATCTTCTTATTACTTTTTTAAAAAAAAATATCGTAAAAAAACACCAACAACAATACTATTAGCATATGAACAATAAAATATACGACCTAATTATAATTGGAGGAGGCGCGTTAGGTTCCTTCCATGCCTACCATGCTTTAAACCTTGGATTATCTGTTTTAATGATTGAAAAAAACTCTAAACCTCAAGGCGCTACAGTACGTAATTTTGGACAAGTAGTACCTTCTGGCATGAATACCAAATGGCAAAACTACGGAAGAACAAGTTTAAACATATATAATACTATTCAAAACCAATTTGATATTAGTATTAGACAAAACGGAACCATATATGTTGCTTCAAACGAAGAAGAAGTTCAATTAATTGAAGAATTGCATCAAATTAATAAAGCAAACGATTATGAGTCTCATTTACTAACCAAACAACAATGTTTAGAAAAGTATAATGGATTGAAGGCAGATTACTGTAATGCTGGCTTATTTTTCCCTCAAGAAGTTACAGTAGAACCAACAGTTATGATTCATAAATTACGAGAATACATGATTGAAAACTTCAAGTTAAACTATTTATCTAATACTACAGTAATAAATACTCAAGAAGCTAATGGTTATGTAGAAACAATAACTTCAGGTGGACAAGTCTATAAATCCTCTAAAACAGTTATTTGTAGTGGAAACGATTTTAAATCCTTATACCCAGAGGTTTATAACAAAAGTGATTTAGTAGTTTCTAAACTACAAATGATGCAAACAAAACCTCAACATAATTATAAACTTAATGGTTCTATTTTAACAGGATTAACCATTAGACGTTATGAGGCATTTGAAGAGTGTGCTTCATGGAAAACTGTTAAAGCAAAAGAACTTGCCGATAGCTTCGAAAAACAATTTGGAATACATATTCTATTTAAACAAGCTACAGATGGCTCTGTAATTATTGGAGATTCTCATGAGTATGCAGGTGCAAAAAATAGCGATGATCTAGACTATAATTTAAATATGGAAATTGATGATTTTATGATAAAAGAAGCTAAAAAAATTATTAATCTTCCTACTTATAAAATACAAAATCGTTGGGCAGGATTTTACAGCCAATGTAAAACCAAAGATATTTTTGAACACCAAGTAAGCCCCAATGTACGTATTGTAACGGGAATAGGAGGAAAAGGTATGACTGGTAGTGCTGGCTTCTCTGCAGAGAGCTTAAATAAAATTTTAAACTAAAATACAATAAATGAATACAATAAAAATGGTAGTGCTTGATATGGCAGGAACTACAGTTAATGAGCATAATGTTGTTTACAAAACATTACAAAAAGCAATTACTAATTATGGTATAGATATATCGTTAGATAAAGTATTAGAAATTGGAGCTGGAAAGGAAAAGTTTCAAGCCATAAAAGATATTGTAAACACTATAAATTCAAATACAAACGTTAATGTAGAAGCTATTTTTAGTGATTTTAAAACACTATTAGACCAAGCCTACAATACACTGGAGGTCTCTCCCGTAAAAGGTGTAGAAGATGTTTTGTTAAAATTAAAAACCGAAGACATAAAAGTTGTTTTAAATACAGGGTATAATAGTATAGTAGCTAATAACTTACTACAAAAATTAAAGTGGAACCTAGGCACTCATTATGATTTATTAATTACTGCCGATGATGTAGATAAAGGAAGACCACACCCAGATATGATTTTAAAAGCAATGCATCATTTTAATATAGATAATCCTTTGCAAGTATTAAAAGCTGGAGATTCTGCCATAGATATAGAAGAAGGTAAAAATGCTAATTGTGGTATTACAATAGGCGTTTTATCTGGCGCGCAAACAAAAGAACAATTAATGCAGATGAATCCAACCTATATTTTAGAATCTTTAGCAACATTAAGAACAGTTATTTAATAATAGTTAGATAATAAAACAAACATTAACTAACTGTTATGCATACTTAAAGTAATACTAATTTTAATGTTATGAGTTTTACAAAATGATTACCAATAGTCATTATTTTAATATTTGTAAATAAAATGATTTAATTTTAATTATTAATTTACAAATATTAAAATAATGAAAACAAAAACTATCAACGCATTAATTGTTTACCTATTATTAATTTTTCTCGGTTGCGAAAAACCAGACATTTCAAATAATACAGACGAAGTAAATAACACTCCTCAAACACTAAAATCTAACAAAAAAAGAAAAGTTTTATTAGTTGGTATTGATGGCCTACAATTTGAAAAAATTGCAGGAGTAAATACACCTAATATAGATAAGCTAAATATAGTACGAGCGTACAGTGCTGGCATTACGGGAACAGCATCTGAACAAAAAACGAAGAGCGGCCCAGGGTGGACAACAATATTAACAGGTGTTTGGCTTAACAAACATGGCGTTTCAGATAATAGCACATCTAATAGATCCCAAGCTAAAAGTGTTTTTCAATACATAAAAGAATATAACCCTAGCTTAAAAACAAGTAGTATTGCAACTTGGTCTCCTATTCATGATTTCTTTACAGAGCAAATGAATTTTGTAGATAATAGATACGATGGAGGCAATGATGATAATGCAGTAACACGAGCTTTAAACGATTTAAATACTAATAACCCCGATTTCCTCTTTGTTCATTTAGACGAAGTAGATGGTGTTGGGCATAGTTCTGGTTTTGGTACTAATTATAACAATAGTATTGTTAAAGCAGATACTAGATTAGGTAGTATAATGGATGCTATTGAATTAAGAGAGCAAACATTAAATGAAGACTGGTTAATTATTGTAACTACAGATCATGGAAGAAGCCCTAATGGCGGATACTCTCATGGAGACCAAACCTTATCAGAAAAAAATATTTTTATTGCCATGAATAAAACCGGCAATGAAGAATTTAACGAAACTGCCAATTCTGTGCCAAATACAGGTTTTAATGGCTTATATAAAATTCCAGCACAAACAGCCATTGTCCCTACAATATTAACCTATTTGAGTGTACCTATTAAACCCGAGTTTAAATTTAACTCCACTTCTTTAATAAATACTGTTGGTCCAAGAAAAGTAATGTTAGATGAAAACAACAAGCTTTTTTGGTTATATAATGGTAGTGAATCTGCCAACATATACAGAAATAATGAACTTATAGCAACTGTAAGCGCTAACCAAGGTACTTATAACGATACTAATGCCTCTACTATTTCTGGAACAATAAACTATACTATTGAAATAAATAACCAAATAGGCTCTGTACAATTTAATAACTCAAATATTATAGCAGCTTTAGATTGGAATGATGCTTTAGATATTAGAGCTTATTTTTTTAGAAACGATTTAAACTATTTAAGATATAATAAAGCTACAGACCAAACAGATGCTGGATATCCGCTAGCAATAAATAGCAATAACTGGCCTGGTTTAAACGACTATAAAAATTTAATAACTGCTGCTTTTAAAGGGAGCAATGATAAAGGGTATTTTTTCTTAAATAATGGTACGTATATTCGTTATGATATGGATAACGATAGTATGGATTCTGGATACCCACTTAATATAGATAATTCTACATGGCCAGGATTAGAAAACTATGGAAATAAAATAGTCGCTGCTTTTAAATGGAATAATAGTAAGGCCTACTTTTTCTTAAATGATGGTACTTATGTCCGCTATAATCTTTCTAACGACAGTGTAGACAGTGGTTACCCAAAAGCTATTAACAATAGTACTTGGCCTGGTGTAGAAAATTATGCTAATATGATTACTGCTGCTGTAGATTGGAACTCACAATACTTTTATTTGTTTTTAAGTAATAACACCTATATAAAATACAATAAACTTACAGATAGTGCAGTTTCGGGATACCCTAAGCCTGTTAATAATACTACTTGGCCTGGTTTATTAAATTAATCTGAGTAAAAATATAATACAAGCATCACGCAATCCGTGGTGCTTCTATTTTCTGGAACATGCGGTAAACGTCCATTAAAATAAATAGAATCTCCAGCTTTTACTAACACTTCTTCGTTATCTATTATATATGTGCATTCTCCACTAATAACATATTTAAACTCCCATGCATCTGTAATAATTTTATCTCTTTTAGAGTTTGGTGAAACAGTAAGTAAAACAGCCTCAAAACCTATAGCATTTAAACTTTTACCAAATATTTGATGATATGTAAAACCCTCTGCTTCAATTTCTTTTTCTATAAATTGCTGCTCTTCTTTTTTTACATGTATAAACTTAGCGCCTGTTTTTTTCTCTACAGCTTCAAAAAAGGTACTTGTATCTATACTTAAAGCATTTATAAGGCCTAATAAAACAGGTAAAGAAGGAATTGTTCTTCCATTTTCTATTCTAGATATTAACCCATTACTAACTCCAGCATCTCTAGCTAAATCGCTAATAGTTATACCTTGTTTTTTTCGAATTGACTTTATGCGCTTACCAATACCAATTAAAAAATCATCCATTCTATTCTTTTTTGTAAAAAAACAAAATTTAATCTACAGTATTACATGTTAATATATAAAAATAAAAGAGGGTGCTAATAACACCCTCTTTATAATTATCAAAAAAATTGTTGTTCTATTATTTTCCTAACATTAACAGTTCATTACACACCACTTCTGTAGTGTAACGCTTCATACCATCTTTATCTTCCCAAGTACGCGTTGTTAACTTGCCTTCAATAGCTATTTCCTTTCCTTTCGCAACGTACTTTTCAATAATCTCAGCTACTTTACCGAAAGCAACAATGTTATGCCATTGGGTGTCAACAACCTTTTCTCCTGTAGCATTTTTATAGCTCTCATTAGTAGCTAAAGCAAATTTTGCTAATATTTTACCCGATTCTAGATTAATAATTTCTGGATCATTACCTAAGTTACCAATCAACTGTACTTTGTTTCTAAGTGTGTTCATAATTTCTATATTTTAATTGTTTAACAGTTAATACTATTGAACCTTCATGGATTCAACACTGCAAATATGAAACAACAACCAAATACTATTCGGTTAACACACATTTAATTTCGTTTGTAAACATTTGTAGTCGTTTAAATTCGATTAATTAGAAGGATAATCCTTAGCAATCCTAAGGATTATCCTTAGCACTTTTTTAGTTAATCTTTTTACCTTTATTTTTTTAAACCCTACATTTTTTGAATAGTTATTATATAATAGATAATGAAAACGATCTAGTTCAAAACATTAGCAATGTTATGGCAGATTATTCTACGTTTCATTCTTTAGGAAACTCTTCAAATTATGAAGAAGCCATGAATACTATTTTAAAACGCAAACCAGACATTGTTTTTTTAAATTTAGATAATGTTTTAGACAATTCTTTTCAGTTTGTAACAGAGTTAAATAACTATTTAGAAACTATTCCTCATTTTGTAGGTATTTCTACTACCAAAGATTTCGCATATCAAGCTATTAAGCATAATTTCTTAGACTATTTAGTAAAACCTCTTTTAGAATTAGATTTAAGGAAATTTATATTAAAATATAAAAAAAATCACGCTGTCTCTTGTAATAAAATGTTGTGCTTAAAATCTTATAACGATTATCAATATATTAATATTGATGAAATTATGTTTCTTAAAGCAGATAACAATACAACAGATTTTTACATTAATGATGGTAAAATTATAAGTGCGTACAAGACCTTAAAAATTTTTGAAAATTCTTTACCTAATAATTTTTTAAGAATTCATAAAAGCTATATAGTAAATAAAGATTATGTCTCTAGAATTAACTATAGCAAACTTAAATGTACGGTAGACCGAACCTCTCATAAAATTCCTTTTACCAAAACTTATATTCATAATATTGAATTTATAAAAGAATCCTTATCTAGTTTATTTTCTCCAAATTAAAAGTTCTACTTGTAGTTTTTATAAAAAAACTACTCTAATTTATCAAATAAAATTATCGCCTTAGAAAAGCACATTTAAAATTAGTAAAACCTTAAAAAAAAGCATTTCCCTAGCGTAGAGGTGTTGTTTACTACTATACTCTAGGCGTTCACTAAAGCCAGTATTGTTTTCTAGTTCAATCCTTTATATCCTACTACATTTGTAGTATAAGAAGCTTCTAAACCAAACATTAAATAAACAAACCCAACAAAGCCACTCCAAATTTTTGGAGTAACTAACTAATTTAAACAATCTAAAACTTATACTATGAAAACCTCAACAAAAATACTCGCGTTACTACTTTTTGCTTCATTATTTTTCTCTTGCTCAGTAGAAGACGTTAATGAAGATAACTCACAAAATATCGAGTTAGCTACTGGAGGCGAAGATTCCTCTGAAGTTGATGACGATAGAGACCCAAACGGAGAATAAAACTATTTTTTATAGTTAAAAAAAGCCTTAAGCCTAAGTTTAAGGCTTTTTTTTTTAGCTTTGTTAAACCACAAATAATTACCCGCTATAATCTTAAACTTAAAACTACATATTACTAAATATTGTTTCATTTTTATAACACTAATTGTGTTATACAATTGTTCTGATAATAAAGAGCCAGTAACAGAGACAGTAATAATAGAAAACGACTCTATTAGAAACAAGCGTTTATTAGATGAGGCTTACGAGATTTCTTTAGGAGAGGACTCTATTAGTTTTATAGAAGCTAACAAAAAAGCCTATAAATCCTCTTTAAAATTAAAAGACACTTCTGGAATAGCCGAAACACATTGGAATTATGGTACCTATTACGCAAAAAAAGAAGTATTCGACTCTTCTTATTACCATTATTACCAAGCCTACAAATCTTACGAAGCAATAAACAACGATTATTTTTCTGGAAAAATGTTGTTTAATATGGCCTTTGTTCAAAGTAGGTTTAAAGATTATACTGGTTCCGAGAGTAATCTTTTTGAAGCTATTTCAAAATTTGAGCCTCTAGATAAAAATTTATCTCTTTATAATTGCTATAAGCTTTTAGGCACCATTTATAAAGAATTAGAAGATTACGAAAACTCTATTAATTATCACAATATTGCTTTAGACTATTTAAAGCGTGTTAAAAATAAAAAAGGCAATATAAAGGAAGGTGCTTTAAATGATATTGCTATAACTTATCAAAAACAAAAAAATTACGATAAAGCTATTGAGTATTTAGAGCGTGTACTAGAATTAAAAGATCTATCTACAATAAACCCTAAATTATACGCCAAAATCATTGATAATTTAGCCTATACAAAACTTTTAAAGAAAGATACACTAAACATAAAAAAAGACTTTGAAAAAGCATTAAGTATTAGAAATAAAGTAGAAGATTTTTCAGGTATAGTAATAAATAAACTGCATTTAGCAGAGTATTATATAAAAGCACAAGACACAGCAAAAGCAATTACTTATGCCAAAGAAGCCAATACTTTGGCTAATTCAACTAAACACCATAGAGACATTCTATCTTCCTTACTTTTACTATCTAAGGTAGACACAAAAAATGCTTCTAGTTATTTAAATGAATATGTTTCGCTTAACGAAAGGCTAGAAAAGCAAGAACACAAAATAAAAAACAAATTTGCTCGTATACGTTTTGAGACAGATAATTACATTTATAGATCCGAAAAACTATCATCACAAAACACCATAATTCTAATTACATCAATTGCAGTAATATTTATACTTATATTATTACTATTTATTAGATCTGAACGTGCTAAAAACAGAGAGTTAATATTAGAAACCCAGAAAAAGCAAGCAAATGAAGATGTTTATAAATTAATGCTTAAACAACAGTCAAAGCTAGAAGAAGGTCGATTAAAAGAACGCAATAGAATATCTGAAGAATTACACGATGGCGTTTTAGGCAAAATTTTTGGAACAAGAATGGGGTTAGGATTCCTTAACCTTCATGGAGAACCAGAAGACAAAGCCAAACAACAAACATACATTGATGAGCTACATAAAATAGAACGAGAAATTAGAGCCATTTCTCACGAACTAAAAAATGATGTTTTACTCTCTAAACAAGACTACATTACACTTATTAAAGCCTTAGTAGAAGAACAAAGTATTGCAGGGAATTTTAAATATAATATTACAACTATAGATGAAGAGTATTGGAATGAAAGTAGCGATGTTATAAAAATAAACTCCTATCGTATTATACAAGAATCTCTTTTAAATATTATTAAACACGCAAAAGCGACAGATGTAAATATTACTTTGGGTTATACAAATGAAAATCTTAACTTTACTATTGAAGACAATGGCGTAGGATTTAATAATAAAAAAATAAGTAAAGGGATTGGAATTTCTAATATAAACTCTAGAGTAAAAACAATAAACGGCACCTATTCTTTAGTCTCCCAAAAAAACAAAGGTACCAAAACCACTGTATTAATTCCTTTTAAGACTAAAACCAATGAAACCGATTAATGTATTAATTATAGACGACCACCCTATAATTGCAGATGCCTACAAAAGTGCAATGTTAAAAATAAGTAAAACAGAAGAAACTTATAATTTTAATATTAAAGTAGCAAACGATATCGATACAGCTATTTATGAGCTTAAAAACACAAATGATAACAAAATTTTTAACATTATATTTCTAGATATTAAACTTCCTAAATCTAGTAATGGTTTGTTACTGTCTGGAGAAGACCTAGGTCTAGAAATAAGACGTATTACCCCAAAATCTAAAATTATTGTGGCAACTACTTACAACGATAATTATAGACTTAATAACATATTAAAAAGTATAAACCCAGATGGCTTTTTAATAAAAAATGATATCTCTTCAGATGAATTGGTAGAAGCCATAATAACCGTAATAGAAAAACCACCACATTACAGTAAAACGATATTACAACTATTACGTAAACAAGTTACTAACGATT
Organism: Pontimicrobium sp. MEBiC06410; assembly: GCF_053601615.1. Lineage (NCBI taxonomy): Bacteria > Pseudomonadati > Bacteroidota > Flavobacteriia > Flavobacteriales > Flavobacteriaceae > Pontimicrobium > Pontimicrobium sp. MEBiC06410. The sequence continues at coordinate 163,591 of NZ_JBSHNT010000162.1, forward strand.
TTATATTAGACAAAATAGATAGGCAATTACTATACGAATTATCTATAGGAACAAAAATGGGAGACCTACCAAATGTAATTCCATTATCTATTGGCGGTCTAGAAAGACGTAAACGACAATTAAAAGTTTCTTTTAATATTGCTAAAATGGATGATAAAACCTTAGTAGAAATAGCAAAACAAAAAGGTTTTATTTAAATATTAAGCAAGTTTCCTTAGCAATTATAAGGAAAAGCCTTAGCAATATCTCTTCTTTTTTATATAACTTAGTTACTCCTTGAATACTAGGAATTTCCTCCCACAGCAAAAAATCATTGCGTCACTATTTTTTAACTAAGTTATAATACCCCAAACATTATGAAATTAGAAGACATATTAGAATTAGAGGAAAAACAATTATATAACGAAGCCTACCATAGCTATAATATTTTACTAAATGAAAAAAAACAAGATTTCAAACTCTGGAAACACTATTATTTCTTTTTATGGTATATGCTAGATGTTGTAGATGGCCAATTTACTATAGATATAAATTTACGCAGAACGCTAGTTATAGAGTTTAAAAAAGGGCTAAAACTATTTAAAAACATACCAGAGTTTAATTTTATTACAGGCTATACTATATCAATCATGCCATACATATTTGGTAATTGTAATAAATATGAAAAAAAAGGAATACAACTGTTAGAAAAAGCAAACCACCTAGAGCCTAACAATTCTATATATAAAATGACATTATTAGGAGCACAATGGGATTTTGGTGGACAAGAGCGATCTTACAACGAGGTTTGTATAAAATCTAAACAAGAAATACTTAAAAAATATAAAGGTAAAGGACTAATAGATAGCTATTTTAGCAGAACCCTAAACAGGTATGAAGAAGTATTAAAGTAAAAAAAATGTTTTTCCTTATTAATACTAAGGATTTTCCTTATAGGTATTAAAAGTTAATAATTTATCTTTACAATAATAAAATTATAGACATGGTCAAGTTTATAAATGTTATTAATAAAAAGAATGAATAATAGTAAAAAGAAGCTTAACTGGCTTTGAAAGTTATTTTGATGGGAGCAAAAATAATATATCAAACCAGTTAGCTTTTTTTATAAAAAACATATAATATAAAGAAGCTATTATAATCAATAAATTGATTGATTAAAGATAACCAAAATCTAGCTGGCGATAAATCACTTAAGTGTAGGGACTTCAAGTAGACTAAGTCGGTTAGATTTTTTTTATGCGTTTATTAAACAATAAAGCAACTCTTCACCTTGTATTCCCTTATTACAGGTCTTATTGTTAAACTTATAAGTTTGTTACAATTATATTAAGTTTATTATCTTAGATTATTAAAATAATACCTCTACAGTAATGAAGCTTATATTAATTCTTGCACTCTCCTTTAGTCTAAGCTATTGTAATAGCCAAAACACCTTACAATATAACAATAACAAAAACGCTCCAAAAGCAACACTACAAGACGTATCATGGATAGCTGGACATTGGATGGGGGAAGCCTTTGGAGGGATTACCGAAGAAATATGGAGTCCTCCCCTAGGAAATTCTATGATGTTTAGTTTTAAACTAGTTAATAATGGTAAAGTAGTATTTTACGAGCTAGGAGCCATTACCGAAACTAATGGCACACTATTACTTCAATTAAAACATTTTGGTCCGGACTTTAAAGGCTGGGAAGAAAAAGACGACTCTGAGGTTTTTAAATTAGTAAAAATTGAATCTAATCGTGCTTATTTTAACAACTTTACCTTCGAAAAAATAAGCGATAACGAAATTAATCTTTATGTAGTTATTAGTGAAGAAGGAGCAACAGAAGAAGTTAAATTTAATTATAAGAGAAAACTATAATGATTCGTATAGAAACAGAACGATTAATTCTTCGCGAATTTATAGATAGCGATGTCGATGGTTTATTTGAGCTGGACTCTAACCCAATAGTACACAGATATTTAGGCAATAATCCTGTAAAAAGCAAAGACGAATCTTACAAGTACATACAAGATTGCAAACCAAAATATAAAAAACACGGTATATGTAGGTTAGCAGTAATAGAAAAAGCAAGTGGTAATTTTATTGGTTGGTCTGGCCTACGCTTTATAGATGATTATACCTTTAACAATCATACAAATTTTTACGACGTTGGTTACCGGCTAATTCCTAAATACTGGGGCAAAGGTTATGCAACAGAATCTGGTATAGCATCGGTTAACTACGGGTTTAACACCTTAAAACTAGATACTATTTATGGTATTACAGAATTAGGTAACGAAGCATCCCATAAAGCACTTTTAAAAATAGGTCTAGATTATCTAGAAGATTTTTATTACCCAAAAGAACAACTAAAACTACGCTGGTATAGTATTAAAAACAACTAAAACTATGGAAAGAAAATGCCCAGAATGTGGTGAGAAAATTGCAGGTAGAATAGATAAAAAGTTTTGCAGTGACTACTGCAGAAACTCGCATAATAACAAATTAAATAAAGATGGTAAAAACCTTATTAGAAACATTAACAATAGACTCCGTAAAAATTGGCGCATATTAGAAGTTTTAAACCCTAACCAAAAAACAAAAACCACTAAATCTAGATTAATAGAGCACGGTTTCGATTTTAATTACTTTACAAGTACTTATACAACTAAAGCTGGTAAAATATATTATTTTGTATACGATCAAGGCTATCTTCCTTTAGAAGATGATTTTTATGCCTTAGTAAAAAGAACATAACACAGCCATAGCAGATTTACTGTAAACACATTAAACCTTGTAAATCATTTCCAATTTTGTCCCTTTAACTCCATAGCAGCTTTTAAAATATCTTTTTGACTTATTTGTCCAACCAATTTTCCATTCTCTACAATAGGAAATCGGCGACGTTTAGATTTTAAAAATTTATTAGCAGCATCAAAAACATCTAAATTACCATCTATGGTTTCTACATCTTTAACCATATGCTTTTCAATTGTATTTTGCTCCATTGGCATATTGTAATAACGGCTTTCGCTTATCTGTTTTATACAATCGCCTTCAGAGATTATACCTACCAATTCATTTTTATCATTAACAACCGGTCCGCCAGAAATACGATGTTTTATTAGCATATTAATTACCTCTTCTACAGATTGATTTGGGTTAAATGTTATTAAATCTCTAGACATATAATCACTAACTTTTAAAGGCGAACTATCTGCTTTTTGCTCTTGTCCTTTTCTTGCCCCTTGAAAACTTTTAATACCCATAATATCTTTTTTTAGTTTAAAACTAAAGTTACTCATTTTTAAACACTTAACCTAAACACAAATAACTATCAATAATTTCTTATTTTTATAACTCCCATAAAACCTCAAACTAATGTTTAAAAAAAGCATAGCATTATTACTAATTATATTTTCTGTTTATGTAAGTTTTGATGCGCTTTTACCAGATCATATTTCTTCTATAAATACTAGTAAAACACAATTTTCTACAGCTCGTGCATTAACACATTTGTCAGAAATTTCTAAAGCACCTCATTTTGTTGGTAATGCTGAACATAAAAATGTAAGAAATTATATAGAACAGCAATTACAAAATCTAGGATTAAAAACACAAATACAAGAAGGTTACACTATAAGCCAATGGGGAAACCTTACTAAAGCAAAAAACATTTTAGCTAGAATTAAAGGAAGTACAAAAGGCAAAGCACTAATGCTATTAACACACTATGATAGTAATCCACACTCTTCATTAGGCGCAAGCGATGCTGGATCTGGTGTTGTAACCATTTTAGAAGGCCTTAGATCTTATTTAGCAGAAGGAAAAACACCAAAAAATGATATTATTATACTTATTTCTGATGCTGAAGAACTAGGATTAAATGGTGCCGATTTATTTGTAAATCAACACGAATGGGCTAAAGATGTTGGTTTAGTTCTTAACTTTGAAGCTAGAGGTAGCGGTGGCCCAAGTTATATGCTTATTGAAACTAATAATGGCAACGCTAATTTAATGAAAGCTTTTGTTAAAGCAAACCCTAAATACCCAGTAGCAAACTCCTTAGCTTATAGTATATACAAAATGCTACCTAATGATACCGATTTAACAGTATTTAGAAAAGATGGAAATGTTAATGGTTTTAATTTTGCTTTTATAGACGATCATTTCGATTACCATACAGCATTAGACACATACGATCGTTTAGATAGAAACACTCTAGAACATCAAGGCTCGTATTTAATGCCTTTGCTTCATTATTTTGCAGATGCAAATTTAAATAACTTAAAAAGTACCGAAGATTATATCTATTTCAATGCTCCTTATTTTGGAACAGTAATTTATCCTTTCAATTGGATTTTTCCAATGTTAGTATTAACTATTATTGCATTTATTGGCTTATTAATATATGGTTTCAAAAATAAAAGACTAAAAAGGCAAGAAGTCTCTAAAGGTTTTTATGTATTTATAACTACTTTAATAAGCTGTGGCTTATTTGTTTTTTTAAGCTGGAAATTAATTAATATTATATACCCAGGTTACAAAGAGCTACTACATGGCTTTACATACAATGGCCACAGTTATATATGGTGTTTTGTATTATTAAGTCTCGGTATTATATTTTATTGTTATCATAAAGTATACAAGCCTTTTAACACAGCAAGTTTATTAGTTGCTCCCATAACATTATGGCTTATTATTTGCACTCTGGTAGCTTTTAATTTAAAAGGTGCTAGTTTTTTTATTATTCCTGTAATTTTTGCTTTGTTAGCCTTTTTTGTTCTGCTAAAACAACAAAAACCTAGTATTATATTATTAACCTTACTTTGTATTCCAGTGTTGTTTATAATAACACCACTCATTAAAATGTTTCCTGTAGGTTTAGGATTAAAGATTCTTTTTGTAAGTGCAATTTTTGTTGTTTTAATTTTTGGACTTACACTACCCGTTTTTGGTTTTTTTAAACATAAAAAACGATGGAGTTACCTATTCTTTTTATTTGGAATCTTTTTCTTTTTTAAAGCACATTTTAACTCTAAATTTACAGCAAACACACCAAAACCTAATAGTTTAGTTTACATCTTAAATAACGATGATAATACAGCACTTTGGGCAACTTACGATACTACTTTAGATGCTTGGACTAAAAACTTTATTGGAAATGCACCAAAAGAAGCTTCTTACTTAAATAAAAATATATTTAATAGTAAGTATGCTTCTGGGTTTACCTATGCTACAAAAGCGCCTATAAAAACTATTTCTAAACCAAAAATTGAAATTTCTAACGATACTATTATAGGAAACAAAAGGTATTTTAATATCTGTATAATGCCCACAAGAGCGGTTCAACGTATGGAAATTTTTTCAGACTCCACAAACGTCTTTCATTCTTTTAAAATTAATGGTGTAAAAGCCTATAGAGCAAAAGACTCTGATTTTGTTTTCGAAACACGAGAGCATAATAGATTATTTAGCTATTATGTTACAGACAACGAACCACTAGACCTATTCATTAGTGTTCCTGCTGCACAAAAAACATCATTACAGCTACATGAAGCTACTTTCGATTTACTAGAGAATAATTTATTCACTATACCAAAACGGGAAGAAAACATGATACCAAAACCGTTTGTTTTAAACGATGCAATTATTACAAAACAGTCTATTAACATTAATTAGCATTGTTTTAAGAGTTTAAGTCTATATTTTTTTTATTTTGGCAAACCATAAACACAAAACAAATGAAACGACTATTAGTATTAGCGCTTTTAACAAGTTGCTATTTTGTAACTGCGCAAAATAAATCTGAATTAACTAAGCATTACGAAGCCTATTATAAACAGATGAAAACACAAGGCGATGCCCAAGGTGTTATTAATGCCTTAACACACTTAAATGTTATTGCGCCTTCTCAAGCTAGAAAAGATACTTTAGCTTATGTTTACTTAAACGAAGGAAAACACATACAAGCCATTAATACTATAGGCTACGAACCCAATGCAACAGACTCTAATTTAGCTAAGGAAATCAAGGCAGTTTCATTAAAATCTTTAGGAGAAGCTAAATTAGCAATACCACACTTTGAGGCGCTCTTTAAAATAAACCCAAGTCCTAATATTGCATACGAATTAGCTGAATTAAATTTACAACTAGGCAATCTAGTAGAAGCTAGAAAACATAGTGCTTTTGGTGTTAACAACTCAAAAGATGACATGTTAAAAACATACTACGAAACACAACAGCCTTATCAAGTACCTTTAAAAGCTGCCTTTACTTATTTAAGAGCATTAATTAAGTTTAATGAGGATAAAAAAGCAAACATAGACACTGCTGTTTTAATGCTAGACGAAGCCATAAAACAAGCGCCTAACTTTAACTTAGCGTATGTAAGTAAAAAAGCAATATTATCTTTAAAAGCAAAACCAGAGACTGGTACAGCAGCCCCAAAGAATTAAATAAGAAAAAACATATTTAAAAGCAGTAATTAGAAGGTTCTAATTACTGCTTTTTTGATTTTAATCATCTTTTTTAGGTAAAATTTGTAACAGCTAACTATTATTTAACGTCCTATTTTATTACTAATAAATCAAACATTGAAAAAGCATATTGTTAATAATTGCTCGAAAATAGCATAGATGTAAAATAAAATACGCAGAAACGTTTTTGGTATATAAAACTATAATAAATTATGAGTGTAGATGGAACGTATGGCAGGCTAAGTGGACATAACCTAAGGTTTAAAGAATTGCGAAGAAAAAAATTAGATCGCAGAGAATCTAAAATTTGGAAGAACACATACATTTTGCAGAATAATAAAAAAGAAACTCATTTTAAATCTGTCCTCCAGAACAGCTAAACAAAATTAAACAACAAATACAAAAGAAAGTTAAACGTCAATTGTACATAGACCTCTTTGTTTTTGCAGTATCAATGATTCTAGCTAGTTTGTTATTTATTTTTTTATTTGTTAAATAACCATAGCATTTACTTTAAAAAAACACCGTAACAAAAAATGCAACCCTAAATAGAGTTGCATTTTTTGTTATTTTAAACTTGGTATTATTACCAAATTCTCACACGCTTTTCTGGTGCTATATACATTTTATCTCCTTCTTTAATATCGAAAGCTTCATAGAAAGCATCAACGTTTAATAATGGTTGTACAGCTCTATTCATTCCTGGTGAGTGCGGATCTGTTTTAATTCGTGTTTTTAATGCATCATCACGCATTTTTGTTCTCCAAACGGTTGCCCAACTCATAAAGAAACGTTGCTCTGGTGTATACCCATCTATTTTTTCTACTTCTTTACCTTCTAAACTCATTTGTAAAGCATCATAAGCAGCAAGTACACCTCCTAAATCTCCAATATTTTCTCCTAAAGTAAACTCTCCATTTATATTTACATCTGGTAACACTTCTATAGCACTGTATTGATCTGCTAATGCTTTACCTAACCCTTCAAATTGTTTTAAATCTTCGTCTGTCCACCAGTTATTTAAGTTTCCATCTTTATCATAACGCGCACCAGAATCATCAAAACTATGAGAGATTTCATGACCTATTACGGCTCCAATACCTCCATAATTAACAGCATCATCTGCTGTGTAATTATAAAATGGTGGTTGTAAAATTGCTGCCGGAAATACTATTTCGTTGTAAGCTGGATTAAAATAAGCATTTACCACTTGTGGTGCCATAAACCATTCGCTTTTATCAACTGGTTTACCTAATTTTTCTAAATCGTCTTTAAAATTCCATGCTCTTGCGTTTAACATATTTTGAAGATATGTTCCGCCTTCTTCAACACCTTTTATGTCTAGTGCAGAATAATCTTTCCATTGGTCTGGATAGGCAATTTTCACTTTAGTAGCTCTTAATTTCTCAATTGCTTTCTTTTTAGTGTCTTCGCTCATCCATTCTAGCTTATTAATTCTGTGCTCGAATGCTAAAATGACATTTTTAATCATTTTTTCTGCTTTCACTTTTGCTTCTGGTGGAAACTTTTTATCTACATATAACTTTCCTAATGCTTCACCAATAGTTCCGTTTAATGTTTGTAAGGCACGCTCTTCTAAAGCACGTTGTTTTTTAGCACCACTTAATTCTTTACTGTAAAAATCCCAGTTTGCTTTATTTAACTCTGTAGATAATAATCCTGCTGCATTATTTAATGTAGACCAACGTAAATATGATTTCCAATCAGAAACATTGTTCTCTGCTAATATATCTTGTAGAGCATCAAAATATTTAATTTCGCTAACTATTACTGTATCTAATTGTTTTACACCAATTCCTGTAAAGTAATTTTTCCAGTTTACTGCTGGAACCATTTTTTGTAAGTCTTCTATAGATCTTGGGTTATAACGCTTACGTGCATCACGACGATCTACTTTATCCATTTTAGGTTCTGCTAATCTAGTCTCGAACGCTAAAATTTGCTCTGCTTGTGCTTTAGCATCTGCTTCTGTGTCTCCTAAATACTGTAGCATTCTAGTAATATGCGCCACATACTTTTCTCTTTTTTCTTTAGAATCGGCATCATCTTTTACATAGTAATCTCTATCTGGCAATCCTAAACCTCCTGTTCCTAAATAAGCTACATTTCTGTTACTGTCTTTAGGGTCCGATCCTACTCCAAAACCAAAGAAACCTGCACCTCCTGTTGGCTCCATTTCTATTAAAAAGTTTTGTAAATCGTCAATGTTATTTATAGCTTCAATTTTAGCTAAATATGGTCTTACTGGATCTAATCCTTGTTTATTTCTTCCAACAGTATCCATTATTGTTTGAAATAATTGTACTGCTTTTTCTTGGTCTGATCCTGGTAAAACTTTAATACTTTCTAAGTCTTTATTATCAGACATTGCTGCTTTTAAAATAGACAAAGCATCCTCATCAGTTTTTTTACGCAACTCTGCAAAACTTCCCCACGAGGTTCTATCGTCTGGAATCTCGTTAGTTTCTAGCCATTTACCATTAACATGTTTAAAAAAGTCTTCATTAGGTTTTACAGATGTATCCATAAAATCTAAATTAATACCAGGTACTTTTTCTACTTCAACTTTTGCTTGTGCAGTGTCTTCTTGTTTTGCATCTTCTTTACAAGCTACAATGCTTAATAAAGCAAAAGTACCTATGATTGATAGTTTTTTCATTTTAACTTTTTGATTAGTTTTTAATTGTACAATTTACTTAGATATTTTTAAGTAGTAAATAAATTAACATTTTCATAATTTTTTTTAACAAAAAACGCGTTCAAAGTAATGAACACGTTTTACTATATATAAAAAATTGTAAAAAATTTAATTTTTTGCTTTTAGAGTTTTGGTTAGTTTATCGTCAAATGTTTTCTTTAGTTCTATAACATCCTTTACGTTTTCATTAGGGATAGCAATTGAGAGTACATAGTGTGCTACTTTCCACTCATTATTTTCTAATTTCATTATACCAGAACCTCTACATAATTTCATTTGTGTATCTAATAACTCATCAAACCATGCTAGTTTTTGATCTTCATAAATGTAAATGTTACGTTCTACAGCGGTAAAGCTCCATGCTTTTCCTTTATCGAAATAAGGTTTAGAAAAAGCTTTAAAAGCTTTAAGTTGCCAATTTTCGGTAGCATCCGTGCCTATAAACACACCATCTTTGGTCATTAAGTTAAAATAAGCATCAAAATCAGCATTGCCGGCTGCTTTATGCCAAGCATCTAATGTCTTATTAATGTCTTTTTTTAAATCTACTTTTGCAACTACTGGTGTTCTTCCATTATCTAACTTTGGTGTTTCTTGACTAAAACTGTAGGTTACAAAACATACAAATAGGAGGGTTAAAAATGCTTTCATTCTATTTCTGGTTTTATGATGTTTTGAGCTTCTTTTTCGAATTTTTTATTAATTAATAATGTAACATAGGAAAAGGCCTGAAATACTTCTTTTATAACTAATAAATGTTCCTTTTTCGTAGTTGTAGATAACCTTGTAGCTTCTTCTAACTTATATAATTTTGTTTTTAAAACTAATACCCTAGCACGAACAGCTGCAGTGTCTATATTTTCTGGTATCGTTGTTTCTAAATCCTCTATTGTTGTTTCAAACACAGCCTTATCATCTATAAAAAAACCAAAATCTCCATTATTAACTGCTGCAATGGCAGTTGCTATAGTATTATATGCTAGCCAAGAATCTAGTGTGTTTTTAGCTTTAGTATCTACACCATAATCTAAAAATTGAATTTTAGCTATGTCTTTTTTAGACACCAAAGTAGTGTCTTTTAGCTTTGTTTCCTTAACAGTCCCTTCTGTTGTATCTTGTGTTTTTTTACAGGATACTAAACAAGCAAGTAGTAACAGTACACTTAAAAATTTCATTTATTTATTATTCTTTTTTTCGGCCAAAACATACAAAATAATTATTTTGATAATATTAAAATTAAATCTTTTTATTTTATACATGGTTTAACTCTTTGAATTACAAATATATTGCATTCAATACGTTCGTTACGATAAATTATATAAAATTTATGAGTCGATTTTTACCTAAAAATTACGATATTATGATTAAAATCTTATTATTTTTACGCATTATCTAATTTATGCTTAAAATATGTCATCAAGAATTTTAATTATTGGAGCTTGTGGTCAAATTGGGTCTGAACTCACTTTTAAACTTAGAGAGATACATGGAAACGATAATGTTATTGCTAGTGATATTAGCTATAACAACCTAGATGTTGTTAATTCTGGTCTTTTTGAAATTATTGATGCCATGGATTACGCATCGGTTAAAGTATGTGTTGAAAAGTATAATATAGATACAGTATACCTAATGGCTGCTATGCTTAGTGCCACAGGAGAAAAATACCCTATGAAAGCATGGGATTTAAACACAAGTTCTTTGTTTCATGTTTTAAATCTAGCTAAGGCTAATATTATTAAAAAAGTATATTGGCCCTCTAGTATTGCTGTTTTTGGTCCATCTACTCCAAAAGTAAACACTCCACAATATACTACTATGGAGCCTACTACTGTTTATGGTATTACTAAGCAAGTTGGAGAACGCTGGTGCGAGTATTATAATCAAAAATATGGGGTAGATGTTAGAGGTATTCGTTATCCTGGTATTATTAGCTGGAAAACCATGCCAGGTGGTGGTACTACAGATTATGCTGTTGAAATTTACCATGAAGCGGTAAAACATAAATCTTATGAGTGTTTTTTATCTGAAGATACTGCTTTACCTATGTTATTTATGGATGATGCTATTAAGGCAACTGTAGATATTATGGCCGCAGACGATAATGCTATTAAAATACGATCGTCTTACAACCTAGCTGGTATTACTTTTACGCCAAAAGAAATTGCTGCTTCTATACAAAAATACATTCCTGATTTTAAAATTACTTACAAACCCGATTTTAGACAAGACATTGCTAATTCTTGGCCGCAAAGTATAGATGATAGCGAAGCTAGACAAGATTGGAACTGGCAACATGATTACGACTTAGATGCTATTACTAAAGAAATGTTAGAGCAGTTGGGTAAAAAGTATAATAAGTAATTATCTTTCTTACTAATACTTCAAACTTAATCAAACTCTACTGTAATAGAATCTCCGTATCTTCCATTATAATTAATAAATATTGGTGTTTGATATGTTCCTGAAGGAAACATCCCACTATTTACATTCATTTGAAATGTTAGCATTGTGCCTTCAGAATTCACACTTACTGGTGAAGATGAAGACTCATTATAAGCATAAATAGAGCCATTATGAGCTGCTATTCTAATTCCTGGAACTAGATTAGTTCCTGTTAAAATTAGTGTGTCGCCAAAATTATAGCTTGATTGGTTTGAAGATGTAATTACAGGAACGTTTTCGGCAAGCACATCAATTAATTCAATCGTTTCTGTTTTTATAACATCGTCTACTACATATTTTAAAGTATAATCACTAGCAGTAACGATATTATTAGGGAATTCTATTTGAAAATTTGTGAATATATCATCTTCAAAAGTGGTAAAACTATAATTGCTGTAACTTAATTCATAGCTGTTTGTAGCATTAGCCAAAATAATTTTTGAGTTTGGAAGTGTTAAATCAACATTTTGAGTTCTAACATAAGGTTTAGCATTACTGTAGTAAGCAGTAGAAAAATCACTTGTAGAACTTACACTGTTTACGGTAGTTATAAGTAATACCTTTGTCCTAACAGTATATATATTAAACGTTCCATCTTCTGCCGTTACAGTATATTCAACGTCTTCTAAATAGTTTTGAGCATCATCTACTCCTGGCGAAAATGTAGCATTTTCCGAAACTGTAATGGTAGGAACTAAAAGTTGTGCCGTATCTCCATAAACCTCTATATCTATTGTTAAAGCATCATGATTTATAACACCATCAAAAGTATTTCCATTATTACTAAGTTGAAAACTTAAAATCTTTTTTTCGTTAGAAGGCACAGCAATCTCAGTATTATTGGTAGTTACAGTGTAAACTGCCTCATCTCCATTTTCGGCTGTAACTGTATATATAACTGGCTGACTAAAATCTTGTATTGATGTTGGATCTGGAGAAATTGTTGCTTTAGCCGAAAATACTATTTGTGGAACAATGTTACTATTTACTTCTAATCCCACTGTTTCTATTTCAATAGTTTTATTTTGTTCGTTAATTACCCCTGCATAATTAATATCATTAGGCTTTATAGTGAATGATATAACTTTATTTTCAGAACTCAACTTTGCTTCTTGCGAGTCGTCGTCTTTTGAACAATTAATAAATATTAAGCTAACAAAAAGTAGTATTAAGGTTTTAAATTTCATAGTTAATTATTGATTAAGAGCACAAATATAAATAATGTATTCTAAAACTATTATAGTTTTGTTAACGATGCATGGTATCTAAAATCTCGATAACCTCAGCTTTTTTACGAACAGAAACGGGTACATTTTCACCATTTTTAAGCATTAAATAGCCGCCATCGGTTTTTATAAATGCACTTATACATTGTAGGTTTACTAAATGACTTTGGTGAATACGTAAAAATTCGTAAGGCTTTAACATATCTGCAAAATATTTAAGGGTTTTAGTAACAAATACTTTTCTACCATCTTGAAGGTGAAACACCGTATTATTGCTATCCGACTCGCAACGTACGATATCGTCAAGGTTTACAATAATAATTTTATCTAGTGTGTGTAACGATATTTTATTAGGTTTTTTTTCTGGCGCAGATAATGTTTCCTTTAAAATATCTAGTCGTTCTTTATTAGGTTTTATTTGTGCTTTTGCTCTTGTTATAGCTTGCTCTAACTCTTCATTAGAATAGGGTTTTAGCACATAATCTATGGCTGCAAACTTAAATGCTTTTATAGCAAACTCATCACTTGCTGTGACGAAAATGATTTTCGATTTTAATTCTGGAAAAATCTCTAGCACATCAAATCCAGTACCATCGCCTAATATAATATCTAAAAACAGAATATCGGGCTGTGCTTTTCGTAATGCTTTTGCGGCTTCTACTACACTTCTTGCTGTATCTATAATTTTAATTTCTGGATGCTTAGTTTCTAAGTCATTTTTTAGAAGAGCCATAGCATCTTCTAAATCTTCTACTATAATTGCTGTTAGCATAATTTGTTTTTAATAATCTGTTTCTAATGGAATTTTAAAGGTAATATTTGTGCCTTCTACAATGCCATTATTGTTTTTAATTTCTGAAATCTGTAATGCATCTACTCCCGAAATCGATTCCAATCGTTCTCTTGTTACTTTAAGTGCCATAGATTGATGATCTGTTTTTGGTTTTGCTTCTTGAGATGTAAAAATACCAATCCCATTATCTTTTATGGTACAGTATAAATGTGTTTCTGTTGTTTTAAAAGTGATATCCAATTGCCCTTCTTTTTGCCCTTTTAAAATACCATGCCTAATCGCATTTTCTACAAAAGGTTGTATTAACATTGGAGGCACTAAAATTTCTTCTGGGTCTAAATCACAATTTAAAGTAATAGTATGTTCAAATGATTTTTCTGCCATTAGTTTCTCTACTTCAATATAATGACGCAGTGTCTTTATTTCTTGCTCTAGAGTAATTGTTTCTTTTCTAGAATTAATTAACGTTTCACGTAATAATGTTGCAAAATTATTAATGGTATTATTCATTTTATCTGGCTTTGTTATCGCCATAGCTTTAATACCATTAAGGACATTAAATATAAAATGCGGATTCATTTGCAAGCGTAATGCTTTTTGCTCTAAAGACAACAAATGGTTTTCTAGCTTTAGGCGTTTTTGTTCTGCTTCGTTTTCACGTTTTAAACGCTTAATATAACGCCAAGTAAATAGTGCTAAAAGGGCTAATATTACAGCAATAAGGGTCCACCGAAACCATGCTTTTTTATGTAATGGACTATCCATATAAAATGCGAAAGCTATTGGCTCGCTATTTTGCCAACGGTTATTTCTGGATTGTACTTTAAATGTATGCGCACCATATTCCAACCCTCTTAGACTTTGTGTATTATTAGTTGTCCAAGGGCTCCATTCTTGGGCATCTAATTTTGTACGGTATTGGATTTCGGTTGGATGATCTAAATCTACAGTTTTATAGCTAAAGCCTATTTGAGTTTGCTTTGGGGTTAATTGCAAAACGGTATTATTATCTATCCATTGCTTTATAGCTATAGAATCTACTGTTTTAAAATTTACTTGCAAGTCTTTAAAGTAAACTTTAGGCTTTAAGCTTTCTTTACTTATATCACTTGGCTTATATTGTGTTAAACCATAAATAGCACCAAACCATAAATTACCTTGCTCGTCTTTTTCTACAGCATTTAAACAGGTCTCAATTCCTAAAAATCCATCGTTCCTTCCAAAATGAACAACATCTACAATAGTGTTTTCTTGATTTAGTGTTATTTTATCTACACCACTTTCGGTTCCCGCCCATAAATAGCCTTGATTATCGAAGATAAGTTGGTATATATTTCCTGAATAAACTTTTTTCTCTCCATTTAGCTTTTTAAAATCGCTTACGCCTTTAGCATTAAGAGTTGTCCACCATATACCTCTCCCAGCAGTTCCTATAAATAATTTATCATTTTGAAATAGTAAGACTCCTATCGATATTTTTCTATTTAAAACAGCTTCAAAATGTGTTACTTTTCCATTTTTAATATAACCTAAATCGCCACTTTGAGTGGCGTACCATAATCGTCCTTGGTTATCTTTAACCATTGTTGTTATGTATAAATCTTTAATTCCTTCTTTGCTTCCAAATGTTTTTTTAATATTTAGTTTTTCGTTTGCAGCATTGTAACTAAACTTTGTAATTCCGCCCGAATAACTAGCCACCCATGTATTTTTATCTTCCACTACTATTTTTCTAATCCAGTTGTGTGGAAAGCCTGTTTCGGAATTTAAAATATGGTTTTTTATTACAGTTTTAGTGAAGCGTTCTTCTTTTACATTAAACACATCGCTAGAGTCTATAGCAATACTATCTACTGTTTTTGTTTCTCTGTAAAGCAATCCTCTACCATCAGATCCTGCCCAGATATTTCCTCTACCATCGCTTGCAATCGTTTTAATTTTTACATTAGAAAAGGTTTTATATCCAGGTATCTGCTCTATTCCTGATGTATCTATTTTCACCAAACCTTTTTCGGAATTAGAGAGCCAAAGTGCATGCTTTGCTTTATGTACTGCATAGACTCGATTTCCCTTTAAACCATTGTTTTTATTAAAATGCTGAAAGTTATTTTGGAAGTATTTATACAATCCCCAACCCGAAGTTGCTATCCAAATGTTAGATTGTTTATCGGTAATTACTTTTCTAATATGCGGTACAGCTAATCCTGTTTTTGTATTAATAAATGCTTTTTCTGTATTTGTTTTTGTGTCTATTATAGATATACCATCGTTATGAGTTGAGATCCATAATTCATCTTCATTAAGAATAGCCATCTCATTAATATTTAATGGTTCACGCATTAAAATAGGACGTTTTAAATTGTCTACGTTATAAATAAAAGTACCATCATCAAAAGTAGCAGCATAAATACGGTCTTTATATGCGGTAACCGCAGTAAAATCATTAAACTCTAAGCGTTCTATAGTTTCGGCTTTATTATTTAACTCGCTTAATTTCCAGAAGCCTTTGTCTGTTGCCATCCAATAAAAATCATTGTAATAAATAATGGCCTTAATTTTACTTTGGTTTAGTATTGGGTTTATATTAATTTTTTGAAGACTATTATTATCTAAAAGGTGATATAATCCTTCAACAGTTGCTATATATTTTTCTCGTTTAAAATTATATATTTTGTTTACTTGTGGTGCTTCAATATTTACAAATACATCTTTTCTTTTTATTGAAAGGCCTCGTCTGCTTCCAATATATACAGCATCTTCTAAAACGTATAATGCATGGATGTAGTTGGATAATAACCCATCTTTTTCTTTCCAAACTTGAAATGTTTGTCCATCAAAATTACACAACCCACCACCTTGTGTCCCTAACCATAAATAGCCCATATCGTCTTGAACAACGTCTAATACTTGAGATTGCGGCAAACCATCTTCTATAGTATATGCTCTAAGTTGCTTGTTCTGACCAAAACAAGACGTAGAGACTATTCCAAAGCACAAAAAAATAAAGAGGAGATAAAAACGGTTCAATAGAATTATAATTTAATTAGGTTACTAATACAAGAAATTTATTCTTCAGCTTAAAACAAATATAACTAAACTAATGTTTCAGTTATTGTATTCTTTTAAAGCGAGAAACACTACGCTTAAAAAGCGCAGTGTAACTCATTGATTAAATAGCGTGATTACTCTTTAGCTTCTGAATAAAATAAGTAGCAGCAATCTTCGGTAGATAAGGTTTCGGCAGTTGCTATTAAATTTTCTGTTTTTTGTAGTTTATTGTCTTTCCAAACAACATATAACGATTCGCTTGGTACTTCGCAACTGTCTGTAATGGTATTTAATACTATAATATCGTCTACGCCTTCTATACCTTCGTTACCTATGTTTTGTACATTAGCATAGTGTAATACATCTGAAGCGATTATCATTTTATCTAATTCCACTCCATTTTTAACAGCTCTTAATTGGTATTGCTTTTCATCGTCGCTGTTATAACCTGCTTCTCCAAATACAAATCTTACTTCGGCATTAGCTTGACTTACAAATGTTTTTTGCGAAATTAAACCGCCCCAAATCCATCCTTCTTGTGGTCCTAGTTTTACTTTGTACCATCTGCTTGTTATACCGTTTAATTCTTGTGACTCTTCTGTTTTTTCTAATAATCTTACGTTAGTTCCAATTCTAATTGTTGTTAGTTTTTCGCAAAAAGTAGATGGGCAATCTCTCATAGCTACATCGTTTGCTAAAAGGTATTTTGATGCATTTTGTTTAGACTCTGCATAGGTGTCGAATTCTACTTCTGGAGTTTGTGCAAATACGTTTGCTGTTACGACTAAAATTAAGGCTACGAATGTGTTTTTTAAAGTGTTCATAATATTTTGTTTTAATGGGTTTGTTTTTATTTATACTCCAAAGGTACTGGGGGAATACTCTTAAATATTAGCGCTTCTAGAATTCGTAGTTGCTAAACTAGAATTCGTTTTAATAGTTATACTTGCTAGTAAAACAACTACGAATTCTAGTTGCTAGAGCACAAAAAAGCCTTACAAAATACATTGAAAGGCTTTACTATTAAAAACTATGATATCAACTATCAAAAAAACAATAATCAGTCTGTTTTATATTATGCTGCGGTTTTAATTTCATATAAAGGAGATGTATTTATTTTATCTAAAGCAATTACTTTTCCTGCTTCTATCCCTCTACTAAATGCCTGAAGTACTGTATATGAAAACCATATACTCAATAATTTATAAGGTATTTGTAGTGCATCTTTTACTCCTAATTTAGAATCGTCTACATGCACCCAACGGTCTAAAGGTTGCTCGTACATTCTATCCATAATTTGTGCTTTTCCAAAGTGCTTTTTAAGTCTAATAAATATTTCTACATCAAATAACCATCGTGTTATAAAAGCGGTATTATATGCTACAGGAATAATGCTACGTCTAAATACTTTTGCTCCACATTGTGTATCTTCTATTGGTAATCCTAAAATTAAAAACACAATAAGTTTTACAATTTTTGAAAATAGGTTTCTAAATACATTACGTTCTATTTGCCCATCTCCTTTTCCTCTAGAACCGTATACTAAAGATAAATTATCGTTATTATGCAAAGTATCTACCAACTTTTTAAAGTCATTAAAATCGGTAGATAAATCTGCATCAATAAACCCAATATAGTCTACATCTTGTCTGTTAAATAAGTAACGTGCACCAGAACGTACAGCTGCTGCTTTTCCAGCATTTTTCTTTACATCTACAATACTTACTCTAGTTCGTGCTTCTTTTTGTACGGTTTCTAAAACAGATAATGTGTCGTCTTTACTTCCATCGTTTACAAAACATAAATGATAGGACTCATGAGTTGTTATAAATTCTATAAAAGCATTAACATTTAATCGTTTTGCTTCGTTGTAGCATGGTATAATAATTCCAGTTTTCATAGTAGATTTGTTTAAGATTATACCCCAAAATTAGAGGAGATAGCGGCCTTATTTTGGTGTAATTCGATGGTTGGAAGTTTTCTGTAGACGAATGTGTTTTTTGTTTCGATGGCACTACTCGTCGAAACAAAAGATTGTTATATCTTTATTAAAATGAAAAACAGGACTCTTTATTAATGCCTAAAACATCAAATAAATATTTAATAGCGGCTTTACTTATTGGTATTGCATTTCATGGTACGTCTATTTTTTTTACATTAGAAACCACATACGATGCACTAATACACCTCTTTTTTGCAGATCATTATGCTAATAGCTGGTTTGAACCTTGGAATTATAAATGGTACACTGGTTTTACGGTTATGAGCTATCCGCCATTAGTACACCAAGCTATTGCCGCTTTTTCTTTTATTGGTGGTTTAAAATTTGGACTATTTACTGTAGCCTTAATAAGTATCCTCTTATTTATTACTGGAGTCTATCGGTTTTCTCTACTTATTACAGCTAATAGAACTGCTGCTGGTTATGCGGCTATACTTGCGGTATTATCGTCTTCGTTTGTAGAAACCCTGCATGTGTTTGGACAATTACCAAGTATTATAGGGATTTCGGTATTAATGCATGCGTTACCAGAAATTTATTTATGGTTAAAAACAGGAACGTATCGTTATTTATTAACATCTCTGTCTTTAATAGCTGTAACAGTTTGTTCGCATCATGTAACTCCTATTTTTGGAATGGTCTTTTTTATTTTCCCATTAATAGGTATGGTTATTATGGATGCCTCTAAAGAGAAAGTGGGTACAATGAAAGCGGTTACTTTTAAAGTATTTTTAAGCTCCTTTTTTAAGTTATTTAAGCGCATTGTTGGTTTTGGAATGCTCTCGTTAGTTATTATTATAGGTTGTATTTTACCGTATTGGATTAATTCTAAAAATAATCCTATAACACAAGTGCCTATTCCTCATGGCTCTCGCGATAGTTTTCTGGAAGTTACCTCATCTGGTTTGGTTTTCTTTTTAATTCCTTGGGGTATTTTATTGGTTTTATTGCCTTACTTTTTTTACAGATACTATAGTAAACGTTATTTGTTTTTTGGGTTGTCCTTTACCTTATTAACTGTTTTAGGAACTGGAGGTACAACACCAATACCAAAGCTTATTTTAGGGGATACAGCTTTTAATATTTTAACCTTAGACCGTTTTACGCTTTGGGCTTCTATAATGGCATTACCACTATTTGGAGAATTTGCCTATCGTTTTATTGAAACTGATTTAAAAACCAGAATACAGCATAAGTTTGGAGCTATATATCATCGCATTATTGTTGGCATTTTAGCAGGGCTATTTATATTCATGACGATTTTTACAATGAGTTTAGGATACTTTAGGCCCTCTCAACCTCAGAAAATTAAAATGCTCCCTATTGTTAATTTTTTAAATCAAGATCAACATGACCAATGGCGCTATTTAACTCTAGGGTTTGGCGACCAAATGGCATGGCTTGCGGCGCAAACCAACGCGTTAAGTGTAGATGGCAATTACCATTCTGCAAGGCGTTTGCCCGAATTAACGACCAGAGCTATCGAACGTTTAGAGAATTCTAAATTTAAGGGTATTGAAGGCATTGGTTCGCTACAACAGTTTTTAACGGTTCCAGAAAAATATAACTTAAAATACATTTTTTCTAACGATAAGTTTTACGATCCTATTCTGTATTTCTGTGGTTGGCAACGTTTACGACAATTAGAAAACGGTATCCAAGTATGGGAAAAATTAAATGTTCCCCCAATAGCTTCGGTATTACCAAAAAACGATGTTTCTAGATGGCAAAAAATACTTTGGGGTGTTGTTCCGTTTTTAACTGTACTTATTGCTTTTGTTTTAAATATTCAACTGTTATGGATTCGTGCTTTAAAAACAAAAGTGAAGACAATTCCTGAGTATCTATATTTTAAAACACAGTACAATAGTTTTTCAAAAGGACTCTTAAAAATTACACATATTTGGTCTGTTATTCTTGCAGTTATTGTATGCTATGGAGTCTACATATTTTATTTAAAAAACGATTCGCAACGTACACCCGAAAATGCAGTTCTAGCCTATTATAATGCTATAGATTTTAAGGCTTTTGAAGAGGCTTACAATCTTATAGCCCCTAATAGCGAATTATCTATTGCACAATATATGTTAGAGATTTCTGTAACCGATGGCCTATTGAGCTCTTACGCTAAATTAGAAACAATTACCACGGATATTACTTATAAAAATGATAGCATAGCAACTGCCAAAGTAGAAACTAAATGGATTACACCGCTAGAAAAGATTGCTAAAACGGACTATAAAACTATCGTTAAGCATTATAACAAGTGGTATTTACAGCCAGACGATTTAGATACAGATTTACCTCCAGACCAACTGTACAGTAATAATACAACAACATTTTACAACCAAGGACGCAGACGTATTACTAGTGAGCAAACACACCACGAGGATGTATTAAAACAACCTATTCTAGAAGTGCTAAAAGCAACATTGGTAAAATACGATAACCACTATGCCATAATTGGAGAAATACAGAATATAGATAATACCCCAGCAGATGTTGTTTTAAAAGGTACATTATATAACAGTGCAAATAAGTCTCTTGCCACGTACAATGCAAAATACCATGTAAAACATAAACTCATGCCCAAAGAAACGAGTGCTTTTAGAATTAATTTTGAAGGCATTGCATGGTCTAAAACCAAAGACTCTATTCCTAAAACATTTAATCCAGACGAGTTTACACCTGTAGAGTTTAGCGAGCAACCTACTAAATTTAACCTTCAAGTTGCTGGCAACGTATCGGGATCAGATTTATACAAAAAAACAACGCTTAGTGCTATTAATATAAATAAAACAACTATTAACGGTACCTTATTTAACAGTGGTGTAGAAGAGGTAACCATACCACAACTTTTAATTACTTATTATAACGAACACAAACAAATGCTTTGGGTAGATCATTTGTTTTTAAAAGACGGTATTAGGCAACAACGACAGCAACAATTTAATTATACATTGCTAAAAGCAATGCCAATACAAATTATTTCTAACGATATGAGTAATTGTTTTGTAAACGGCCTACCAAATAGGGATATTGCAACAAAAATAATAAGTAATAGAATTAAAAACCACACCTATAATACATTGCAACCCATAACGCACCCTAACTATAGTTTTATAAAAATTGAATTAAATAATTACATAGGAAACCCCAACTAATGCGTATTAAACAACTATACATATTACTACTTGGTCTTTTACTATTGTCTTCTGCTACTTTAGTAGAGTTTACAGAATATGCCAATATAGAGCTACTATCTAAAGAACGCTCCTTTAAAGCTGGCGAGAATATAATATTACGGTTTTCTGCATCTAACAATGAAATTCCAGACCTATATTGTACCCACAGTTATGGTACAACAGTAATTGAACCAGTTTTAAAAAAGAATACTATGGAGTATCACATTCCGCAAAGTATTGGCAATAAATCTGGTGTAGTATTTTGGCAACTTATTAATCAAAACTTATCGGGACAATTTGAGATTATTCCTAAAGCAAAAGTAAATAGCCTGGAAACCTACATTGGACCACCAAGTATTGCTGCTGGCGGAACCGATTATGCTATGTTAGTTGTTATCCCAACTGACGATTTAGATAACCCTTTACAAGTGAATACGCCTGTAAACATAAAACATTGGTTTTTAGCTTCTCAAGAAAACGATACTGTACACACTAAAAATTTTATAGCTTATAAAAACATCTATTCTAAGCCCGAAACTGGCCGTATTTTAATAGCCACAGACTGTTTAGGCAATGACTCTAAAGAGTACGATATTACTATTTTAGCAGCACCTCCTACTAACTTTACAATTTCTGCAACACGCCATCATGATTATGCCGATGGCAATCAAATCACTCAGTTTTCTACCTCGATACTAAAAGATACTTACAACAATGTGGTTAATGATGGTACCTATGTTGAGTTTTTAATAACAAATTCAGAAGGAAATAATTTAAAAACTAGTGGTACAACTATAAAAGGTGTTGCTACAGCTAGCTTAATTCATCCAGATTATAAAACCCAATGGGCTATACAGGCGTTTGTAAATGGTATGGCCGAAAGTAATAGCATAACACTTAATTACAAACAGGTTATTACGGATTTCGATATTGCTTTTAAGAATAATACGGTTACAGTTGGCCCGCTTAAAAGTTTTATGGCGCAACTTATTCCAGATGGTTTACAAGTTTCATTATCTATTGTAAAAGAAGGTACGGTAATACATTCTACAACAAAGCCATCTAAAGCTGGTTATGCCAATTTCAATTTAAAACAATTAAATCTAGAACAGGGCATTTACTCAATAAGGGTTACAACTGCTGGGTTAGAAAAAACACTTCAAAATATAACCTATGAGTAGTATAAATAAAAACATATTACGAGGGGTTTTAATAAGTTCATATATTGTTATTATTGCAGTATGCGTTTACGGTATTAGCGCATTATATAGTTATTTAAATACTGGAGCAGACCGAAGTACTATGCTGCATACTGAGCTTAAAAAAATAGACCAGTATTTACCCAAAATAAATTGGACTCCTTTAAATAATGAGGGAAGACCAATGGATAGTGAAACCTTAAAGACTATTGAAAATGATTATTTAGATGCTTGGTATGTTAAAAGTATTGCCTACAAGACAAACACAAAACAAGGCATTGAAGATTATTACACTAATAATGCAAGACAAAATATCTATAATACAGTAACCACAAATAGTGCTAAAGGTATTACCATAGCGTCAACTTCTTTAGAGCATCATCCTACTTTAGAGTTTTTTAGCGAAGATGGACAATTAGCCGTTATCACAGACCGTAATGTTGTAGAATACAAGCGTGTTTATAACACAGAAACATTACTTTTAGAAACTACCGAAACGTCTACTTATAAAGTGGTTTTATTATTAGAAGACGGTTTTTGGCGTATTCGCCACATGGTAAAACAGCAAACCGAAATAACCAAAGAAAAGAACTCCTTAATACCAATAAACAACTTAGTAATAAAAGGCATTAATTATTATCCTAAAGAAACACCTTGGGATGTTTTTGGGAAGGGTTTTAATATTGAAACAATTGCTGAAGATTTTAAAATTATAAAAACTACAGGCTTAAACACTATTCGAGTTTTTGTTCCATACGAAGACTTCGGAAAGGCAAATATTAATCCTGAAAAATTAGAAAAGTTAAAACAACTTTTAGACACTGCCGAAGCACAACAACTTAAAGTGGTCATTACACTATTCGATTTTTATGGTGATTATTCGGTTTTAGATTGGACATTAACACACCGACATGCTGAAACACTTGTGTCTACCTTGAAAAATCATCACGCTATTTTAGCGTGGGATATAAAAAACGAACCTAATTTAGATTTTGAATCTCGTAATGCTTCTTTGGTAACTGCTTGGTTAAAGCAAATGCTGCTAGTTGTAAAATCTGCAGACCCTAATCACCTAGTAACTATTGGTTGGTCTAATAGTGACAGCGCTAGTATTTTAAAAGACGAGGTAGATTTTGTATCATTTCATTATTACAAATCACTTGATGATTTAGAGGCGACTTTTACAACCTTAAAAGAAAACATTCCAAATAAACCTATTGTATTAAGTGAGTTTGGAATATCGTCTTACAGCGGGTTTTGGAACTTTTTTGGAAGTTCGGAAGCAACACAAGCAAACTACCATAAAACCGCGCAAGCTATTATTAAACAACAGAACATTCCGTATATGTCTTGGACCTTATACGATTTTAATAACGTGCCAAAAGCAGTCGTAGGGAGACTGCCTTGGCGTAGAAATATTCAAAAAAATTTCGGGTTTATTTCTATAGATGGGACAAAAAAGATGGCTTTTAAATTTATTTCTAAATCGGAAGAGTAGGCTTATACTTTCAATTCTATACCTATAACATAACTTATAGCTTTTAATAAGCTCTTCTCGATGCAAAATTCCTGAAAAATAAATTCTATTCGAAGTAACGACCAATTAAAAATTAAAGTTAAATCGAGTGCTTCTGAAGCATGAAGAATTGTATCGAGAACCTTTTTTACAGAGCTAACAAACTATTATATTTCTCTACATTAATCGCTTCAAAAGCTTCTAAATACAAATCTGTTATTTTTTCCATTGGAAAAGCTGTTGCTGCCTTATAATTTGCTTTACCTAAAGCAACTCTATAGCTGTCTTTAGTTATAATTGCTTCTATAGCTTTTGCTAAACTTGTTACATTTTCTGGTTCAAAAAATTCACCTCTGTAACCTTCATCTTTTACTAATAAAGCTAAATCTCCTAAGTCTGGCATAACTACCGCTTTACCATAACTTCCTGCTTGGTGTAATACTCCAGAACTTCCTGTTGTAGAAGTATACGGAAACACCACTACCGCACTATTGTTAAATAATGTAGAGACTTCATGTTCTTCTACATAGCCTGTAAAACGCAATTGCGAAACGTGTTTATACTGTTCTTGTACTTTTGCTAAATATCCTGGTACATTTGGGTTGTCTGTTCCTGCAATTACAATTTCTAAATCTAAACCAGTATACTTTCTAACTTTTTCTACAGCTTCAATCATGGACTCTACTTTTTTATAGGTCCCAAATTTTCCAAACGTCATAATCTGTAATGGGCCATCTGGTAAAGTGTAGTCAGGCTCTTTTTCGGAAACCTCGAAAGTACCATGTGGTATTAATTTTATGTTTTTGGCATTGTATTTTTCTTCTAAAATAGTTACATATTTTTGCATCGTTACAGCTAATACATCGGTTTGTAAAACTATTTTTGTAAGTGTTGTTCCTATATAATTGTATATTTTTTTAAGTATCGGGTTTTCTGTAAACCCTGCACTTTTTAAATCTACTTCTTCTAAAATATTATGTAACAATACAATATTTGGAATGCGTTTTAATTTGCAAACTAAAGGTAAAAATAAGCCTAATGCTGCTGCTGCTTTTTTATCGCCAAACTTCATGAATTGTAAGTTAAATAAAACAGCATCTGGTTGTGTTTGGTTAAGTGCTTTGGTAACAGTGTAAAGGTTTAAATAACTATTAAACTTCCAGCATTGTTTTACCGTAATTTTACAACTGCCTTTAGTAAATGGTAGATCTTTAGCCTGTGGTGTTTCATCGGTTAATAATATTAACTCTGTAATGTCTTCCTTTTGTCTAAAATGTTTTACTAAATGAAAAGCGTATTCATTAAGTGTTACTTTACTAGGCGGATATGCGGTTACAATGGCTAATTTCATAATAGTTATGTTTTAATTACATTACAAATTTGAAGATTTTAATGCATTATAATGGAGCAACTCAGATGAGTTGCCATTTACTGTAGACGAGTTGCAAATTGCTTTAGGTGGTGTTGGTTTTTGATTTAAAAAATAGACTATTTAGGAACTGGTAATACATCAATAACTTATCGCACGGTTCACACAAGAGCTTAAAAACGTTTTATTACATTTATTTTCTATTATTATATTTTAGATGATAGCATTACCAAAACCTAACCTATATAAAATGATAAAAAGGCTTCTATAACCAGCTATTTCTAAGTTATCAGCTAAAGGATTTATATTAACTTTAATAAAGAACTCATTTATAGATGTAAATTTTGGTATAACTTTTGATTTTTAGTAAACAATATCGTTTATTTTTAGTAAACATTTTTGTTTACTTTTTAAATCTTTTATATTTTTATATTAAATAGCAAAAATCATGTTACCCAAATTAAATAAAATTAAAGGCATACATCCTGGTACTCTATTAAGGTGGGCATTAGATCATAAAAATCTAAAAGGTTCTGAATTAGCTAATGCTATTGGTGAACACAAACAAACAATAAGTGCTATTCTTAATAAACGGAGAGACATTAATCCAAGTCTTTCAATTAAATTATCAAAAATATTTAAAACCGAGATAGATTACTTTATGTTACTACAGGCAAGCTATGATGTAAAAATAATAGCAGATTCTGAAACAAAAAAAACACCTAATATCAATAACATTAGGAGAATACTTTTTTGGGATACAGATTTTAATACGATTGATTGGGATAAAAATAAAAAAGCGATTATAAAAAGAGTTTTAGAAAGAGGAAATACAGCTGAAATAAATGAAATCATTGCATTCTATGGAAAAAAGACTATCGCTAAAGAGATTAAATCAATGACAAAAAGTTATTTACCGTCTTTTGATAAAAATGTTATAAAGCATAATTTAATATAATGGATTTACACTTAAATACGGTTTCCGATTTACTGTGGGATGCTCTTAAACAATTAATGTTAATTGAAGAATTTAATAATTTTAGAATTGTTGGAGGCACAGCATTAAGTCTTCAATTAGGTCATAGAGAATCAGTAGATATCAATTTATTTACAGATGCAGAGTATGGCAGTATAGATTTTTATATACTAGAAACTAAATTAAATGAAATGTTTGCCTATGTAGATTCATTATCAGTTGATTTGGTAGGAATGGGTAAATCCTATTTTATTGGTAATACTAAAAATGAATTAGTAAAATTGGATTTATTTTATACCGACCCTTTTGTTTTTCCTGTTATTCTGGAACAAAATATTAGATTTTCGAGTATTGAAGAAATTGCTGCAATGAAATTTGAAGTCATCGCTAATGGTGGTCGAAAAAAAGATTTTTGGGATATACACGAACTATTAGAAACGTTTACCTTAAATAAAATGATTGACTTTTATCTCAAAAGAAATCCATATGGTTATTCCAAAGAAGAACTACTGCTTAAAGTCATTGATTTTTCTAATGCAGATAACGATTTTACGCCAAACTGCTATAAAGAAAAAGTATGGGAATTAATTAAGTTAGATTTTGAAAAATTAGTAAAGAAATAAAGTCAATCTGCTAAGAAATGTATAATCAAACCCCACACAATTAGTCTCTAACCCTAAAATAATCTAAAAAGAAGAAAGCTAATTGTACTATTAACAACAATACCATAGCTACAATTTGCATGGTTACAACCTCAGCTAGACTATTATGAAAAACCATAATTAACCCGACTTGTAGTAGCCCGAAAACACCCGATAATACCACAGGAATATAACGATCTAAAGACAAATAGTAGTATGCAAAAATATTAGACACAGCAAATAAGCCTGTTGCTAAAGCATATTGCCATAATAAAGGTGACATTATTAAATAATCTTCACCAAATAGTAGTGATATAACCAGTTTAGGGCATAACGCACAACCTAATATAATTACAGAAGCAATAGCAGAAATATACCCCACATATTTAAGCAAAATAGGCGCTGTAGCCTTTCCTTCTTTTTTTAATTGTACTACCGTTGGTAATAATAGCATAACAAACATCCAAGCTATAAAGTAAACAATACGACCAATAAGAGCTAAAGCCGCATATAAACCAGCATCGTAAGCATCGAAATAGTGTTTTACCAATAAAATATCGCTGTTGTTTATTATAATTTGTGTTAATTCGTAAAACGCCGTTATAGCGAAAAAATTACGGACTAACTTAGTATTGTAAGTGACTTTAGTTGTCGTTATTTTAAAGTTTTTCATTTTAAAAGGCAAGAGTCCAAAACCTAAAGACACCAAAATACCAATAGCCACTGCTGTAGATGATGGAATGTCTAGAAAATATAATAACCCTAACGTTATTAATAAACGACTTAGCATTTCTGTTTGGTAGGTAATAGATAACGATTTAAACGCTTTTTTACCTTGAAAAACCCCTCTATTTACACTCATTAAAAAGTATAACGGCACCCCAAAGCCAAAGACCACAAATAATGTAGATGTCGCTGTATTAAATAGCTCTTGTAATTGTTTTGAAAACACAATAGTAGCAATACCTAAAAGCAAGCCTACAATTACTGCATTTCTGTACATTCTAGAAATAAAACTAAAAAAAGCATCTGCTTCAAAAAGTACCGAGAATTTTGCAGTTACTAATTGAAACGTCATTGCCATAAACGATAACACTAATAAAAAGGTTATTAAAACAGCAGCATCTGCAAAAGCTTCTGGTCCTAAAAGGCGTCCTAGAATAAGGTTATATAAATAATTTCCGCCGTTTACAACCAGAACACTTAACATAAATACGTGTTCTGGCGTAATTGTCTGTTTTAATATTTTAGTGTTAATAGTCATGTTAAAAGGGTGTTTTTTATGGCTACAATTAAGCCACTTGGTAATAATTGAATTCTTCGTATATGTCTTTGCAGCCGTTACCTGTAACAAAAAAGCCTTTGTATTGTTTTAATGCACTTGCAAACAAGGTTTTAAAAGCGGCAACACCGTTAGCATCTATTTCTGTTACCTTATCAATGTTTACTGTAACATCTTTAACCGTTTCTATTTTATGTTCTAAATGAATAATAAATGCTCTAGATGTTGTTGCATTAAGGTTTCCTTGTAAGTAAAATGTTCCGTTGTGTTCTAAAATTTGTAAAGCCATAATATTAAAATTTAAAAGTGTTAGTGATTGTTTCTGTTACAAATATCATCACTAAAGCTGTTTTATTATGGCAAATTTCGGCGAGATGCCATTTACTGTAGACGAATGAATCGCTTCTATTGACTAACTTGCATATAGTTAAAAATCAATGATGACATTAAAACACACCATAACCTTAGCCCTTACTTTTATTGCCTTTTTGGGGTACTCCCAAAATATGCAAGAAGGATTTACGTATTTAGAAACTGGTAAATACAATCAAGCAGAAATATTTTTTAAATCTGTTTTAGCAGACTATCCCAATAATAAAACTGCGAAGTTATGCTATGGAAGAGCAGTAGGTTTAAACGGAAACGCAACACAAGCAGTATCTATTTTTTCAAGCTTATTAGACACTTACCCTAATGATTTTGAAATACAACTTAATTATGCCGAAAGCCTACTTTGGAATACAAACTATACTGAAGCAAAACAGTATTACAAAACATTGGTTTTAAAAAACAACACAAGTTTTCCTGCGCTTTTAGGCTATGCAAACACATTGTCTAATCTTAAGAGTTATGATAAAGCTTTAGAATATGTTACTAAAGCACTAGCTGTATCACCTGATAATGTCAATGCATTAACTTCTAAAAAATACATACAGTTAGGGTATGCTAACCAATACATACAAAACCAAGAGTATGATAAAGCTTTAAGTTTACTACAAAACAATCTAACGTTTTTTAAAGACGATAAAGACACGCTTTTAAATATTGCTAACATTTACCTTATTACAAATGCATTAGATAAAGCAAAAACAACGTACCAAACTATTGCTGTAACCGATGCTGTTACTGCTTTAAACGGATTGGCTTTGGTTTCGCATTTAAAAGGGAAAGACAAAACAGCATTACAACTTAGCACTAAAGCGTTTTCTAGTGTTGAAACCCTAACTGATACCATTATAATTAACCAAACAAAGGAGCGTTATATACAAGCCTTAATTTGGAATAAAAAATATAAAACTGCTGAAAAGTTAATTGATACCTTATTAGTAGAGTACCCTGAAGAAAACTGGGTATTATCGCTACAAGCTACACTTAATATTTACAAAAGTAATTTTAAAGAAAGTATTGCTAATTACAATGCTATTTTAAAGCATGATAGCTTGTCTTTTGATGGTAACTTAGGAAAAGCCAATGCCCAAAAAGCGGCTGGTTTATTCGATGGTGCTTATGCTTCTGCGGATAAAACACTACAAATTTTTAAAAACCAAAAGGATGCCTTACAGTTTTTAAAAACACTAAACCAACAGTTTACACCGTTTATAGAAACAAAAGCTGCCTATACTTTTGATAATGGCGATAACGAAGCGGTTGCATTACAAACACAAATTAATTATCCTTTAACTACTAAGTTTAAATTATTAGGGTATTATAATTACAGAAACACTACTAATGCGGTTACTAATGCAGAAGCAACGTCTCATGATGCTGGTTTTGGTGCAGCCTACCAATTATTGCCAAACATTACCGCAAAAGGAACTTTTGGCCTTACCTCGGCACAAGCCAATACAAATAATTATACGCAATTATTAACCGATATTTCTTTTGTTATAAAACCGTTTAAATTACAAGTTTTAGATTTGGGTTACAAACGTGAGTTACAAAATTTTAATGCCGAATTACTAGATCGTGAAATTGTACAAAATCACTTTTACGCCAATTATAACTTAAGTACTAACTTTAATTTAGGCTGGTTTACCCAATACTACTATACAGCGCAAAACGATAATAATAACCGAAATTTACTATTTACCTCATTGTACTATAATATTCTAAGCAAACCGGGTTTAAAAGCAGGTGTAAATTACCAATATATTACGTTTAAAAATCAAGTACCAACCCTCTATTTTAGTCCAGAACAGTTTAATGCCACCGAAGTGTTTGCAGAGCTTATTAAAAATGAAGCAAGTGCTAAACCTAAAGAGTGGTTTTACCAATTGACAGCTGCGACTGGATTACAATACATTGAGGGTAATAGCAGCCAAAGCACTTATCGCTTTCAAGGAAAACTAGGCTATAAATTATCCGAACGCTCGTTGGCAAATATTTATGGTACACATAGTAATATTGCTTCTGCTACTGCCTCTGGTTTCAGGTTTACCGAAATAGGCCTTCGTTTTAAGTGGTTTTTGATGGATGGGTCTAAGTTTAGATTTTAAATTAATCAAACATCATTTAAAAATTTCTAATTCAGTAGTTGAGATTTTCTTAAGTGATTTATTGAAATATCTAGATACCTATCATCAGAGAATAGTGTCTTTTTTCTATTATTCCAATTATAAAGTTTTTCTTTGATTAAATCTTTATCTGAAATCTTATCTGTTTGAGAGATATAATCAATAGACGATAATAATTCTAAACCAAATGATGAATAAAACCCTGTCAAAAACTGATTTGTTTCTAATACAATCTTTTTTAATTCATCATTTTCTTCAATATAGTTTTTAACATCTATTTCAGAATCTATTAATAAATTTAATTGCTCAAATGGTTTTTTATCTTTTCCTGCATACCCCATAAGGTAACTACCATTTAAATAATTTAATACATGTCTAACCTTTCCAGAATATGGACCATAAAAATTAGCAGAATAATTTAATTTAAAATATTTTTCAGCACCAAATCTCTGCAAAAAGTAACATAGTTTTTCACTAGCAAATTCTGATACAAACTCTCCATTTTTCACTAATTCGAAGAGCATAAAGAGTAACATTGCTCTAGCAGGAGTCAATTTAACTCTCTCTTTCTTTAAAACCTCTTTAACATGAGCATTTGGCTCGTAAATAAAAAATTCACAATCTTCAATATTAGAAAGTCTATTTTCAATTATTTCCTTTACTTTAAACCATTGTAAACCTCCATTTCCACTTCCTAGAGGAGGAATTGCTATTGATTTTATTTTTTCTTTTTCAATCACTTTAATAAGTTCCTCCAAACCTTTTTCAATATATTCATACTCTGAAGGACTCTTCCAATGTTTTTTTGTTGGAAAGTTTATTATGATCTTTTCTCCAGTGACAGTATTCTGGTCTTTAGTCACAATTAACTGACCTATTTCAAACTCTTTTTCATTACATATATTTTTGTACAGTCTATAATTATTTGGAAATAATCTCTTGAATTGTAAAGCTATTCCTTTCCCCATAACACCAACAGTATTTACTGTATTAACTAGTGCTTCTGCTTTACTATCAAATAAATTACCTGTTAGATATTTAATCATAATTTAAAAATATAAGTTTGGCTTTACAATTATTTTTTTTTGAACTCCCATACCTAAAAGTTTCTGTTTTGAATTTTGGTCAAAAGTAATGAAACCAAGAATATCATTATATTCTAAGTCTTGTTTTATTAAAAACTCAGCTTCTTTTCTTCTTTTTAAATCCAAATCATTCTCATCATTCCAAAATTTAGCATTTATTGCTTTGAAGTCTAATTGATTTTTTATTCCTTTAATATCTTTTGGTGTATAGTATTTTGAAAAACCATTAGTGGCATGACCGTCTGTATATATGAAATTTAAGTTAGCATCTATTATTTTTTGTATACTAGTAACACAGTAAATAATTTTACTTGGCTTAGTAATTTTTACACCATTATATCCTTTTTGAATTACATATAACATTGGAGTCCTACATCCTAAATAAAATGGGATATAATCACCTAATAAATCTCCATTAGGAGTATCAAAACTATCTCTAGTATTAATTAAACTATTATCTCCAATTGATTTATAATTTTGGTTTGATTTAACTGAATCCTTATGAGTTATTCCATTTCCAAAAATATGAGGGATATTTTCGATATGAGTCATACGATAAATATATATCTTTTTTAAATCCATCTAAATTTTGGAAAATTAATATGTGATAATTAACATGAACTATTGAAGTAAATATACCAATTAAATTGTAAAACAAAAAAAAGGCAAAAGAACCTCTCAACTCTTCTGCCTTAAGGTTAAAAAATAACCTGCTATTAATCAAACATTCATCGTATTATTATTTTTGCAGTTTTATAATTTGTGATACCACTTTTTATACTGTAGAAATATAATCCAGACGGTAATGTGCCACGTTCTAACTGTACTTCGTTATTCCCTTTTATCATGTTTATAGCTTCTTGCTTTACTAACTTTCCTATTTGGTTGTAAAGTAATAGTGTTCCTGTTTCTGCTTTTGGTGCGCTAAAATAAATAGTGGTTCCGTTTACCATTGGATTTGGTATGGCTATGGATTGCTTTATAGCATCTTCGGCTTCAAACGTTTCAACAGATAATGTATTTTTATTGGTAAAACCAATGTTTTCTAATTGCATGGTTTTAGTTTCTGTGGTTCCATTTTCGGCGACCATTGTAAAGACTATCGTTACTACATCGTTTAGGTTTAATGGTTCGCCATTTGTAGAGGCAAAATCATTGTAAGCTATTATATAATCTTGTGGATTTTCGGTTAATGTTACTGTAGCTTTGTATTGTTCTTCCCAGTTGTTAATGCTTTGTTTTACAAATCGTATATTTAATGTTCCTGTGCCTTTCCCTGTAAACATAAAGGTATCGTAGTTAGATAAATCTACTGCTTTAAATCGTGGTGTTAATGCTCTGTAGGCAGCAACATATTCGTTTGTATCTGCGGTTAAATTTAAGTTACGTTCTATACCAAATACATTGTCTGAAAAGTCTGTTTCGTTTGGTAAAATACTATAGTCTGTAACATTAGTACTTTCTGCTGCATCATCAATTCCCCATGGGCCATCGGACATAAATAAATCGTCTGGTGTTTGTATACCATCTCCTATTCTAAAACCAACATCGAATAAATTACCTGTATCTACTTCTAGATTTGTAATGTAATTAGTTTCTAAGTTTAATGACGATGTTACGTACTCTATCTCGCTTGTTTCTGTAGCTCTCAGTCCTGCATCGAAAGTAACGGCTTCACTCGCATTGGTATTTACAATTTGTAAGTCTAATTTACCATTAGTATATGCTCCTTTTCTAACAAATACAGTTGGTGGTGTAGAATTGTTATATGCTGTTACTGGTTTTTGTACATTTAATAGGGAAACAACTTCTTCTGCCAGTAATAATAAATCGTCTAAGGTATTTGCCCAAATTTGAAAGTTATAAAAGGCAACGTCTGCTTCATATTTATCTAAATTCCAGTGGCTTTCTATTTCAAAGGCTTCATCGTTTTGTATTGTTTTTGCCGAAAGGCTAAGCACAAACTCCATAGAGCCGTCTGCATTTTTAATAATCGATTTTATAAACTCTTGTCCGCCAATATCTATTGTAGATACCGAAATTAATTGTGCGCCTAAAAGTCTATCGCAAATATACTTTGTGTGTTCGTAAACGCCATTTTCGGTTTTTAAGGCTAGTATGGATGCTATGGCTTCGTTATTATTCATGTAATCTACAGCATATAATTCGGTAGCATTGGTAATGGTTACTAAATCTAATGGCGAAGATTCTATAATATATTCTTCATTAATAGCATTTACAGGTATTAAATCGGTTAATTGAATGTTAGTATTAGCCGTTCTATAACCATAATTTGTTGGTTTTACAAAACGATTGACTGTTGCTCTGTTAAACTTATAACTGGTTTTTGCTCTGTTAAAATTACGCTTGTTTATTAATTCAGACAGTCTATTATTACTTTCCAATCCGCCTCCATTTGCACTAGAGGTTGGTGCAGCTATTGTAGGGCAAGCTTCTACTCCAGAACACGAAGGATCATCACAATCTATTAAGCCATCGCCATCATCATCTATTCCATTATCGCATATTTCTTGTGGTACTGGTGCAGTTGGGCATCTTGCGCCATCGTTACTTGAACTAGATGGCCCAAAAGCAAAAAGGTTAGAGTTTATGGCATTGCTTCCGTTTAAGTCTTGCACATTTTGAATAACATAAATAGTTCCGGTTTGGTTGGCAGAGACATAAAAACGTCCTGAAGCATCAAAATATACAGCTCCATAGGTATAATTTAATCCCGATAATATTGGAACTTCTCCTAGATTTACAACTTCGCTAGTTTCTGCATTAATTCTATATAAAATATTTGTGTTTTTTTCTACTGTATATAATTGACCATCTACTGCATTAAATGCCCAATCGTGTATACTTATATTTTGTGATAATGTTTCTGTTGCCATATGCTGTGCATAATTAACAGATTCTGGGTCAACATTTATTTTATAGTAAGTTGTTCCGCCTCCTTTTAAATAATAAACACCTGCGCTACTTACATCTCCTATATATCTATTAGAGGTTGGTAACTCGTCTATATAAAATTGAACAGTGGAAAAGTCTTTACCAATACGTACTATTGTTTTAGCTGGTGAACTTAACGACCCCCAAATAAAACCATCTGCTGGATTGTATGCTGCTGCGTTAATGCTTCCTGGTGTTACATTTTCTGCAACTACAAAAGCGTTTCCTGATGCTAAATCTATTGCATACACATCATTATGTTGAAATAAATAGGCATTGTAGTCGCAATTAAAAGGGATATCTTGAGCTGTTGTTCTATTACTTAATAGAAAGAAAACAAGTAATATAAAGCTTGTTTTGTAAGAGTAGTTTTTACGAGTCATAATGTTTCTAGTTTATGTTATAGAGACAAAGCTAGTTTGTAATACTCTTATTTTCTGGACTTTTCGATTGCTATAGTTTTCGCTTAGTTGAATACCTTTTAAGTGTCGATGAATGGTTTTTTGGTATTTAATACGCTCTTAAAAGATAAATTAGAAAAAGTGGATTCTAGTTTTCTTAGAAATGAAAACCGAACGTTTAAATCTCTTTATTGTATTCTATAAAAATCGACTTGTGAATTTGAGCTAAAAAAAGAAAAGGCAAAGCGTTTTCGCTTTGCCTAATCTAAGCTATTAATTAATTTCATCCTTAGGGAAAAATACTGATACAAAGGTAGTTACACGACAAGCCTTACAGAGATTTTAAAATTTAAAAACCACCTAAATACGATAAAATGCTTAAATAACCGACAAAATACTACAATAGGTTTAACCGTTGCATTAATTCTGGTCTGTTAGAGCGGCTCACTGGTACTACATCTTTTTTTATAAGCACGCTATTATCCTCTATATCAATAATTTTGCTAACATTTATAATGTACGACCGGTGTACTTTTAAAAAAATATCTTTAGGTAATTTTTCCTCTATTTTCTTTAAGGTAGAATGTACTGTGTAATTTTTATCTTCAGTTTTTACATGTATATAATCGCCTTTTGCTTCTATAAGGTAAATACTTGGAATGTCTAATTTTATTAATCGTCTGTCTATATTTATATATAAATCATTCCCCGAAGTTGTTTCCGAAGCTTCTTTTGATAGTGCTTTTGCAGTTTCTACAGCAGCTTTCTCTGCTTTTTTTATTGCTTTTTCAAATCTTGGAAACACTATAGGTTTTACTAAATAATCTACAATACAATCGTACTCGAAAGCTTCTATTGCGAAATTAGAATCGGATGTTGTTAGTATTATTTTTGGCAGATTTTTTAAGGTTTGAATAAAATCGAACCCTGTAAAATCTGGCATGTGTATGTCTAAAAATATTAAATCGATTTCGTTTTGATTTAAATATTTTATAGCTTTAATAGCGTTAGGAAACTCTGCTACAACATTTAGGTTGTCTATTTGCGAGCATAATTGGTTTATAATTAATCTTGCCGTGGTTTCGTCGTCTATAATAATGCAGTTCATAGGTTAGTTAGATTGAAGCGTAGTTAGGTATTGTGTTATGTGTTTTAAAATACTATCAAATTCCTCTTTTAAAACAGTATTGTTTTCCTTAAGGTTTTCTTCGTATTTAACAGCGATTTCATAACTTTTCTCTAGTCCTAAAATACTAATTTTATGCTTAATTTTATGTACATTTTCGGCGGTTTCTTTATATTTTTTTTCAGCTATATTTTTAAAATAGATTTCTTTTTCTTCAGGAAATTCTAATTGTATTACGCTAATCAATTTAGCTTCGAATGCGTCATCTCCTCCAGATAATTGTTTTATATAATTTAAATTGGGTTGTTCCATTGTATTTATTTTTTAATTGTAAAATAAAATGTTGTGCCCTCTTTTAATTGCGATTCTACCCAAATTTTACCGTGGTATAAATCCACTATTTTTTTTACTATAGATAAGCCTATGCCTGTAGAGTCTTTGCTTTTATTTAAGGCATGAAAAATTTTAAAAATTTTATCATGGTACTTTTGCTCTATACCCACACCATTATCTTTTACAGAAAATTGATAGTGCGATTTGTGTTCTAAATAATCTATTTCTATAAGGCCTTTTGCTTTATCGTTAAACTTTATTGCATTGCTAATTAGGTTTTGAAACACTTGTTTTAACTTCGTTTTATCGCCTTTTATTTTTGGTAATGTTTTTAATGTGTGTATAGAAATATGTTCTGGTACAAATAGCACTTGTTTTAACTCTTCTACAAGTTCATTTAAATTAACATCTTGCGCATCGGAGTCATTAGCACCTACACTAGAGTATTCTAAAATATCTGTAATAAGTTGCTCCATTTTTTCTAAAGTGGTTTCTATAAGTTCGAAATTTTGAAGACTCGTATCATCCAACTGCCCTTTGTTATCTTCTTTTATCCAAGCTGTTAATGCATTAATGCTTCGCAACGGTGATTTTAAATCATGAGATACAATGTGTGCATATTCTTGTAGTTCTTCATTACTTTTTGCCAATGCTACTAACAACTCATCATTTTTAGCTTCTACTTTTTCACGTGCTCGTAAATTAATAGCACTTTTTAACTGCATGGCTACCAAGCTAGCAATATTTTCTATGGTTTTTAAATGTTGTGTATTAAAGTAGTTTTTGTGTTTATGTTCTGCATCTATAATACCTATGACCTCTCCATTGTTTAAAATTGGGATTGTTATTTCTGAATAACGGTGTTCTCCATCTACTATATATGCTTTATCTTTAGAGGTGTCATTTATAATTTCTGCCACTCCTGTTTTTGCGACTCTACCAACTATGCCTTCTCCTAAAGGTAATACTATGGCATTTACTATTTCGTTACCTTTTTTAACCTTGTCGCCATAAGCGGCTATTTGTTCCATGGTTTTTTGTCTTGTGTTTACTAAATAAATTACACAATCTTCGGTACCTAAAAACTTAGCGATACTATTTACTATTTCCCATGCTATTTCATAAATATTCATTTTCCCTAAGACAGATTTCGCTACTTCATTAATCATATTAATAATGAGAGCTTTTTCTCTTTGGGAGGTGATATCTTCTATTAAAGCTACTTGATATTTTATTTTTCCTAATTGATCTCTAACTGCATTAACGCTTGTTTTTGCCCATATTCTAGAACCATTTTTTTTCCTGTAGCGTTTGTCTACAACAAAATTGTCTATCTCTCCTGCATCCATTTTGTCGATATGAATTTTAGACTCAGGAAAATCTTCGGGAACAGAAATATCTTTTACAGTTATATTAGTTAGTTCTTCTTCTGTATAGCCTAAGGAGTACTGAAATGCTTTATTTGTTTTTACTATTTTACCAAATTGGGTTAATGCTATACCAAATGGTGCATTTTCTACAATAATATCTAGTTGTGTTTTTTGTTCTTCTATTAACTCTGCTGTATATTTAGATTCTGTTATGTCTCTTATTATGCCTTGCGCAGCAATAGGTTGTTTTTGTTTATCGTATACAATACTAGCATTAATATGCACCCATTTTACTTCTTTTTGTTTTGTATATACTCGTGCAGTATAATCAGAAAAATAGCCTTTATCTGTTAGCTCTATAAAGGACTCCATAGCATACGCATAATCTTCTTTATAGACTAGGCTTATAACATTAACTGCTTCTTTGGTTATATCATAGCCAAAGAGGTCTACAGCGGCATCATTCATTTTAATAGCGTTGCCTTTTAAATCCATAACAAGATAGGCATCGTTAATGTTCTCAAAGATGCCTTGCAATTGTGCGGTTTTTTCATCTAAAAGTCCTTCTAATTTCTCATTAGCGTGTTTTAGTTCTTCAGCTGTATTGTAGAGTTGTAATGATTTTTCTTCCAGAATTTTCTCAGCTTGTTTCCTAGCAAGTTTTTCACGCTTTAAAGCGCGTTGAAGTATGTCAATTTGATTTTGACTCATTAATTTTTATTAATAATAAATTTTACTTCGGTTCCATCTTCTTTTATATTTTCTAGAGTAATGGTTGCGGTCGAGTTAAAGTGTTCGAACGTTTTATTCATTAATCCTAAGCCAAAATGGTGCATTGCTCTACTAGATTTATATATCATTATTAATGAATTCTCTGTTTTGCTCTCTATAACAAATGTTGGTAATTCTGCATCTGGGTATATTTTACGTACCTCAACATGTATATGGTTTTCTATGGACGACAACATTTCTATTGGGTCTTTATAGGTTGCCAATAACTCTGGATAACTGTCTTTTAAAACACCAAAAAAATGTTCTGCATAAACTAATAACAAATCATCAATAGAAATGTTAGTATTTTCACTTAAATGTTGTAATAATTGTAACATTTCTGAAAACTTGTAGGTGCCAACCGATGTATAAACTCCTCCAGATTCTAATTGAGAGTTATTAATAATATTATCTACCATTTCTAACCCAAATTTGTCTTCCACAAGATCTAAAAACTCAGTAAAAACTATACCTTTCATATTATGTTGTTGTTAATTCGTTTATACTCCAATACGATAAAAGTGTTTCTATTTTAGAAACATAATCATCATATCGTAGTGGTTTTAATACATAACCTGCTATTCCTATTTTATAACACTCTAATAAGTCTTTTTGGTTATTAGATGTCGTCAACACTATTGTAGGGATGTGTTTTAATAGGCTATCTTTCTTTAAAATAGATAGAAATTCAATGCCATTAATTTTTGGCATATTTAAATCTAATAAAATAATATCAGGTAGCAATTCTTTTTGCTCTAAAATTTTTAAAGCATCTTCACCATTTCTAGCCTCTATAATATTATGGTTTAATTTTAAAGTTGAAATTGATCTGTTCAATTTCATAATTTCGATAGTATCATCTTCTATTAAAAGAATGTTTAGAATTGATTTCATTGTAAGGGTTTAATGAATTTAATTTATGAAAGTAATATAATACTACAGAGCTTGTAGATTGTTTCGTTTAATCCGTTTTAAGTGTCGGTGAATAACGTTTAAGTGTCGACGAATGGTTTTTTATACTTATTCTAGTACACCTTTTTAAGCTAAAAAACCCTTCTGGGGATAGAAGGGTTTTAACTTAAAATCAATTCAAAATCAAAAAAACATCTAAAATTATGTAAGCTTTTAATTTGGGACAAAAAAGCCTTTTAATCGTTATACTTACTATTAATTTATTTATTATGAAAACTTATTGATACAAAGGTAATTGCAATACCAATTATTATATTTTTTTGGTCTTAGAAAAATCAATCAACACGATGAAATGCATATAAAATCGATAAAATACTTAATTTGTAGTCTTTTTCAAGCATCTATCACTTACGTAACACGTTAAATATCAAACAAATAAAACACACTTTATTAATATTACCCAAACGTTCCTTTATAAGAATATAAAATTAGTGTATAGTTTATCTGGTTGTTCGTTTTGTATTATAATACTATTTATAACGTCATACTGAACTTGTTTAAGCATTGCATAACATTTAAAAGACATAGAGGCCTCATGGTGAAAACCTTAAAATAGTTTATTATTATTTTATTAGTAATATCGTTTATAATACTATTATTCGCAAAAAGAGAAGTATTAGTAGTTACATCTAGCAAACCTTTAGTATTTTTAATACTAAATTATAAGCTTATGGCAACACAACCTAAATTAACGCGGTTTAACCAAAATGTACTCTCTAAATATCAAATTTATAATGGTATTTTTATGACACTACCTTTCGATACTATTACTAAAACAGGCGTTTTATTACCATTGTTTCATGAAACTTGTAAAAAAGGTTTTGAAAAAGGAATGAATCCAGAGGCCATTGTAAATAGTTTTTTCGAAAAATATCAAGCAAGGCGTTCGCCAGAAAGTCGTATTAATTTACTATTCCGTTTTATTCAATACATAGAGCGCCAAGTGGTGTTGTTTGATGCTATAGAAGATGCTGCTTTTCCTGTTATTAATAATATGGATGGTATTGGGACATTACGTAGCTTAAAAGAAACTGTTGTGGCCGACAATAAATTAGAAACGCTTCGCAATTACTTAGAAGCGTTTAAAGTACGTATTGTACTTACCGCTCACCCAACACAGTTTTACCCTGGTTCTGTTTTAGGTATTATTACCGATTTAACGGCTGCTATAAAAGCAAACGATTTATTAAAAATAAACGATTTACTAGCTCAGCTTGGTAAAACACCTTTCTTTAAGCATAAAAAGCCAACACCTTACGACGAAGCCGTAAGTTTAATTTGGTATTTAGAACATGTGTTTTACGATTCCTTCGGAACAATTTACGATTATATACAACAAAATATATTTGATGGTGATACTATAGATAACGATATTATAAATGTAGGGTTTTGGCCCGGAGGAGATAGAGATGGAAACCCATTTGTAACGCCAGAAATTACGTTAAAGGTAGCCAAACGCCTGCACGAAAGTATTATTAAAAACTATTATAGAGACATACGGAGGTTGAAACGAAAGTTAACCTTTCAAGGTGTCGAAGAACGCATTATAGCTTTAGAAATAGAACTTTATAATCTAATTCTAGATAAACCTTCATCTTTAACATTAGAATATTTCATTACAGAGTTACAGGCCATAAAACAAGTTGTTATTAAAGAACATCAATCGCTATACGTTTCTGAGCTAACAAGCTTAATCAATAAAATTCATTTATTTGGTTTTCATTTTTCTAATCTAGACATTAGGCAAGACAGTCGTGCTCATAATAATGTATTTAATACTATGGTAAATACATTAGCAGAGCATGGAAGTACTATTTTTCCAGCTAATTATCATGACTTGTCCCCAAAAGAACAAGTTAAATTGTTAGCTAAAATAAAGGGTACTGTAGATTTATCGTTAATACAAGACGAAGACACATTAAAGGCTTTACACACCATGAAAGCCATAAAAACAATACAAGAAACTAATGGTGAACGAGCTGCAAACCGCTATATTATAAGCAATAATCAAACCGCATTAAACGTGATGCAACTATTTGCCATGTTAAAATTAGTTGCTTTTAATAATGACTTAACTGTAGATATTGGGCCTCTTTTTGAAACCATTACAGATCTTGAAAATGCGCATTTGGTTATGGAAGAGTTGTATACCAACCCAGAATATGCAGCACATTTAAAAGCGCGTGGTAATAAACAAACCATTATGCTAGGTTTTAGCGACGGAACTAAAGATGGTGGTTATTTAATGGCAAATTGGGCCATTTATAAAGCCAAAGAACGCTTAACCACTATATCTAGACAATACGATATTACTGTTATTTTCTTTGATGGGCGTGGCGGACCTCCAGCACGTGGTGGTGGAAAAACGCATAATTTTTATGCCTCTTTAGGGCCAACAATTGAAGATAAAGAAGTACAGCTAACCATACAAGGACAAACTATTAGCTCTAACTTTGGCACACCAGATTCGTCTCAATATAATTTAGAACAGCTTATTAGCTCGGGTATAACTAACCGTTTAAACGACTCTAATGCACTCATGTCTCCTAAGAATAGAGACGTTATGAATCATTTAGCTACTTTAAGTTATAATACCTATTCCGATTTTAAAAATCACCCCAAATTTATTTCTTATTTAGAGCATATGAGTACTCTAAAATATTATGCCAAAACTAATATTGGAAGTCGTCCTTCTAAACGTGGTAAGGCCGAAGGTTTAGTATTCGAAGATTTAAGAGCGATCCCATTTGTTGGGTCTTGGAGCCAATTAAAACAAAATGTACCAGGTTTTTTTGGTGTTGGCACCGCTTTGAAACATTATGAAGACGAAGGTACTTTTGAAAAGGTTAAGCAACTTTATAAAACCTCTAGTTTCTTTAAAACACTTATAGAAAACAGTATGATGTCCTTGTCTAAATCGTTTTTCGATTTAACAAAATATATGAGTGAAGATCCAGAATACGGCGCATTTTGGTCTATTATTTATACAGAATACGAAACCTCAAAACGTCTTATTTTAAAATTGACAGGTTATACCGAGCTAATGCAGGAAGAACCTGCAGGAAAAGCTTCTATTAATGTTCGCGAATCTATTGTATTACCATTATTAACAATACAACAATTTGCTTTAAAACAAATACAGCAATTAGAAAAAGCAGATAACAAAGATACTGAGCGCATTGCTATTTACGAGAAATTGGTAACACGATCGTTGTTTGGTAATATTAATGCGAGCCGTAACTCGGCATAAAAATAAAAGAAGCTTTTACAAATTAGTAAAAGCTTCTTCTTTAGTTTTTTTGTTCGAACAATTAATTTTAAAAAGATTAGTCTATGTCTACACCTGGAGCATCGCCAGATACTGTTTCAGTTAAGTCTTCTAACAATTCAAAAGTATAGGTGTTTCCTATTTGGTTTCCTTGGGTATCCATCATTCTTCTAGAAATTAAAAAAGCATAACCAGGACTAGAATTAAATAATCTTGCGCCTTTATATGTAAATACTTTATCTTTACTATTAGACTCTGTTGATTCAGAAATAAGTAAACTTGGCTCTGCAAAGTTTTCTTCTATTTGCGACGTAATTTCTACAGTTACATAAGCGACTACGTTATTAGGGTCATGTATTATAGTGGTAGATGTGTACGTATTCTCTTCATCTTCGTTTTTACTAATCTTGGCTGTTTTTAAATAAGGGGTTCCTTCTTTTTTAAATTTAGCACTTGTAGTAGATAATGTATTTAAGCCTGTCGCTTCTATGTTTTCTTTTTCACA
This sequence comes from Pontimicrobium sp. MEBiC06410, assembly GCF_053601615.1. Lineage (NCBI taxonomy): Bacteria > Pseudomonadati > Bacteroidota > Flavobacteriia > Flavobacteriales > Flavobacteriaceae > Pontimicrobium > Pontimicrobium sp. MEBiC06410. The sequence goes on from NZ_JBSHNT010000162.1 coordinate 207,757, forward strand.
ACTACAAAAAGTAACAACAAAAACAACTAACAATAATTTAGTAATATTCATTTTAATAGGGTTTTTAATTGGTATTAAGATAAAAGTAAACTGTTTAGAATAAATAATTTTATAATACTTTCTGAAAGTGTACTTCGAACTTCTAAACCATTATCTTATCAACTTTAAATAGCTATTAAGCTCTTCTTTTACTTTACCCTTTAATAAAAATAGACCTATCATGTTAGGAACTAACATAGAGAACACCATAGCGTCGCTAAATAGCGTTACCGAACCTAAAGTAATGGCTGCTCCTAAAACAGTAAACATGCAAAATAGTGTTTTATAGATATATTCGTACTTTTTATTTCTGCCAAATAAATAACTCCATGCTTGATAACCATAATAGGACCATGATATCATAGAGGAAAAGGCAAATAAAATTACCGCCATAGAGAGTACATAAGGAAACCAAGACACACCACTTTCTAATGCAGAAGCAGTTAACAGCACACCTTGCTCATCACTTAAAATGGTTCCTGGAACGATTTGCCCAGTAATTATTAACACTAAGGCTGTCATGGTGCACACGACTACGGTATCTATAAATGGTTCTAAAAGAGCCACTAAACCTTCACTTGCAGGATATTTAGTTTTTACGGCACTATGCGCTATCGATGAACTCCCTATGCCTGCTTCGTTACTAAAGGCTGCTCTTTTAAAGCCTTGTATTAGTACACCAACAAATCCACCTGTTACACCTTCTGGGCTAAATGCCCCATTCCAAATAGCTTTAAAGGCGTTAGGTATTTCGCTAAAATTTAGCCCTAAAATAGTTAATACAGCTAATAAATATATAACTACCATAAAGGGCACCACTTTATCGGTAACATTTGCTATTTTTTTAATGCCTCCTATAATAACAATCCCGACTAACACAGCCATTACTAAACCAAAAATCCAACCTTTTCCATGAATAAAACTTTGTTCTGCTCCTGTAACATGTTCAAATAATTTAAAGGCTTGATTTACCTGAAACATATTACCGCCTCCAAACGATCCACCAATGCACATCACTGCAAATGCAATTGCTAGAATTTTGCCTAGTTTTGGTAAACCTGTTTCTTGCAATCCTTTTTTTAAGTAATACATTGGGCCTCCAAAAATAGTTCCGTCTACGTCTACTTCTCTATACTTTACTCCTAAAGTACATTCTACAAATTTTGAAGCCATGCCTAAAAAGCCAATTAATACCATCCAGAACGTTGCACCAGCACCACCAATAGATAGTGCGATGGCAACGCCTGCGATATTTCCTAAACCTACGGTTGCAGATACTGCCGCGGTTAAGGCTTGAAAGTGACTTACTTCACCTTCACCTTCTACTCTAATGGTATCTGGGTTATCACCTCCTACATTAGATACCGATGTTGATGCTGTTACTACACCATCGTCTTCTAAGTCATCGTATTTACCACGCACTACTTGTATGGCTTTAAAAAAGCCTCTAAAATTGATGCCTTTAAAGTAAATGGTAAAATAGCTTGCGCCTAGAATAAGCACAACTAATACCCAAGGAATACCTACCGTATCGGTAATTGGGATTTCAGCAAATACGGCATCGGTAAACCAACTTGTGGCTGCACTAAATTGTTCGTTTACTCTGTCGTCGAAAGATTGGGTTTGTTGTAGTAAAAGCATATCGTGATTTTTTTGGCAAATTGTACCAAAAAGGGTTACGACAAAAGGTTACGTACTATTGAAATTAGTAACCAAATATGGTTAACCATATAGTTACTTGTTTGGTACTAGTTCTAAAAATAAGGCATGGAAAGGCAATGTTAATGCGAGTAATGCCAATAGTTATCAGGATTGTATCGAGAATCAATTTTTAATACAAAACCTTATTCTCGTTACTAATTTTATACATTTTCAATCGTAGAATATACTCGAATTTAGGAATTTATGTAAATCTCCGAAAACTTTACTCCTCTTTTTTAAGTGTAGAAAAATCTAGAAATCCATTTTTTATTGCAAAGTCTATTAATTGTTCTTTTCCTCCGGTACCGCTAATGTTAAGGATTTTTTTTATTTGGTGAATGTGGGTTTGCAAGCCATCTACACTTATATTCATATCACTAGCTAATTCTGAATACGATTTTTTTAAGCCGCTATATGCTAGATTGCCTAAAACTTCTTTTTGTCTATCTGACAATTCAATTTTATTAGTATTTTCTATAATACTAATCTCGTTTTTTAAGTGTTTAATTGTATCTAAATGGCTTTCGTTTGCAATACTGTATTGTTCTAATTCTTTTTTAATTTTCGAATTTTCTAATGCTAATGTTTGTGCTAAATTTTGCTGTTCTTCTTTTTCAGATAAAAATTTCCAACTGTATAATAAAATTGAAAATAATAAAATGAATAAAAATTTAAATGAAATTGAAGTTATACTTCCCACTAATGCCCAAAACTCTTGATTTATAAATTCCACTGCTTGATCTTGTGGAATAATACGATGTGATACTGCTATAATTATTAATATAAACAATGTAAATGTTGGCAAATACATAAACTTCATTTGTCTACTAGAAAAGGCTTTATTTAACTCAAATAACAAGGAAATTGCTACAAAAATAGAAATAGGTATATCTATGAGCCATGTAAAATTTGTACTTAACTCATTATTGGTAAACGATGTGGCTAAGAATACAAAAGCTATCATCCCTAACACACCAGAAAATAACATTATAAACTCTTTTGTGGTAAACTGCTCTACCAATTGCACCCCTAAACCTCTTGGCTTTGAGTGCTCTATTGAAGGTAAAGACAATACTATAAATAGAGAGTTTGCTAATGAGATTAATACTCCCCAATAGATTACAAACTTATTAGAAACTCCCGTAAAATTAGTAAACACTAAATTTCCTAAAGCGCCTATTCCCCATGCGAAAATGGCTAATCCAAACCATTTAATACCTTGAACAGACGTTAGTTCTTTACGCTTTTGAAATTCTTTTACATAAATACGCTGAATAACAATAGATGTTATTATACAAACAATAGCTGTAACCGTGTATTCTACTATATTTAACAAAAGAAAGTTGTTTTAATGCTAAAGATATAGCTTTTTTTGAAAGCCTTATTAGTAAAAAGATTACTCCTTAATCTTTTATTAAATTTAGACTATTCATTTTTTATGAACTACATGACAACATTGAGCAACCTACTTTATGCCTAGCCCATTCTGGACGTTTCGCATACCATTTTTCGTACTCAGGTTGCTCATTATATGGTTTTTTAAGCATCTTAAATAGCTCATCTATTACTCTATAGTCTCCTTTATTAGCTGCATCTATTGCTAGCTGTGCCATATAGTTACGTAACACATATTTAGGATTTACTGTATTCATTTTTTTTCTTCTTTCTTCTGTAGTGCTATCGTCTCTATTTAAACGAGCAGCATAATCCTGAAACCAAGCTATCCATTTTTTATTTATATCTATCGAAACACCATCAGGCTCATAAAATGCATCTTTAATAATGTTTACCCCTTCTAAAGGTTTTTCAATAGAAAAAAGAGATAAGTTTCTAAAAAAGATGGTCATATCTGTTTCGGTTAACTGAAGTATTTCTTCTAATTTAAAAATTAGATTTCTATCTGTTTTTTCTTCAGAAAACAGCCCCAGTTTATTTCGCATCATAGCTAAATATTGCTGCTCTTCTTTCTCTTTATAAGAGTTTAAAATATCTTCTAAACCTTTAGCCTCTCCAATTATTGGATATAGTGCATTTGCTAATTGATATAAGTTCCAAAAACCGACATCTAGTTGTGCTCCATAACGGTAGCGTTTAAATTGATTATCTGTAGTGTTTGGAGTCCAATTATGGTCGTAACCTTCCAACCAACCATAAGGTCCGTAATCTATAGTATGCCCAAGAATAGACATATTATCTGTATTCATTACTCCATGTACAAAACCAACACGCTGCCAATGGATAATTGTTTCTAATGTTTTGTTTAATACTGCTTCAAAAAAGTGTAAATATGTTGTTTTAGATGGTTTACCAAGCTCTGGATAAAACTGTTTTATGGTATAGTCCACCAATTTTTTTAATGTTCTTACATCTTGTCTCGCTGCAAATATTTGATAACTACCAAAACGCAGAAAACTAGGGGCAACTCTACACACAATAGCTCCTTTTTCGTATTCCGAATTTCCATTATACATAATATCTCGTAAAACCTCATCTCCTGTTAAAGCTAAAGACAAAGCTCTAGTTGTAGGAACTCCCAAATAATGCATGGCTTCACTACATAAATACTCTCTAATTGAAGACCTTAAAACCGCCAAACCATCTGCTCTACGAGAATACGGTGTTTCTCCTGCTCCTTTAAGTTGTAGCATCCAACGTTGATTTTTACATTCAACTTCAGCTAAATTAATAGCACGACCATCTCCTAACTGTCCTGCCCAATTGCCAAATTGATGACCTCCATAACACATAGCAAAAGGGCTGGTGTTTGGTAATATTTTATTTCCTGTAATTATTTTTAAAAATGTTGGAGTACTAGCCTCTTCTTGAGATAAACCTATTGCATTAAGCATATCTAAAGAAACATGCAATAGTTCTGGTTTTGCTGTTTTCTTAGGTGTAACATAAGAGAAACAGGCTTCTGCAACTTGTCTTCTTGAGTTCTCCTTAATTGGATCTGCTGGCAACTCTTTAATAAATGTATCTACTATATTAAGTTTCATCTTCTGCTAAATCTTATTTATTATTAAACCTTTTATAAGTTTGTAACACTCCTTCTTGAATAATTATCTCTCACAAAATTAAAATGTTTACTAAACAAAAGTAGTTAGTATAATTTCAAAAAACAGAGATATCTTTCTGTAATACATCTGTTTTTATAGTATTTTTAGAACTACTCCTCCATATTTTAGTTAAAAACAAATCTGAAATAAAAAATATTAATTGTATATTTATCTCGTCTCACAAACAATAAAGTGAGATTCTTTGCTTTCTAACATTAAGGAAGAGAATAGGGAAAGCAATTATATGTTACGGAAATAAAACCGTATACCTTAAATCTAGAGTATTGCTCTAATTTAAGGTATACGGTTTTTTTAATTTAAAATAATATGGCACAAATTATTAAAAGAGAAGACATTAACAAAATAATTCCATTAATAGACAGTATTACTCTTATGGAAGATGCTTTTATAAACTATAGTTTAGGCAATGCAGTAATACCACCAGTAGCAGAATTACTGTTTGAAAACCCGCCGGGAGACGTACACATTAAATATGGTTATGTAAAAGCAAACGATTTTTATTGTATTAAAATAGCTTCTGGTTTTTATGAAAACACAAAACTAGGCATTTCCTCTAGCCAAGGGCTAAATTTATTATTCAATCAAAAAACCGGAGAATTACGCGCTATATTATTAGATGGAGGAGATTTAACAAATAATCGTACCGCTGCTGCAGGAGCATTGGTTGCTAAATATTTTGCACCAAAAAATATAAAAGCGGTTGGTATAATAGGCACAGGTATTCAAGCAAAATTACAATTACAATACCTTCAAAAATACACCCCTTGTAAAACTGTTTGGGTTTGGGGCAGAACCATAGATGCTGTTAAAAAATACAAAAAAGAACTTAGTTCAGAATTTAATATTCATATAGCAGAAAATACTTCAGAACTAGCAAAAAACTGTAATTTAATTATTACAACAACACCTTCTGTAACGCCCTTACTTTTAGCAAAAGATATACAACCTGGTACACATATAACTGCTGTAGGCTCTGACACTTCTGAAAAGAGAGAATTAGAAAGTGAAATATTGAATAAAGCAGACATTGTAATTTCAGACAGTATTCCACAAAGTAAAAGTAGAGGTGAAATATACAGAGCGACTAAGGATGGGATTATTTCTCCAGATAAGGTTATAGAACTAGGGCATGCATTACAAGATGTTTCTAAACAACGTTTAAACGACAATCAAATTACTGTTGCCGATTTAACAGGTGTAGCTGTACAAGATATTGTTATTTCACAATCTGTCTATGAAAATTATATTATAAAAAATAATTCCAAACTGTAAATTATGCTTAAATATATTAGTAATAAAGGAGGTGGAACTCCCGTAGATTTTGAAACTGCCATTCTTGATGGTTTTGCCGTAGATGGCGGATTGTATGTTCCTGAAAAACTCCCTAATATTACAAGGGAACAATTAAAAGCATGGAAAACGTTAGACTATGTAACATTAGCTTTCGAAATTCTTTCTCTTTTTATAGATCGCTCTATTATTTCAGAAACAGAGCTAAAGCAATTACTAAAAGAAGCCTATACGCCATTTGAAAAAAAAGAGGTAATACCTCTATATTCCTTACAGTCCAGAAAGAATACTTTTATCATGGAATTGTTTTATGGGCCTACTATTTCTTTTAAAGATGTTGGTCTTGCCTTTTTAGTAAATATTGTAAACTTCTTCTTAAAAAGGCGTAATGAACACTTAACTCTTATAGTAGCAACCACAGGAGATACTGGCCCAGCAACAGCTTTTTTTACCGCCGGTAAAACAAACCTTGATGCCTGGGTATTATATCCTAAAGGAAAAATAACAGAGGAGCAAGAGCGACAAATGACAACGCTTCAACATGCAAACATACACCCAGTAGGTGTTTCTAACTGCCCAGATGGAGGGGATGATTTAGACCTTCTAATAAGTAATTTATATGCTAATAAACGTTTTAAAGACAAGTTAAAACTATCTAGTGTAAACTCAATTAACTGGGGACGCATTATGATGCAAACAGTACATTACTTCTACGGCTATCTGCAAGTAGTAGATTATATTGGAGAGCCTGTAAATATGGCTGTTCCTTCTGGTGGGTTTGGTAATTTATGTGCTGGATCTTTAGCTCGCGAGATGGGACTGCCAATACAATATTTAGTAAGTGCTAATAATAAAAATGCTTGTTTACATCGCATATTTTCTGAAGGAGTATTCTCTAAACAACCTATTTTCGAAACAGTATCTTCAGCAATAGATATTCTTATCCCTATTAATTTTTGGAGGTATTTATATTTTGTTATTGGTAAAGATTCTAAAAAAATAAAATTATGGATGCATCAATTTAAAGGCACAGGAATCGTAAAATTTGATAAAGAAACATTTTTTAAATACACCCAAAATTTCTTATCAAATAGTGCTACAGATGAAGATACCATTGCTTTAATAGAAGAAATTTATACTAAAGAGAACTACCTATTAGATCCTCATGGCGCTGTTGCATTGGCCGCAACAGATACTCTAAAAGCAAGGTTAGGAGATACAAAATTAATATGTTTAGCAACGGCGCACCCTGCAAAATTTCCTGAGATTATTAAAGAGGCATTACAAATTGAAGACCTACCAAAACAGGCGTTACACCATTCTATAGAAACAGAAAAAAGAAGGTGCCAAAAAGTGCATTTGTGTGACTATGTTCATTTAGAAGAAGCTGTAGTTCATGCTATGGAGACAAATTGGGATCTAACTAAAGGTATAAATAGATAAAAAATGACTCAGTATACAACTTTAAAACACCAAGATATTAATTCAATTTTAGCCTTATATAATAATGACATTGTAAAATCTTACGTAATATTAAGTGGAGGTTCAGAAAACACAAACTATTTAGTAACAACTAATAACTCTAAATTTGTGCTTACGGTTTGCGAGCATAAATCATTAAAAGCCGCAATTGAATTAACAAAACTATTAAACCATTTAGCCAATCATAACTTTTCTACCTCTAAAGTTTTATCGTCAATTAAAAATAAACCTATAATAACATGGAATAATAAACCCGTAATGCTTAAAGAGTATATAGAAGGTAAAATTATGAAAAATTTACCATCTCATTTACTTGAATCTATTGGTAAAACCCTTGCAGAATTACATCAAATAAAAGCCCCAAACTATGTCTCTAATGTAATTAGCTATGGCAAAGAAAAATTTAGAGAGGTTGCCGCTTACGATTCTGAATCTACATTTAGGAAATGGTTAGAGGAGATACATAAATATGTTCTTAAAAAAACACCCAAAGCCTTACCAAAAGCATTAATACATAGCGATCTTTTCTATAACAATGTAATTATTAACAACAGCGAGTCTCAAGCAACTATAATGGACTTTGAAGAAGCTAGTTATTACTACCGTGTTTTTGATATAGGGATGGCAATTGTGGGGCTTTGTAGTGAAAACGCTATACTAGATTTACAAAAAGCACAGTGTATACTAAAAGGTTATCAAGACAAAAACAAATTAAAATACACCGAAACTAATAGTTTAAAAGTCTTTACAGTATATGCTGCCGCTGCTACAGCTTTTTGGAGACATAAGCACTTTCGTGTAGATGAGCCAGATTCTAAAAAACTAAATCATTATTTAGAAATGAAGAATTTAGCAGATTATATTAAACACTTACCAGACGATTGTTTTACTATAACCAGCACCTAGATAACAAATTATGCCACAATTTAAAGATATTACACTCGACAAAATATACCAAGCACAAGAACGCATCGCTCCTATAATAAACCAAACTCCGTTACTAAAATCAGCACCACTTTCTTCTAAATTAAACAAATCTGTTTTTCTAAAATTAGAAAACTTACAACCTACTGGTGCTTTTAAATTACGTGGCGCAGCTAACGCTATTTTAAGTCTTTCTAATAAAGAAAGAAAACGAGGAGTGGTTACTATGTCTACTGGCAACCATGGTAAAGCAATTGCTTATGTAGGAAAACAACTTGGTATAAAAACCGTTATTTGTATTTCGGAATTAGTACCTAGTGTAAAAATTAAAGCAATGGAAGCCTTAGGTGCAAAAGTTGTTATCTCTGGAACAAACCAAGAGGAAGCAACCAATAATGCATTGAAAATACAACAAAATAAAGGACTCCGTTATATTTCTGCTTTTGATGATCCTGACATAATTGCTGGACAAGCCACTACAACATTAGAAATATTAAAACAACAACCACAAACCGATACTTTAATAGTTCCTGTTAGTGGTGGCGGATTAATGAGCGGTATGGCATTTGCCGCTAAAACTATTAACCCGAATATAAAAACAATTGGAGTAACAAATGATACAGAACCAGCTATTTATACAAGTATAAAAGCAGGCCATATTGTTCAAGTTAAAGAATTTAAAAGTTTGGCAGATGCTCTTCCTGGCCCTATTGCAGAAGATAATAAATATACTTTCGAAATGTGCAAAACCTATGTTGATGCTATTTTATTAATTTCTGAAAAACAAATAGCACAAGCCATGACTCATGCACTTCTTAAAGAAAAACAGGTTTTAGAAGGCGGTGGTGCAGCTACTATAGCACTTTTATTAGATAAAAGAATTCCTGATTTTATTGGGCAACATATAGCAGCTGTTTGCTCTGGAAATAGTGTAGATATGGATGTTTTGTTGTCTATTATTAAAAAGTATAAAGATGAAATAAATTAATACTAAAGACACTCTCATAGCATATAACTACAAAAAGACCTCAATTAATTTAATCAAAACTCACTTTTTAAGTTAATAGATATAGCCGATGTCACGATTGTGGATAATATTGTGGACGAAACAAAATATATAGAGGCTAAGCTAAGATAATAGCACACAACTTTTATAAAGGCTCTTTTTTTTAAAACATTACACAAACATTTATAAGTATAGACCAGACCATAACTGTAGGACGAACTAATTATAACGGTATTGGTTGCGCAACTCCTACTTATAAATAAAATCGCCTTATTTGGTTGTACTGTATAAAAGATAAAGCCTTTTAAATAATTTAAAAGGCTTTATCATCTCTAAAATATTCCATTTAAAATTAAAATAGAATTTTATCTATGAATAACTGTTGAAATATTCTATTGGTTTCTATTATAAAACTCAAAAGAAATAGAAGCACTTATGCTACCCCAAGACAGGTATAATGTATTTGGAGAATCTTGGAATAAACTCACATCAAACACTTCTCCAGCCGTTACAGGAATATATTGCGACGTGTAATTAAATCCATATTTACTATTAAAAGACTGGTACATAGCATACCCATTATTAGACAACGTAAATGGCGAACCGTCTTTATTAAATAAAATACTAGACTTACTTTCGTCTGGTGTACCTTCGTAAATAATAGAAGAATATATTTTTATATGTGTTACTCCAACAGGAATTGTAATTTCAGTATTATTAGTACCACCTAAACTTGAAGCATAATTATCTGAAACACCTAACCATCTTAATTTAGTAAGCGTATTACTTGGTATTTCATTATTTGGATTTGGATTTGGTGTTCCTTGGTTTTTTGCACGTACCGCTCCTAAATAGGTAAATGTATTTTTTGCGCGTCCACTCTCTTTAGCATATAAAGCATACGGAACACTTAACAATTGGCTAATACCTGTAATAGTGTACGAACTACCTCCATTTACATCGGTTTCTGTTTTTACATAATACGTTCCGCTGCTCCAATCTATTGTGTTAAATGTACCCGAAACCACTGTTCCTGTTCCAATTTCTATACTAACTAAACCATTAGCATTCGTTGTTGGTGTTTGTGTCTCTGTATAAACACTTGGTCCATTAGTAAAACCTTGTATAATACTAATTTGCATCCCTACAGTTTGGTTGGTAATTAACGCATCTGAAGCGTTTCTTACAACAGCCTGATAGCTCATTTTCTCAGGAGATTGCGCATATAAACCGAATGTAATTAGTATAGCGAATAATAAAGTAATGTTTTTTTTCATAGTATTAATTTTTGATGATTTTGAATGTTTTAATAGTTTTTTGATTTCTAAATACAGTCATGAAATAAGTAGTAGCTGGTAGATAATCCATTTGAATTATTGTGTTACTCGTTACCAACTTTTCTGTAGTTATTAATTTCCCCGTTATATCTATAATTTGAAAGCTAAGCTCAGAAACATTTGTGTCCTTTAAACGCAAGTTTAAATAATCCGTTGTAGGGTTAGGAAAAATAGAAGCTTCTAATAAAATTGCTGTATTATCAACACTTAAAGTTTCAGAAATTTCGAAGGATTGCTGTACACCTTGAGTAATAGTTCCATTTGAACCTGTGTAAGTATTGTACGTTAATTGCCCTACCGAATAACTAACACTACCACCACTACCTGTTGCCACTTCCCCAGAAGCATTTATAGATTCCTGGGCAGAAAGGAAACCAATTCCAAAAAGGAAGCAGATGGTAATTAAGCCCGTTTTTTTGACTTTCATAAATTAATTAATTTTAATTATTGTTATTTTACATCGTTTTAAGTAGTTACACATTAAAATGCTCTTAACACCTCTTGGGCAACTATTTTATTGTGTCGCAAAAGTAGTTTGACAAGGCTATTTCTCAACAATTACACATACGCATTAGATACGTAGCAACTAATTATAGGGTACGCAATAGTTACGCATGCGCAGCTTATTTAGCAGTAATCTATTATTTTTTATACCAAAGCCCTTACATTAGCAATATGAAGTTAAAACACCTTCTCATATTTTTTAACCTATGGCTTGTAGTTAGTATTAACACTATAACAGCTCAATCTAATGCACAAGAAGTTGCAGCTATTATCGACACAATTAAGTCCTTAGAAAACGAACCATTAAAGCGTGTAGAGTATGTTTCTAAAATTGATCATTTATACATAGAAATTTATTCTCCTCAATTTTACACCTACGTAAAAAGAGAATTTGATGCTGCTAGTACAATAGAAGATCTTGATGTAAAATTTGACATATATCATTTAATGGAAGCTATCTATTATGCATTTAGCGATTATGATAGCGCAGCAACGATTGCGTACGATTTATTAAAAATTGCACAACAAACAAAAAAACCAGAACACCTCTATTTTGCATACTCTTCTATAGCTGCAGACGAAGAGCAATTAGGAAGCACCTACAAAGCCCTAGAGTTTTTATTACAGGCAAATGAATATACGGCGCATGACGAGTCGCTAAGAGCGAAATCGAATATAGAATTGTCTTATATCTTTATGGATTTAGATAATTATAAAGAAGCTTATAAATACATTTTAAAAGGTATTGATATTGCTACAAAAGAAAACAATACGTTACAATTAATGTATGCCTACTCCACTATGGGGGAGTATTATTACCAAACCGAAAACTACAACCAAGCATTATTATTTATTGCTAAAGCAGATTCTATTGCAGAAATAGATAAAGAGTTAGCAACCTCACGTGATATTATGGAAAATAGTATGACTGCAGGAGCTATTTATATTGAAAAAAATGAGCCTATAAAAGCTAAACACTACTTAAATAAGGCAATGGCTTTAGCAAACCAAGCTAACGATCTGGAAACAACATCGCTTATTTATTCGTTTTTAAGCAAGCTAGAAGAACACAAGAAAAACTATATACAAAGTTTAGAATATTATAAACAATATACAGAACTTAACGACTCTATTTTTAACGAAACATCAAGCAAACAATTAAACGCACTAAAAATAACTTACGAATTAGAGAAAAAAAACTTAGAAATTGTAACTGCTAAAAAAAATGAAGAGTACTCTAAAAAACAAAGCTGGTTAGTTATCTCTATCGGCATTGTGTTTATAGGCGCTTTAATATTATTATTACTTTATTCTAAATCGAAACTAAAAGCTTCAAAAATAGCTACAGAGTTAAACAATAAAAAGAATAAAATTAATAAGATTGAAATTAAAAATCTAGAGTTCGAAGTACAATTGAAAAATAAAGAACTCGCAGACTTATTTCTACACCAATACGAAAAAGCACAACTACTAACCAATGTTATTGATAATATAGACCGTTCTAACGACGAATTAAAAACTAATTTACAGGAACAATTAAATAAAAATGAGGATTGGACAAACTTTAAGCTTCATTTTGATAAAGTACACGAAGGATTCTTTAAAAAGCTAAACGAAGTTGCGCCAAACCTTACCTCTAAAGACATTCGCTATTGCGCTTACATTCGTATGAATTTAACTTCTAAAGAAATTGCAATCATGCTCGGTATCTCTCACAGAACTGTACAAGGCATTAGAGGTCGTGTTAGAAAAAAATTAAATCTAGACTCTAAAGACGATTTGGTCTTGTATTTAATGAATTTATAGAGGATCTATTACTTATTATACTTTATGTACTTAAAAGCTTCTAAAAAACTAAAAAAGCCTTTCAATTACTTGAAAGGCTTTACAATTTCTAAGTGGTCCCACTTGGGCTCGAACCAAGGACCACCTGATTATGAGTCAGGTGCTCTAACCAACTGAGCTATGGGACCGAAATCGGAGTGCAATATTACTACTTATTTTAATTACGAGCAAGAAAAATTATTGCTTTATTTCTTGGCATAGCTCAATTAATACTCCATTTGATGATTTTGGGTGTAAAAAAGCAACCAATTTATTGTCTGCTCCATGCTTTGGTTTTTCGTTTAACACGATAAACCCTTCTCCTTTAAGTCGCTCTATTTCAGAGACTATATCGTCTACATCGAAGGCAATATGGTGAATACCTTCTCCTTTTTTCTCTATAAATTTAGCTATTGGGCTATCTGCTTTAGTAGCTTCTAATAATTCAATTTTATTTTCACCAACTTTAAAAAAAGAAGTATTTACACCTTCGCTAGCCACTTCTTCTACCTTATAATGTGGTTCTCCAAAGAGTTTTGCAAACAACTCGTTCGAATTTTCTAAACTCTTTACAGCGATCCCTATATGTTCAATTTTATTCATTGAAAATTTTATTTTCATTTCCGTGAAGACAGAAATCTTAATTATTATATATTTTTTATTCTCTTTTTACTATTCATTTTTCATTAAAAACAGACCTCTTTCCTTTTTAAGGTACGAATTTTGCCTTCAAAAGTAAGATAATCTTTAAATAACGTCTATTTTTGCACTATAAAAACCTAAGAACTTGTTTCTTAATAGAGTCATTGTACTTAAAAATAGACCATTACGATACAATGATTTATAAATTTTAATGAAGATGGAAGAAAGTCAAAGACAAAAAAAAATTGCTTCGGTATTGCAACGCGATTTAGTAGACATTTTACAAGGTGCTGCTACACAAGGTGGTATGCGAGGTGTTATTATATCGGTTTCTAAAGTATCTGTCACCGTAGATTTATCTATGGCAAAAGTATATTTAAGTATTTTCCCTAATAATAAAGCACAAGAATTGGTTGAAGGTATTAAATCTAATCAACCCTTTATTAGACATGAATTAGCACAACGTACTAAAAACCAATTACGACGCATGCCTCAACTTCAGTTTTTTGTTGATGATTCTTTAGAATACATTGATAAAATTGAACAATCTTTAAAAGGAAAAGACAACCCTATAAATGATCCTGATTTATTAGGTAAACGTAAAAAATCATAATTATACTCTACAATTTTTACTGTACAATACATGAACAACATTTATAATCTCATTATTTTTTTATAATATTATAGTTTATGAATGTATCCTATTACATCGCCAAACGTTATTTACGCTCTAAGAGCAGTAATAATGCCATTAATTTTATTACCTACTTAGCTATTATTGGTATTGTGTTAGGCTCTGCTTCTTTACTTGTTGTACTCTCTGGTTTTGCAGGATTAAAGGATTTTACTTTAGAGTTTTCTACAATTATAGATCCCGACTTAAAAGTTGAGACTGTTATAGGAAAATCATTTACAACCACCGCTGAACAAGACCAAAAACTTAATACTATTGAAGGAGTTACAGTTTTCTCTAAAGTAATTGAAGAACGTGTTTTAGTGTCTTTCGACGAGAATAAACACCCTGCTTACATAAAAGGGGTTGACGAAAATTACAGTACAGTCAATGTTGTAGATTCTATAATTCGTAATGGTAGTTGGTTAACTCCAAAAACAAACCAAATTGTATCGGGTTATGGTGTTGCCAATATATTATCTATTGGTGTTTTAGACTATGGTAAAAGCGTCTCGTTATTTGTGCCTAAACCTGGAAAAGGACAAATTACTTCCCAGAAACAAGCCTTTAAACAATTAAATAGTGTAAATGTTGGTATTTTTGATGTAAATGAAAAGCTTAACGATTCTTATATTTATTCTTCTATAGATTTTGCTCAAGAGCTATTAAGCTTCGATAAAAACGAAATTACTGGTATTGAATTTAAACTTGATGAAAATGCCAATGAGGAAACTGTACGTTCACAAATACAATCTATCTTAGGTAACACTATTAGTATAAAAAATAGAACTCAGTTAAACGATGCTTTATACAAAATGCTTAATACAGAGCATTTAGCTGTTTACTTAATACTAACTTTAGTTTCAATCATCTTAATTTTTAATGTTATAGGTTCGCTTATTATGATGATTTTAGATAAAAAGAAAACCTTGAACACTCTATTTAGTATGGGAACTACACTACAAAATATTCGCCGTATTTTCTTTTTTCAAGGTATTACTATGACTGTTTTAGGAACTATCGTGGGGTTAATTATTGGATGTATAGTTGTTGTATTACAACAACAATTCTCTTTAGTTATGATTACACAAAAATTACCTTACCCAATGGCTTTAAGCGTAGAAAATTGCTTCCTTGTTTTTATTACAATAACTGTTTTGGGTATTATAGCTTCAAAACTTGCTTCGGTAAGAATTTCAGAAAGTATGTTAAAAACAGAGTAATTATTGTACTTGAAACGGATTCTTATCGAATTGATAATCTGAAAAATCTCTTAAAACAGCATCAAAAGCATTAAACACATCTTTAGAATCATCACTCGTTACCATTTTAGTTCGGTATTCTTTAAAATGCGGAATCCCCTTAAAGTAATTAGTATAATGTCTTCTAGTTTCTAAAACCCCAAGAATTTCGCCTTTCCAATCTATAGCCATTTGTAAATGACGTCTTGCAGCATCAACTCGCTCTTCTATGGTAATAGGTGTTAAGTGTTCTCCTGTTTCAAAAAAGTGTTTTACTTGTTTAAAAAACCACGGGTTTCCAATAGTAGCACGACCAATCATACAACCATCTAGTCCGTAAACATCACGCATTTCCATAGCACGCTCTGGGCTGGTAACATCACCATTTCCAAATACAGGAATATGCATTCTTTGGTTATTTTTTACTTCAGCAATTGGCTTCCAATTGGCATCACCCTTGTACATTTGCGCACGTGTACGTCCGTGTATTGCAATGGCTTTACAACCTACATCTTGTAAACGCTCGGCTACCTCAACAATTTTTATAGAATCGTGATCCCAACCTAAACGTGTTTTTACTGTAATTGGTAAATGTGTACGCTTTACCATCGCCTCTGTTAGCGAAACCATTAAATCGATATCTTTTAAAATACCTGCGCCAGCACCTTTAGACACTACTTTTTTTACAGGGCATCCAAAATTAATATCGATAATATCTGGCTTAGAGCGCTCTACAATATCTACAGTTTGCAGCATACTGTCTAAATTAGCTCCAAAAATTTGAATTCCTACAGGACGCTCTTTCTCGTAGATATCTAACTTAATAACACTCTTTGCAGCATCACGTATTAAACCTTCGCTAGAAATAAATTCTGTATATACTACATCGGCACCTTGCTCTTTACATAATGCTCGAAAAGGTGGATCGCTTACATCTTCCATAGGTGCTAAAAGCAACGGAAAATCTGGTAGTTCTATGTTATCTATTTTTACCAAAGTATTCTTTTTTTGAAGTGCAAAATTACAGTTTTTTATGTAAATCAATTATTCTCAGAGCAATTATTGTATTTTTAGAATTAAAATAATACTGTTTGAACATTCCTTTTGAACCTCATCTTTTTGGCTACAACATCAATATTCATCTCATTTTAGAGTATGCTGCCTTTTTTATAGCCTTTAGATATTATGTTTACATCCGAAAAAACACAGATGATAGTATAACATCGTCCAACAGATTATCTATTATTTTAGGTGCAGCTATTGGCGCATTAATTGGTTCTAGATTAGTTGGTTTATTAGAAAACCCGTTAGCAGAATTTTCTCAAGAAAACCTCATTCAATTACTTAATACTAAAACCATAATGGGAGGGCTTTTTGGCGGTTTATTAGGTGTAGAAATTGCTAAAAAAATTATTGGAGAACGTACCTCATCTGGAGACTTATTTGTCTTTCCTATTATCCTTGGTATTTTTATTGGCCGTATAGGTTGTTTCCTTTCTGGAATTAACGAATTTACCTACGGAAAACAATCTCACTTTTTTACTGCAATGGATTTAGGTGATGGTATTTTACGACATCCCGTTGCGTTATACGAGTTATTGTTTTTAATAGTTTTGTTTTTCAGTTTAAAGCAGTTAAAAAAGACTGTTGTTTTAGAAAATGGTGAACTATTTAAATGGTTCATGATTCTCTATTTTGGTTTCCGGTTTTTTATAGAGTTCTTAAAACCTAATGTATTTTACGTATTAGGGTTAAGTACTATTCAACTTTTATGCATAATTTGTATCCTGTATTATAATAAAACCCTTTTAAAACGCTTAAATCATGCCCGTTAGAAAATATACTTATTACGATTTTACATTAAGTTTATGTCCAGAATGTTTGCGTCGTGTAGATGCCAAAATCGTTTTCGAAAACGGTAATGTTTACATGCTTAAACGTTGTAAAGAACACGGAAATTCTAAAGTACTTGTTGCAGATGATATAGAGTATTATAAAAACATAAGAAACTATAATAAGCCAAGCGAAACACCATATACATTTAATACAAAAACAGATTACGGTTGTCCATACGATTGTGGTTTGTGCCCAGACCACGAACAGCACTCTTGCTTAACAGTTGTAGAAGTTACCGATCGCTGTAATTTAACATGTCCAACCTGTTATGCGGGGTCTTCTCCAACCTACGGAAGGCATCGTACTTTAGACGAAATTAAAACCATGTTAGATACTATTGTAGCTAACGAAAAAGAACCCGACGTTGTACAAATTAGCGGTGGTGAGCCAACGATTCACCCGCAGTTTTTTGAGATATTAGATTATGCAAAATCGCTTCCTATACGGCATTTAATGCTGAATACTAATGGGATTAAAATTGCTAAAGAAGAAGGATTCGCCGAGCGTTTAAAAACCTATGCTCCCGATTTCGAGATTTATTTACAATTTGATTCTTTTGAAAACAGTGTGCTTCGTGAATTGCGTGGTGCCGATTTAAATACTATTAGAGAACAAGCTATTGCTAATTTAAATGCCGTTAACTTATCTACAACTTTGGTCGTTACGCTTCAAAAAGGATTAAACGACCATGAAATAGGAAAAATTATCGATTATGCATTACTGCAAAAATGTGTACGTGGTGTAACACTTCAGCCTACACAAATTGCTGGGCGTTTAGAGCATTTTAATCCTGAAACAGATAGAATGACATTAACAGAGGTACGCCGAAAAATTATGGAACAAACGTCTGTTTTTAATAGCGACGATTTAATTCCTGTACCTTGTAATCCTGATGCTTTAGTTATGGGCTATGCACTCAAATTAGGCGGGGAGGTATTTCCGTTAACGCGATATATAAACCCAACAGATTTATTAGATAATAGTAAAAACACCATTATTTACGAGCAAGACGAATCCTTACATGGTAAAATGATAGAATTATTTAGCACAGGTAATTCTGTAGAAGTTGCTGAAGAAAACCTAAAGTCCATTATGTGTTGTTTACCTAATATAGATGCACCTAATTTAGGTTACGATAATTTATTTAGAGTTATTATTATGCAATTTATAGATGCTTATAATTTTGATGTTAGAGCCATAAAAAAATCATGTGTGCATATTGTAGATAAGGATAATAAAATTATCCCTTTTGAAACTATGAATCTTTTTTACAGAGATGACAAAAAACAACATTTAGAAGTATTAAGAAACGAACTGTAATATGGGAATATTATTAATTACACTTTTAGTATTAATATTACCTGTTTTCTTTTTGTTTGTGTTAGGCAATACAGTAAAAGCGAATAACAATAAAGACAGAGCAAAATTATTTTATATCTTAGGTGTTGTCTATTTAATAGTAGGCTTAGGTGTTTGTGGTACTTTATTATTAGATTTTAGAATAAATTAATTTATAAAAAGAGCAAATATTTATGGTAATATGATGTAATAAACGTAATAATTATGACATTTTTAGAAGTAGGAAATTTAGACGGCATATTTGTATTAATAGGGCTTATTATGTTTGGTCCAGCTATTGTGCTATTTATTGTTGCCATAATATTGGGTGTTAAAAATAAAAAGAAAGCTGCTAAAATATTTTGGATTTTAGGTGTGGTCTATTTATTAATTAGCTTGGGTATTTGTGGTACTATATTAGCTGGTTATTAATACGTTTTAAAACCCACAAACCGTAAATACCAAGAAATAATTCGGCAGCAGTTCCAAAAACATAACCAAATGTTGGGATGCCATCTAATAAAATACTCACGACTCTACCAAAACCTAAACCTAACATAAATACAATATTGGTAGTAATGGCGGTTTTAAAACAAGTTGCTTTAAACAGTCCTAAACACCAAAGTGTAGAACAACCTAAATAGAGCCCCATTATGGCTTTATAAAAATTATGTTCGTCTATGGTTTCCAATTGCATATCAAAGGACAAGTCTGGATTAAATCCATAAACGAAAGCCACAGGAACAACAATTAATAATGAAATTATTAAGTGAATTTTATTAATAAAGTCGTTTTGGGTTTTTATCATGTAATAATGACTTAAAATGTTACCTCAACTTCAACCTCTTCTCCATTTCTATTCACAACAACTTTGGTAGTATCACCTTTTTTATAAGTAGATAATGCTTTCATATAACTCATCATGTCCAAGATGTCACTATCTCCCATTTTAATTACAATATCTCCTTTTTGTATACCTGCATTGGTTGCTGGCGTATCTGCTCTAGTACCATCTATTCGCATACCTTTACCATCAAATAAATAATCTGGTGTAACGCCTAAACCTACTTCAAATTTAGGTACGGCATCACTTTCATTTTTAGTCGCTCTAAATGGTAGTTTTCCGTTATTATCTAAATCGGTAATAACTTCAAAAATATAATTAGAAATGGTTTGCATCCCCTCATAATTAAGCTTTTCTACATCATCTCCTGGTTTGTGGTAATCTTCATGTTGTCCTGTAAAAAAGTGAAGTACAGGAATATCTGCATTGTAAAATGAGGTATGGTCACTTGGGCCAACGCCAGATTCTTTTTGTACTAATTTAAAACTAGTATTATGTGCTTTAAGCGTTTGTTTTAGTATTGGAGAAGTCCCAACGCCATAAACAGCTAAGGTACTGTCTTGTTTTAAGCGGCCAACCATATCCATATTAATCATATAATTGACTTTTTTAGTATCTATTGTTGGGTTCTTTACAAAATAATTAGAGCCCAATAAGCCCATTTCTTCTCCAGAAAACGCCATAAACAAATAATTGTTTTTAGTATTTACACCTTTTAATTTACTCGCTAAATTTAATAATACTGCAACACCGCTGGCATTATCGTCTGCTCCATTATGGATTGCGGTTTCTCCTCTGTGCAAAGATCCTTCAGCTCCCAAACCTAAATGGTCGTAATGCGCTCCAATAATAATAGTATGCTCAGCTTTATTATTTATATAACCAATAACATTGGTTCCTGTAATAGTACTATCTCCGTCTTTTACAGTATAGTTTACTGCTTGATGTGGATCTGTTTTAGGTCTAAAAGAAAAAGTTTGAAAATAATTATCAGTTCCTTTAGGTAGCAACCCTAAGTCTTTAAAACGTTCCGAAATGTATTTGGCAGCTTTCTGTTCCCCATTGCTTCCGGTTTGTCGTCCCTCTAAAGCATCAGATGCTAAGTAAGCAACATCATCTTTTATACTTACAACACGCTTACTTTCTGTTGTACAACTGATTAAAAACATTAAAAAAAAGGAAGCTATAGCGTATTTCATTTTAAGAAGTATTAATTTTACACAAAATTAGGCATTAATTATTATATATACTTAGCATGCGATTTACTTACTTTTTATTTATCTCTATAGCCTTTTTTTCTTGTAAAGAAGAAAAGAAAAACGAAACTACAACCCCTGTGGCAGAAACTCCTGTAACAAAAAACCCGTTAATATATCCAGAAGAAAAACATTTTAAAGACTTACGTCAAGTAACATTTGGTGGAGATAATGCTGAAGCGTATTGGAGTTTTGATGATAAACAGTTAGTGTTTCAATCTAATAACGAAAAATGGAATGTAGGTTGCGACCAAATGTTTTTAATGAATGCAGATGAAACCTTTAATGGTAGCATTCCTCCAATGATTAGTACAGGAAAAGGGCGTACTACTTGTGCTTATTTTTTACCAGATAACAAACATATTATTTACGCTTCTACACATTTAGGCGCAGAGGAATGTCCAGACACACCGTTGCGTAAAAACGGAAAGTATATTTGGCCAATTTATGATTCTTACGACATTTTTGTTGCAGATTTACAAGGTAATATCGTTAAGCAATTAACTAACGAGATTGGTTATGATGCCGAACCAACGGTATCTCCTAAGGGAGACAAAATTGTATTTACCTCAACTAGAAGTGGCGATTTAGAGCTATACACTATGAATATAGATGGTAGCGATGTTAAACAAATAACTAACGAATTGGGTTACGATGGTGGTGCATTTTTCTCTCCAGATGGCACACAGTTAATTTTCCGTTCTTCTCGCCCTAAAACAGAAGAAGAAATTAAAGATTATAAAGATTTATTGGCCGAAGGTTTGGTAGAACCAACAGAAATGGAGTTATATATATGTAATGCAGATGGAAGCAACTTAAGACAACTTACAGATTTAGGCAATGCTAATTGGAGTCCGTTTTTTCACCCTTCTGGGAAAAAGATATTATTCTCTTCTAATTTTGAAGCAGAGCGTGGTTTCCCTTTTAACCTTTATCTTATAGATACAGACGGTAAAAACTTAGAGCGTGTAACGCATGGCGAAACCTTTGATGCTTTTCCTGTGTTTTCTAACGATGGTAAAAAATTAGCCTTTTCATCTAATAGACATAATGGTGGCGGGCGCGATACTAATTTATTTATAGCCGAATGGCAAGATTAATTATTTAAACGATTACGCTCGCTTGACGATTTTGTGCGTTGGTTAGTTTTTAAAGTTGTATTGCCAAATTTATAGCTAAATCCTAATCTAATATAACGATTGTCTAAATCTCTAAAATTAAAGTTATCCTGATTAGCATATTTAGAAATAATTTCAAAATCCTGCATATTAAATAAATCGTTTACTGCTAAAGAGAGTGTTCCTTTTTTATTAAATATTTTCTTTTTAACGGATAAGTCTGAAATTAATCTTGGAGCGACTCTTCTAAATCCACTTTGATTTTTACTAATGTATGTTAATCCAAAATCTAGACTCAAGCTTTTATCCTTTAAAAAAGAAAGGCTATTACTTAAGGTTGTATAATTGGTCCATTGATCTGCTTTTATAGCATTATTATTAAAAACCGTTTCATCTTGTATATTATATATAGAGGTATATAAGTACACCGACCAGTTTTCTTTTAAATCAAACGATGTTGTAAAATCTAACCCAAACTCTCTTGTCTTATTTAAGTTTATTGGAGAGTAAATAATAATGTTGTCTGTATTATTTTGCAATGGCAACTCAAAAATATTCGATTTTGTATCCTTATAATACAATTCAATATTGTAATCTGAAACCGTAGTTCCTATTAACACTCTATTAGTAAAAGTAGGTTGTAGTGTTGGGTTTCCTGAAACAATTGTATTATCATTTAAAAAGAAATTAAACGGGTTTAAAGATTTATAACTAGGTCTCCCTATACTTCTTTTAAAATTAGTATAAACAGTTGTTTGGTCAGACACTTGATGGCTTATATTCAAGGTTGGAAACAGCTCTAAATAATCCTGATTATTCTTTTCGCTAGTATGCACAGATTTTCCTTCAATGTGGGTGTGTTCTGCTCTTAATCCTGCAGAAAAACGCCATGCCTCCCATCGTTTATCAAAACTAATATAGCCAGCAAAAATAGATTCTTTATAACTATAATCATTCGTGTTATTTACATTTAATGTTTGCTCTCCTGTATTAGGGTCTATATCCAATTGTACTATATCGCTCTTTGTTTTTATGTTAGACGATTTAAGCCCAGCACTAAAGGATGCCTTATTTTCTAAAGACAAATCATAATCTATTTGTGTCGTAAAAATGTCTGTATTTTGATTACTATTCGTTCTAAAAATAGTTCTAAAATCAAAGGCATTGTTTGCATCAAAATAATTACTATTTACCATCTGGTCTCTATCGTAATCGTATGCCGTAAGATGACTATTAATAGATAATGTAGATTTACTATTAAGTTTATGCACAAAGTCTAAATCGAAACCTAGATTATGTTTTTTATCTCTAGATAGGTTATGTGAATCGAACCGAAAGTCTATGGCATCGTTAGCATCAAAAATTATCGATTCTCCATTTGTTAAATATTTAAAATAGGGTAAAAACAAAAGATTCGAGCTTAAACTCAATGTGTTTTTATCGTTTATTAAATAATCGAAATTAAAGTTTAAATTATGAGTTTCAGACCATGTATTCCTGTTTAACCTAGAATCCCAACGCTCATTAATATTATTATTAGCATCTAAGTAATTAACTTTTTCTTCGTTATTTCTGTTAATTTTATTTTTTGAAGCACTATAGTTAGCGTTAAGACTCACTTTTTTAGTTTTATAAAACTGACTTATTCCAGCATTATATCTAGGAAAAACACCTTGCCTGAAATTTGCAAAAACATTACCTCTATATCCCGTAATTAAATTTTTAAGCATTACTATATTTAATACAGCACCATTATCTGCATCATACCTTGCAGAAGGGTTAGTAATAACTTCTATTTTTTGAATACTATTTGCCGATGAGTTTTCTAATAGTTGTGTTAATTCACTAGATGATAAATTTACCTTTCTGTTATTAATATATATCGTAGGTGTTGTATTTTTAACAGAAATTTCATTATCAAAAATTAAAACACCTGGTGTACGTTTTAATACTTCTAAAATAGAGCCTTCACTTAACGATGTGTTAGCGATATTAAAAATTAAACGATCTGATTCTTTTTTTAAAGTTGGGCGTTTGGCAGTTATTACAACCTCTCCTATATTTTCTGTAGTGGCTTTTAAAATAATAGGATCTAAACTAGTATTTTTAAACAACTCTAAGGTACTTTCTCCTGTTTCATATCCTAAAAAAGAGGCCTTTATTATATATTTCCCTGGTTTTAACCCTTCAAATTTATAGAGACCTTCATCATTTGAAGACATTCCTTTTAACTGGTTAACCTCTAAGTTAACAACTTCAAAACACAGAATATTGGCATAAGGAATTGGCCTATTTTGTTCGTCTAGTAAAACCCCAGAAATAGTAAGGTCTTGAGCAAATATTACTGTAGACCAAAACAGTAAAAAGATGTACAGAGAATACTTCAAAAAATATAACTTTTATTTGCTTCGCAAGATAGTATTTGTTTATCACTTATTATTACGGTAAAAACCGTAAATTTAAAGGAGCTGCTCCCTAAATAAAATTCAAGAAAAACTTAATAAATACTCTATATTTGCAACATCTTACACATGGGAAGATTTTAGACTATGAAGAACATTAGAAATTTTTGCATTATTGCACACATCGATCACGGAAAAAGTACGTTAGCAGATCGTTTACTTGATTATACAGGTGCTGTAACTGCTCGTGAAAAACAAGATCAACTTTTAGATAGTATGGATTTAGAGCGCGAACGTGGTATTACCATTAAATCGCATGCCATACAAATGGAATATATTTATGAAGGCCAAGAGTATATTTTAAACTTAATTGATACACCTGGTCACGTGGATTTCTCTTACGAAGTGTCTAGATCTATTGCGGCCTGCGAAGGTGCTTTATTAATTGTAGATGCTGCACAAAGCATTCAAGCGCAAACCATTTCTAACCTATACTTGGCTTTAGAAAATGATTTAGAGATTATTCCTGTACTTAATAAAGTAGATTTACCTAGTGCTAACCCAGAGGAAGTAACCGATGACATTGTGGATTTATTAGGTTGCGACCCTAGCGAAGTAATACACGCTAGTGGAAAAACAGGGTTTGGTGTAGATAATATATTAAAAGCAATTATAGAACGTATTCCTGCTCCAGAGGGAGATCCTGAAGCTCCTTTACAAGCTTTAATTTTCGATTCGGTTTATAATACTTTTAGAGGTATTGAAACTTATTTTAGAGTCTTTAATGGAGAAATCAAAAAAGGGCAAAAAATAAAATTTGTTGCTACAGATAAAGAGTATTTTGCTGACGAAGTTGGTACTTTAAAGCTTAATCAAGTTGCAAAACAAAGTGTAAAGGCTGGAGATGTAGGGTATTTAATTACTGGTATTAAAACCGCCAAAGAAGTTAAGGTTGGAGATACTATTACAGATTTTGCAAACCCAACAACTAATATTGTTGAAGGTTTTGAAGATGTAAAACCTATGGTATTTGCTGGTATTTATCCTGTAGATACTGAAGATTATGAAGAGCTTAGAAGTTCTATGGAAAAGCTTCAATTAAATGATGCGTCTTTAGTATTTCAGCCAGAAAGCTCTGCTGCATTAGGTTTTGGTTTTCGTTGTGGTTTTTTAGGGATGCTACACATGGAAATTATTCAAGAGCGTTTAGAGCGAGAGTTTGATATGACTGTAATAACAACAGTGCCTAACGTATCATACTTTGCTTATACTAATAAAGAACCCGATGTTCCTTTTACAGTAAACAACCCAAGTGATTTACCAGAACCAACGACTATTAACCGTGTTGAAGAACCGTATATAAAAGCCACCATAATTACTAAAGCAGATTTTGTTGGTAATGTTATGAGTTTGTGTATAGAAAAACGAGGGATGATTACTAATCAAACGTATTTAACACCAGAACGTGTGGAGTTAACATTCGATATGCCTTTGGCTGAAATTGTTTTTGATTTTTATGATAGATTAAAAACGGTTTCAAAGGGTTATGCTTCTTTTGATTATTCGCCAATAGGTATGCGAGTGTCTAAATTAGTACGATTAGATGTCCTGTTAAATGCACAACCTGTAGATGCTTTGTCTGCATTAATTCATGCCGATAATGCGCAACAAATTGGTAAGAAAATGTGCGAGAAGTTAAAAGAACTTATTCCTAGACAACAGTTTGATATTCCTGTACAAGCAGCTATTGGGGCAAAAATTATTTCTAGAGAAACCATAAAAGCATTACGTAAAGATGTAACGGCTAAATGTTATGGTGGAGACATTTCTCGTAAAAGAAAGTTATTAGAAAAACAGAAAAAAGGAAAAAAACGTATGCGACAAGTTGGTAATGTAGAAATACCTCAACAAGCATTTATGGCTGTATTAAAGCTTAACGACTAGTATACTTTTTAGAAAAATAAAAAATGCCTTTAATAATTTATTAAAGGCATTTTTTATTCAAAATAGGCGCAGCTCTAGTCCATTTCCGACTCTACAACTTCAACATCAAAAGGTTTACCTAAATATACTAAGGTCTTTTCATCTCCAATTTCCATAGTTTTACTATGAGATGATATAATAGTTAACTCTCCTTCTTTATCTTTAATAAATAACGGAATAATATCTTTATTTTTATTAGTTATCTCTATTAAACTATTATAATGATCTTTATCTCTTATTTCTATTTCCTGAATGCTAGGGTATTTTCTTGTAGCATTTGTTAACGTATTAAAATCATCTGTATGCGAAAACAAACCTTCCTTTGGGTTATTGTTTTCATCTTGCATTTCATCAACAGAAACTAATCTAAACGACCCATTCTCCCCGAACTGCTTACTAAACTTGTTAATTGCATATTTATTAATGTCTGCATTTCCTGTTAAGGCCATTAAGTAACCCATATCACTAAGTTCTATATTATCTAATAAAGTGTCTGAATAGATATTAGTATTTATGGCTTCTAAGCCCAATTCTTTGGCTTTATTTATGTTATTTTGATTACTATCTATTAATACAACGTGTCTACCATTAGACTCTAAATAATGTCCTAATAAGCGAGAAACTTTTGATGCTCCTACAATTAAAATACCATCAGATTTTGTTAAAAAGACACCTACTAACTTTGCAAACAATCTAGCAGTTGTAGCATTAAGTAAAACTGTTCCTAAAACAATCATAAATACTAATGGGGTAATATATTCTGCTCCTTCTACGCCTTGTTTCATTAGTTTACTACCAAACAGCGAAGCAATTCCTGCAGCCACAATCCCTCTTGGTCCTACCCAGCTAATAAATAACTTTTCGTTTACTTTAAGCTTAGAGTTTGCAGTGCTGAGAAAAACAGCCAAGGGTCGTACAATAAATACAACTAAAACAAATAGTACTGCTGTTTTCCAATTATATAATAATAGCAAATCATCAAAATTAATATTTGCGGATAGTAATATAAAAAGTATAGAAATTAATAAAACACTTAAAGATTCTTTAAAATATAATAGTTCTTTTAAGTTCTCTAATTTTCCATTTCCTAACACCATTCCCATAACAACTACTGCCAATAAACCAGACTCATGTGCAAAGATTTCTGACTCAACAAATACTAACAATACAGCAGAAAGTGATACAACATTTAAAAGGTAGTGCGGAATAAACTTTTTATTAATAGCGTAAGCCAATGCGTGCGCAAATGTAAAACCAAAAGTAGTCCCAAAAAGTATAATTTTGCCAAACTCTATTAATGCTGTTTTAGTAAAGCCACTATCGCCCTCTACACTTATAAACTCGAAAACCAGTACTGCCACTAAAGCTCCTATAGGGTCTATTAAAATACCTTCCCATTTTAACACAGTAGAGATGTCTTTTTTTAATGGAATATTTCTAAGAATAGGTGTAATTACCGTTGGTCCTGTTACTATAATTAATCCTGAAAATAAAAAGGATAACTCCCAACTTAAACCAAAGGTAAAATGTGCTATAAGTCCTGCTCCAAAGAATGTTATAGCAGATCCTAGAGTAATTAACTTTGTAATTACGGGGCCTACGGTTTTAATCTCAGATCTCTTGAGTGTTAAGCCTCCTTCAAATAAAATAATACTAATAGCTAACGATACAAAATAATACAAGCTTTCTCCCGGAAACAATCCTTTTTCGCCTGTCCAAACGGGTTCTATCCATTTACTACCATCTTCGCTTAAAAATTCTGCAGCTATAGGCCCTACAAGTAAACCTATTAATATTAATGGTAAAATAGCTGGTATTTTAAACTTCCATGCAACCCACTGTGCTAAAATACCTAGTATAATTATTCCTGCTAACTCTAACATATAAAACGTTTTATGTGAAAATAAATAATTTAATTAATATTACCTTTATTTTATTGAGCTAAAAATAAACCTTAAAATCTTTAAATATGGTCTGTTTCAAAGTTTTTTTAAATTAAAAAAAATGTTATCTTTCAATTTTTCTGAATTTAAAATACGTGACTTTAAAACCTTTTAAAAGTATTGGCATTGGTGTAGCATTTTCACCAAACTTAAAAGCAAACCTTTTTGAGGTAGCTCGTTTATCACAGTTTTTTAATTCTAAATTAATATTAATTCATGTTGGTCCAGCTTCTCAAGAAAAAACAGAGGCTTTAAAAATTATCTTAGATAATTTTAGTTACATAGATTATGAGGTCGTTTTTAAAACAGGTGACCCCGTTAATGTTATTTTATCTATTTCTGAAGAAAAAAAAATAGACTTATTAGTGCTTGGTGCCTTACAGCGAGAAAACTTTTTAAAATACTACGTAGGCTCCATTGCTAGAAAAATTACTAGACGTGCTAAATGCTCGATTTTATTATTAATTAAACCTTCTATAGAAAGAGTATCTTGTCAACATATTGTAGTTAATGGTTTAAAAGACCCAAAAACGGAACAAACCATAGCCACTGCTTTTTATGTTGCCAAGCAATTACGTGCAGATCGTATTACTATAGTTGAAGAGATAAAACAAAATGAAGTTGCTATAAAAGTAGATGATGACAAATCATTACGGAAGGCTACTATTTTCAAAGAACGATTAAAATTAAGGGAAGAAACACGTATTAAAGAAATTATTGCACACATTCCTGAAACATACACAAAAAATATAGCAATAAAATCACAGCCCATTTTTGGAAAACAGGGTTACTCTATTGGGCATTATGCACAAATTTCTCGTGCCGATTTATTAATTATGAATGCACCAACAAAAATGACTTTTTGGGATCGTCTATTTCCACATGATATTGAACATATTTTAACCGAATTACCAACCGATGTTCTAATTATTCAATGAGCCCAAAAAAGGATAATATAGCTCAGTTTTTTAAAGCATTACCCAAAAATATTTTTTCTGGTTTTGTTGTAAGTCTTATTGCTTTACCTCTAGGTTTGGGCTTAGCTATGGCAAGTGATGCTCCTCCAATTTCAGGAATAATAGCGGCGGTAATTGGTGGTTTTGTTGTATCTATTTTAGGAGGTAGCCATGTAACTATTGCTGGACCAGGTAATGGTTTAGTTGGAGTACTGTTAATAGCTATAACAACTCTAGGTATAGAAAGTGCATATGCTGCTATTATATGTTCTGGCGGTTTACTAATGCTTCTTGGTTTTTTGCGACTAGGCAAGTTAGCAGATTTTTTTCCATCTTCTGCAATTCAAGGCATGTTGGCTGCTATTGGTTTAATTATTTTAGGGAAACAATTTCATATCATGTTAGCGCATCGTATAAAGCGAGAAGACACTATAGATTACCTTTTAGAGATTCCGTATACTATTAACGATGCTATACATTATGACAACACAGGGCTTATTTATGCTGCCATTGCTGGTGTTTTAAGTTTTGCTATAATGATATTTTATTCAAAAATTAGAAATAAATATTTGCAGCTAATTCCTGCTCCAATGTGGATTGTTATTCTGTCTATAGCCTTTAGTTATTATTTTGAATTAGTAGCACATGAAAAGAACCCTATAGATATTAGTTACATGATTTCGGGCATACCAGAATTCTCAGAAATTATAGCACAATTACCTTCGGTTAATTTTAGTAAAATAGGATCGTTTCCGTTTTGGACAAGCGTTTTAGCTTTAACCCTTATAGCAAGTATAGAATCGTTATTAAGTATAAAAGCAGTAGATAAATTAGATCCAGAAAAACGACGTTCTAATGTTAATCGCGATTTAAAAGCGTTAGGGCTAGCAACTGTAGGTAGTGGTTTTTTAGGCGGACTAAATGTTGTTACTGTAATAGCGCGGAGCTCTGTAAATGTAAATAACGGGGGAAGTAACCGTTCTTCTAACTTTTTTCATGCTACATTTCTAGTCATATTTATTGTATTATTTAGCTCACAATTAACTAGAATACCGCTTCCTGCATTAATGGCTATTTTAGTATATACAGGTTATAAACTAGCTTCGCCTAGCACTATTCGTAATATATTTTCTATTGGTAAAGAGCAGCTTATTATCTTTTTTGTTACACTTTTAGTAACCTTAAAAATTGGATTAATAACAGGTATAATATCTGGAGTTTTAGTTACTTTTATTATCCATGTGGTTATAAACAAAAACTTTGGTTTGTTTGCAAAAAACGTGTTAAAACCAAACGTTTTAATGTATAAAGAAGTAAATGATGAAAACAATTACTATTTAAGTATAAAGCACTTTTGTAGTTTTTTAAACTATTATAAGTTAAAGGAAAAAATTAATGCCATTCCAGAAAATGAAGATGTCGTTGTAGATTTTTCTCTTTGTAAGTTTGTTGACCATACTGTTATGGAAAACCTCAACAATTATCAAGAGTTATTTAAAAAACGTGGTGGTACTTTTGAGGTTGTTGGTTTAGATCTACATGATACAGACTCCAAACACCCTTTTGCTTTACGCCGCTTACTTCCTGTGCCAAATATTATTAAAAATAATTTAACAAGGAGACAAACCAGTATTGAAGAATTAGCTATAGACTACAAGCTAAACTACATGCATGAAAAACAAAAAAACATTGATTTTTTAAATACTTTTTTATTCTTTAGAACAAAGCAAATAAACCATATTTATAATCAGTTAGTAAATACAAATGAAGCATTAACACTTTTTGATATTGAATTTTCTGAAGGAGAGTTTATTGCAAAAGAAGTAGTACGCTCTACAATGCTATACATAGATTTAAACAAAGACATTCCTGAGTTTACGTTAGACCGAGAGGGTTTTTTAGAGAAAATTTATGCATTTGCTGGTTTTAAAGACATCCCAATACAAAACCATAATGACTTCTCTAATCGTTTTTACTTATTAGGAGAAGACGAAACTAAAATAAAAGCGCTTTTTAATGACGATGTCACCCACTTCTTTGAAAGTAACCCTTATTATCATATAGAGTCTAACGGTAGTAGCTTACTAATTTTTGGACGCGAACGCCAAGCTAGTATTAAAGAAATTAAAGCGCTTTTTGATTTTGGTAAACGTTTAAAAGAGGTACTCTCTTAATTAAACTGTTTTCGATTTTTTTTGGGTTCTTAAAAACTCTATTATTACAATTAGTATTGCGCTTATTCCAAATAAAGGAAACACAAGTCCTAATAAAACAATACAGGCTATTATACCATAACCAACTTTAAATTTACCAGGAACTTTTGGTGTTCCCCAATTGCCTTTTTGTTTGCGTTTTAAATACGATAATAACCCTGCAATACTTAAACATAATAACAATACAGCAATACTTAGCATTAAAAACCAATTCCATTGCCCAAATTGTCCTTGGTGAAAAGCCATTAACCATAGTCTACCTCTCATTAAAATACCTACATCTCCCCATTCGTGTTTAACTAACTGCTCGCCTGTATATTGATCGAAATGAAAGCGTTTTTGTTTCCCTAAATTAAAGGTGGTATTAAAAATACTATACACTCCTTTTTCGTTTTTAGGCAAACCAATACTTACTTCGCCTTCTAAATTAATAGATTTTGCTAACGCAACTATAGCATCTAAAGGCATTGCTTCTCCTGTTGCTTTCGATTGTACTGTACTTGCATCCCATGTTTTTGGATATCCTGTATTAGTTACTTTTTGAACCCATTTAAAATTAGCTCCAAAAACATCTGTCCAAGGAAAACCACCAGCTAATGTTAGTAACAGTAATAATGAAATCCAAAAGCCTAAAACGGCATGTAAGTCTCTAAATAACATACGTTTTCCTTGCTTAAGTCTTACCGTAAAAAATCCTTTTAAGCCTTGCTTTTTACTAGGCCAAAACACATAAATTCCAGTAATAATTAATACCACCATCCAACTAGCAATAAACTCGATAATTTTGGTTCCAAATTTGCCTAAAAGTAGCTCGCCATGTAATTTTCTAACGGTATGCATTTTAGAATCTTTAGGGCTTATTTTTCCTGAAACCTCTCCTTTATATGGGTTAATATAGACACTATTTTTATGGCTAAATCTCCCAGAAACAAATTCTGTTGCTTTATTTTTTTTATTGGGTATCACCATAATATTTGGCTGTTTTTTAGCAACTGTTTTTGCTAACTCCCATTGTTTTTGAAACGATATGGCATCACCTTCTGCTTTTATAACCTTTATGGCTTCTTGTTTTGGTCCATCGTAATTATCTTTAAAAAGATAAATACCTCCAGTGATTGCCAATAGTATTATAAAAGGTAAGGACACTAACCCTGCTATAAAGTGCCACTTCCAAAGCCATTGATTTAATTTATTGTTCTTTTTTAACATTATTAAATACTTTAAAAGCAACCTAAAAGATTTGTTTTATTTTACCTTTCAGGTTGCTTATTTATATTAAAACTTATATTTCAACCCAAAGTGAAAAGCTCTAGGGTTACCAATGGTGTAAGAATTCTCGCTTCTAAATCTATTATATGATGCTCTTGCAGCATATAAATCATCAAATAAGTTAAGCGCATGTACCCAAATATTAATACCTTTTATTTCGTATGATATAAGTGCGTTAAATATATTATGCCCATTATAAGTTGCAGTACTAAAAGTACCATCCTCGTTATCTATTTGGCCTTCAAAACTAGTGTTGTATTTTCCAACCAATTCATGTGTAACACTAATGGCAAGGTTTTTAATAGCATTGGGTTTATATATTATTTTAGAGGTTCCTAAAAGTTTTGGTGCTGTTTCTCTATCGGTATCAGAATAATCTACTCCTCGATCAAAAAAGTCTACATACCTATGTTTTGCAAAACTTCCATTATGGCTAATGGTTAATTCTTGAGTAGGTTTATAATTTACACCATATTCTATACCATACGACCTTGTTTTACCTGCATTAGTATTAAAAAACTCATCATTTTCATCGCGAAGGGTAATTAAAGTATTCTTTCCTTCTAAAAGATATATGGCAGCATCGATTTGTAAGTCTTGTGTTGCCTTAAAATAAGTTCCTATTTCAAAATTATTATAGTTACTTGGTTTTAAATCAAAAACATCACCTCCTACACCTACAAAACTATTTCTGTATAATGTAGACGTTTGCGGTGGGGTAAATCCGTTAGAGTAATTAGCATATAACCCTAAAAATCTATTTACATTATAGTTTACTCCTAATTTAGGAGATACGTTATTATAGTTGTTTTTTGAGTCTTTAGGCCCTGCAATACCATCTACTAAATTATTATAATCATATTCAAAACCATCATAACGTAATGCTGCTGTTACTTTTAAAGCATTTGTTGGGTTTATTTCATATTGTAAATAGCCAGCATAGTTTAAAATACTAGCTTCATAATTTAAAATAAAGTCATCTCCGCTGCCTGTAAAGTCTATATTTTGTCCAGTTTCTGTGTCTACAATTACCGAAAGTCGTTCTGCAACATAATCTTGGGGCGAATAATCTACAGAAGACCCTACAATTAAAGACGAATTAGCAAAATCAAAATCCATTTTATGTTGTATTAAACCAACATAACTTTTAAAAGCATTATTATTTAATTCTCCACTACCAAATCCTGTTAACTGGCCTTGGTTTCTAAACTGACGAATG
This sequence comes from Pontimicrobium sp. MEBiC06410, assembly GCF_053601615.1. Lineage (NCBI taxonomy): Bacteria > Pseudomonadati > Bacteroidota > Flavobacteriia > Flavobacteriales > Flavobacteriaceae > Pontimicrobium > Pontimicrobium sp. MEBiC06410. The sequence goes on from NZ_JBSHNT010000162.1 coordinate 241,937, forward strand.
CGATATGATGGGTTTTGCCCCATTTCGTTAGCTCTTAAAACAAAATTAAAGGCTGTTTTGTGTTTTGTATTCCACTGTTTGTTTATTGTACTTCTTACCCTAAAAGCAAAAGCGTCTCGTTCTGTAAACGTTTGATCGCTTTCGTAGTTTCCGCCTCTGTAATCCGATTCACTTAGAGAGCCTGTCATGTCCGATCTATAGTCTACTATATCAAAAACATTGGTCCACTCTAAAGTTGGAGATAAATGGTTTACATTTTTAAATGTTAGTGCAAATTTTTCGTAATTACTATGTTGCACTGGGCCATCTTCTCTTTTTACATATTGTGTTCCTAAATAAAATCCAACATTTTCGCCAGCGTATTTAGACAATTCTAAATCGTAACGTGTTAACCCTAAATCGTTAATTTGAAATCCAGCACTTCCTGTAAAATCTCGGGTTGGATTTTTAGTTATAAAGTTAAAACTTCCTCCAATAGCTTCACTTCCATAAATACTAGATGCTGGCCCTTTTAATACCTCAACTTTATTATATGATATGTCATTCATTTCTAATAAAGCGTTATGGTTAAATACCGCTGTAGGTCGTATTGGTAAACCATCTTCTACATACAAAAACAATGATTTTGTTGAAATTGGAGTACGTGCGGCCATAAAATGCTGCTCGTTGCTTGCCGCTCTAGAAGTAGACATTAAAACACCTGGTACATCATTTACCAATTGATCTATACCAAAAGCTTTAGTTTGTTCTATTTCTTTTGCTGTAATAACAGAAATAAAAGCTGGTACTTCCTTTCGTTGTTGTGCTTCTCTACTTGCAGAAATAACAACCTCATCTAAAAGTTCATCATTCTCTGTTAGTATAATTACATTATTTATTTCTGAAAGGTTTTGCTCTAAAGTGGTAAACCCTACAAAACGAATAATAACCGTTGTATCATTTTGTAATGCTATAGAGAAGTTTCCGTTTACATCGGAGATAGTTGTATTATTTAAATCTGTTTTAGATTGAATTGTTGCTCCTTGTAAGGGTTGGTTATTATTATCTAATACCTTTCCCTTATATTGGTTTTGCGCGTATACGCATAAACTCGTAAATACCATTACGAGTTGTAATATATGTTTCATCTGTTTTTTTATTTTTTCAGACAGAAGCAACTAATAGTAATAAAACCATATTATGCCTTATATTACATTAGCACTTCCTTTTTAATTTAGTTTTAATACTTAACAATAATGTGCATTGCATTTAATGCCTAAAAAATAAGCATATACACATCTATGCTTGAAAGTCTTTCTGTTTTCAAACATTATTTTTTGATAGAATGTAAACTAAATAAGCCGAGGAGGAGGATCTATACAATCCTTAAAGAGAGATAAAAATTGATTATTATAGCTCCAATTGTTTTGTGCTACAACTGCATTACTTTTTAACTTGTAATTGTAGTTATATTCTTGAAAATAAACAGGAAAAAAAGCTTCAAAAAATGTTGCTAGATATGTAGTATTAGTCTCATCTACATCTGTAGCATTTAAGGTTAGCTGTTTTGCTAAGTGACATTTACCATTACATTGTAATTGTGGTTTTTCTTTATTAACACAATACGTTTCTATAATGTAATCAATATTTAATTCAAAATAAGCAACATAGCCTAAATTATATACAGGCCTAAGTGCAAAAGCAAGAAATAATATGTATGTAAAATAGACTTTCAATTTAGGCAATAAATTATATTTGCGATTGCAAAAATAGTCCATTTATACAGCATAACTATTATACTCTCTTAATAAAATCTTAACGTTTTCCTATTTTTCAAGGTATTTTAGTACTTTGCAGGGCAATTATGAATTTATATCCAATACTTGCTGGTAATTTTAAATTAGATGGTGGCGCCATGTTTGGTGTTGTCCCTAAATCTCTATGGACCAGAACAAACCCTGCAGACAGTAATAACATGATAGATATTGCTGCCAGATGCTTATTAATTGAAGAAGGAAACCGACTTATTTTAATAGATACTGGTATGGGAAATAAACAAAGCGATAAGTTTTTTGGTTACTATCATTTATGGGGAGATGATACTATAGATAAATCTTTAGCTCAATATGGTTTTCATAGAAATGACATAACAGATGTGTTTATGACGCATTTGCATTTTGATCATTGTGGTGGAACGATACAGTACAATAAAGACAGAACACTTTTAGAACCCGCTTTTAAAAATGCTAAATTTTGGAGTAACGAAAAACATTGGCAATGGGCAACACAACCTAATCGTCGTGAAGTAGCCTCGTTTTTAAAAGAGAATATTTTACCAATGGAAGAAAGTGGACACCTAAATTTTACAGCGCTTCCTGAAAAGGATATTCTAAAAAATTCTGCTTTAGGGTTCGACATTTTTTTTGCCAATGGTCATACCGAAAAGCAAATGATTCCTATGATTAATTATAAAGGAAAAACCATTTGTTTTATGGCAGATTTATTACCAACCGTTGGGCATTTACCAATCCCTTTTGTAATGGGTTACGACACTAGACCTCTACTAACATTAGATGAGAAAGAAAAGTTTCTTAATCTAGCAGCAGATAACAATTATTATTTATTTTTGGAACATGATGCGCACAACGAAATTATAACTGTAAAACATACGGAAAAAGGCGTACGATTAAACGAAACATTCACTTGTAAAGACATTTTACATTAAACTTAACTATATGAAATTAATTAATAAAGCAGTATTATTATCAGCAGTTTCTGCTGTAATGCTATCAAGTTGTGGTGGTGGGGCACCAATTCTATCAACTCCTATAGAGAACATAGACAATACTCCTATTAAAGAATCTCCTTTAACTGAAGCAGAAAAACACAACTGGGGACATTTAGATTTAATAAAAGACACTATCCCTGGAATGAGTGTAGATAAAGCTTACTCAGAAATTATTAAGGGTAAAAAAGGGCAAAAAATTATTGTTGCTGTAATCGATTCTGGAATTGATATTAATCATGAAGATTTAGATGGCGTACTTTGGACTAATAAAAAAGAAATTCCTAATAACGGAATTGATGATGACAAAAATGGATATATAGATGATATCCATGGATGGAATTTTCTTGGAGATGGACATGATGAGCAATTAGAATATATTCGTTTAGTTGCTAGTGGAGATACTAGTGCTCCAAGGTATGCAGAAGCCAAAGCTATGTATGAGAAAGATTATAAACAAGCTTTAGCTGGAAAAAACAGGTTAGATCAAATTTATGGTAGATTAAAAGATGCTCATGAAACCTTAACTGCTCACTTTAAAAAAGAAGATTACACAAAGGAGGAAGTAAAGGCTATAGATGCTGGTGACAATGCAGAATTAAAAGGTGCAGTTGAAACAGCTAACTTTGCTTTTGCTAATGGTTTAAGCTCTTTAAAAGAAGCTGTAGAACAAGTAAAAGGTGGAGTAGAGTATTATACAGATCAAGTAAATTACAATTTAAATAAAGATTTTAATGGTCGTAAAACTGGTGATAATCCAGATATTTTTAACGATAAACCAGGTTATGGAAACGGAAACGTTTTACCTGTAAAGAAATCTGAAAGCCACGGAACACACGTTGCTGGTATTATTGCCGCAGAACGTAACAATGGACTTGGAGCTAATGGTGTTGCTAATAATGTAGAAATTATGAGTATTCGTGCAGTTCCAAATGGAGATGAGTACGATAAGGATGTTGCAAAAGCAATTCGTTATGCAGTTGATAATGGTGCTAAAGTTATTAATGGTAGTTTTGGTAAGAGTTTTTCTCCTCATGCAGACTGGGTTAGAGATGCTATTAAATATGCAAGCGACAATAATGTTGTTTTTGTTCATGCAGCAGGAAACGATAGTAAAGATGTAGATACAGAACCAAATTTTCCAGACGATAATGTTAACTACGTAGAAGTATCTAATACTTACATTAGAGTTGGAGCATTAGCACCAAAATACGGAAGCGAAATGGTTGCAGGTTTCTCTAATTATGGAAAAAAGAATGTAGATGTATTTGCTCCAGGAGCACAAGTTTACTCTACAACACCAGAAAACGAATATAAAACTATGGGAGGAACATCTATGGCTGCTCCTGCTGTTGCTGGAGTTGCTGCTCTAGTTTGGTCTCAATACCCAAAATTAAAAGCCTCTCAAGTAAAACAAATTATTCTGGATTCTGGTTTACCAATTCCAAATAAAGTTGTTGTTGGAGGTAACGCTCAAGATATTAGACCTTTTGCAGACTTAAGTACATCATCTAAAATAGTAAATGCATACAATGCCTTAATAATGGCATCACAAATATCTAAATAATATAGGTACTCTTTTAAAAACCCCAACGTTTACTGTTGGGGTTTTTATTTTAATACAGAATATGTCATCATAAATTATTTTGACATGTAATAACACTAAAAACAAACAGATGAAAAAGACTCTTTTATTCGGCCTTTCAGCTTCTTTAGTATTACTGTCTTGTAATACATCTAAAAGCGTTACAAGCAATACAACATCTAGTAGTACTAGTACAGTAACTAATACGGCTTCAAAATCTACTTATTGGCAGCAACATGTAGATTATAAAATGGACATTGATATGGATGTAAACAACTACCAATATCAAGGCACACAAAAATTAGTGTATACTAATAACTCTCCAGATGTATTAAATAAAGTTTTTTATCACTTGTATTTTAATGCGTTTCAACCAGGTAGTGAAATGGACGTTCGTTCTCGCACTATTGCTGATCCAGATGGAAGAGTTGGAGACCGTATTAGTAAGTTATCTCCAAATGAAATTGGTTATATTAAAGTAACATCTTTAAAACAAAATGGAACTATACTTAAACACGAAACTGTTGGTACTGTTTTAGAGGTTGACTTAGCTAAACCAATTCAACCAGGAGAAAAAGTAACTTTCGATATGGTTTTTAATGCTCAAGTTCCTGCACAAATTCGTCGTTCTGGACGAAACAATAAAGAAGGTGTTGCTTTATCTATGACGCAGTGGTACCCTAAATTAGCAGAGTACGATTTTCAAGGTTGGCATGCAGATCCTTATATTGCAAGAGAGTTTCATGGTGTATGGGGGGATTTTGATTTAAAATTAACTATTGATAAGGATTATGTAGTTGGAGGAACTGGTTACTTACAGGGGGAACCTACTGTTAAAGGGAATAAAAAGACATTACACTATAAAGCGCCAAACGTTCATGATTTTACTTGGGCTGCAGATCCAGAATATATTCATGATACTATGCAAGTACCTAATGGCCCTTTATTAAACTTCTATTACAAAAAGACATTACCTACAGAAAATTTAAAATTTTGGAAAGATTTACAGCCAAAAACGGTTGAATTAATGCAATATTTTAGTGAACATATTGGTAAATATCCTTACGACCAATACTCTGTTATACAAGGTGGAGACGGAGGTATGGAGTATGCTATGTGTACTTTAATTACAGGAAAACGTAGTTTTGGTAGTTTAGTTGGCGTTACTGCACATGAATTAGCTCATACTTGGTTTCAGTTTTTAATGGCTACAAATGAGGCTAAACATGAATGGATGGACGAAGGTTTTACTAGTTACATTAGCGATCATGCAATGAACACTATAATGGACTATAAAAAACCTATTGCTAATGCAGGTGGTTATGCTGCTTATAACTTTTTAGCAAAATCAGGAACAGAACAACCACAAACAACACATGCAGATCGTTATGATACAAACAGAGCTTACGGCATAACTGCTTATGGTAAAGGGTCTGTATTTTTATCTCAACTTGGTTATGTTATTGGAGAAGATAACTTAAAAGAAACTCTAAAGCAATATTATAATAACTGGGCATTTAAACACCCAACACCTAATGATTTTATTCGTGTTGCAGAGAAAGTATCTGGCTTAGAATTAGATTGGTATTTAATGGATTGGACACAAACTACTAATACTATAGATTATGCAGTTAAAAGTGTAGATAATACAACGGTTATTTTAGAGCGTATAGGCTTAATGCCAATGCCTTTAGATGTTACTGTAACTTATACAGATAATGCTACTGAAGAATTTAATATTCCTTTACAAATGATGCGTGGAGAAAAACCAACAACAGCTACTATTTTAAAGGACTGGGCTTGGGCATATCCAACATATACTTTTAATACTAAAAAACCCGTAAAATCAGTAGTAATTGATTCTAAAGGGTTAATGGCTGATGTTAACAAAGAGAACAACAAAAATTAAAAATAATTAATTTATAAAACTAAAACCTCATCTAAAAAGATGAGGTTTTTTTATTTAAACAACCTTACACCAATGCCTATATTATGTGTTGGGTTTTCTACTGTATTTAGATTTAATCTATAGCTTGCAAACCAACGTCCCTTTCGGTTGTACTGCAAACCTACACTTATGTTATTTAAAGAGCTTGTATTTCCTCCTATCTCGCTAAAAGCGTATAAACCACTTCTAAATGTTTTAGGGTGTTCTATAACTTTAGTTACTGTTATTTCTCGAGGTACTTTTAGCTTGTAAGATAATTGACTATCTAATAAATTACCACTTAGTAAATTATAACTATAAATATCTATATCATCATTACTTAAAGTATCTTTATATACTCTTGCCTCTTCATAAAGCGATAAGTCCTTAATATCTGCTTTTGTTTCTACTATATTGGAAACATCCTTTTTATTTACATAAACTGTTTTATACTTAACAGTTTGCACTTTAAACGTATCGATTTTAGTCTGCCATACAGTATCTCTTGTTAGTGTTACTTTGGGCTCTTCATTATTAGTCTTAAAACGACTACATTGTTTTAAAACTAAATTACAGATAACTAATGCCAGAATAATTAACAATAGTAATCTTTCTGTTTTTATTGAAAATTGCATCATTAAAAATGTGTTTTATTGACATAAAAAGTAACCTTCCCAATTATTCTATTAGGAAGGGTTTACTACTTTTTCTTAAAGATTTTGATTGTAATTACGCTTATTTTGATGCTTCTTTTGAAGCCTTATCGTCTTCTGAAAGTGTTTCTATTGTTTCTTTTAAAGGTGTTAATTTTATTAAATTAACTAATGCTCTAAAAGGGTTTACACCATAGATTGTATTATAGTTTTCTAAAATTGATTTTATCTCAGTTATTGCTATAAAACCAGCTATTATTTTTAAAAAAGGCACTTCGTTTACAATGTGCTTTTCTAAAAAGAAAGCTGCAAGAATAACCAGATTATAAATAAAAAATTTAGAAATGGTATGTCCAATTCGTGAACTACGTATAGGGATATGGTTTTTAATTGCGGCATACGATCCTGTAATAAAATCTACCAATATTAAAAACACCATTGTTACCATAACACCATTAACAGGCGACAAAAGCGTAAGTAACCAAAAGGTAAATTTGACCACTCTATCCATTATGTCTTGTTTTAATCTGTTATTTTTTTGAGTTTTTTATAGTCTAACACACGACTTTTTGCATAGGCTTTAATACAGACCATGTTGCGTTGATTACCTCCTAATACATACACATAATTTTTAGTTTGCTTAATAAAAAACCCTACATGACCTTTCCAGCTTTTTGGGCTTTCTCTCCAAAAAACAACTATATCTCCAATTTTAGGCGTGTTAGTAGATTCTCCTACAGTAAGCCAGCTTCTAGCTGTTAATTTTTTAGAGTGTTCGTAACCAGCTGTTTTTGCAACCCAATTAGCAAAAGCACTACACCAAGCTGTTTCGTCATGTAATTTTGAACCATTAAACCCTATTTCATTGAAATATTTTAAAATCCTGAGGTTGTCTTTAGACCCAATAATCTCCTTAACGCCATACTCAGATAGCGCTGTATTAATTATACTCATACATATGTTTGATTTTTAATTTTAAGCAGACTAAACTTTTTAGCTAAAGGTTTCTTTTTATATATTTCCTTAATCAGGTGAGATTAAACCTAGCTTTTTAAGTTTCTACTTAACACGAATTAATATTAACTCCGGTAAACCGTTGTTAGAAAAGCGAATACAAATATAATCATTTTACAAAACAAAAACAAACATTTTACAGATTAATTTATATTTTTTTGTAATTTGTTTAAAAACGTAATGTTCTAAGAAAAATTTACTTCCTTAACGTTTACTATTCAGATTTAGTAACGCTGTCTAATAGTTTTAAAAGTGTCGGTATTCTGTGTTCTCCATGAAGTTGAGACACTATATCTATAGCCCTTTTTAAATCCATTCCAATTGCAGAAACGTATAATGGATTTTTGCTTTGGCCTTTAAAGACTTCTTTTGAGACCTCATCTGTGTTATGAAAAGAACGTTTAGCTACACCTATAATTGGTATTTGTTTATTTAAAGCTTCGTACAGATGCCCACCAAGACCCAAACTACAATTGTTATCTACATACACATGGCCATCGACAATAATAGCTTCTATTGTACTTAAATCTACTTTTTCAATAACTTCAAGCAAACATGGCAACTCTCGCTTGTAAAATTGTCCTGGTACATACTCTTCTACCTCATCAATTATTTCAACTAAAGTTTTTACAGAGGTATCATCTGTGGTATTAAATAGTACACCCACACTTTTAGCGTAAGTTTCTTTGTAGTGTACGTCCAGAGCTAGTAGCATTTTAGTTTTAAATTTATAATTATCCTTAAAGCTAAATTAACATTTGTGTTTTTTATATACTAAACAAAAGAGCATCAAATTAAATTTGATGCTCTTCTTAACATTTAACGAGATTACGAACTAACTATTGTTTCTATTCGTTCCCCTTTTTGCCATATAGAGTGATGAATCAACTCTCCTGTTTCATCCCATATCTTAAAATCTCCATCTGGTTTAGCAAAATATTTCTTATACTCACTTTTAAGTTGTCCATTTTCAAAATATTCTCTTTGAACACCTCCTAAATGGCCATTTGTAAACTCTACTTCGTCTCTTAAATTTCCATTTTCATAGAAAGACTCAGTAATTCCTGAAAATAAATCTCCTTTGTACTTATATACTGGTGACCCCGAATTATCGACACCGAAAAGTTTTAACACAGTATCGACATCATTATCGTTTATTCTTATCATTATAAAATTTTTTATTTACTTAAAGACTATTGATTCATTAAAGAAAATGCCATAAAACCATTATCTAAACTTATACTTATTATTCATCTTCTTGAATACTTAAGTGTTCGCTTAACGTTTTATTATCTATAAGCATATCAGGAAATTCATCCATTAATTCTGTTATAAAAGGAATATAGAAACTTTCTGTAGCATGGTCTGGTATTTTATAATCCATTTGACTTATTGAACCATAATCTTCTATTATACCAAAAGTACTATTAAAATCTTCTACATTAGGTAAATCTATACTTATATAACCTAAATCGTCACCTTTACTTATAATAAAGATATCTTCTTCATCCTCTTTTATTTTAAGATTCTGATTTCTGCATACTTTCTTTAAATGTCTTTCAAAAACATCTTTATTTATATACTCTTTATTTGAAAAAATATTTGTTAAATCTGCCATTTTTAATATAATTTTTTTATTTGATCTAATTCTGTTAAAATAATAACTCCTTGACTTTTTAAAGTTTGCAATACTGATTGGTTAACGCTTCCCCCATTTGTAAATTGTTTTATAAAAAGCACTACAGGTTTTCCTTCTACATTAATATATTTCTGAGTAGTCTCATCTAAATATTTTTTAAATTGGTTTTTAAATTTACTAGATTTTGTGGTACCTGAAACATTAAATTTAACTTCAATATGATATTTTGATACTCCTACATCAATGTCTCCTAAAACCTCCTTAAATTGTCCTTTGCTATTTTTCCCAAAAACATTATTTGCAAAACTTGTTAACTCGTCATGCTTAAGAAATTCTTTTGCCACCTCAGCTTCTAACGAATCTGATAATAAATCTTGTTGTTTTTTATTTATAGCATTCCAATCGCCTCCTACATCATCTAGTCTTTTATAAGCTGGCTTCCCTTTATTTATAAAATCATCTATTTTAGTGAACATTTCTTCTCTAGTCTGCTTTAGCCACTTTAGTTCTGTTCCATACTTGTTTTTTGCTTTCCAAAAACCTCCTTCTAATTTAGGTATTGATGCTATTAATTCATCTAAATACTCTTGAGGGGAAATTTTTCTTGCTTTAGATTCTTTGTATACTTTTCTAAAAAAATTCTTTACATCGCCATTTTTTTGTTTGACTAAAACTTGTACATTTTTCCATGACAATGTTGGTTTTTTATTAGAGATACTAGAAGTAAAACACCCCAAAACTATACCCGTGTCTTTCTTGTAAAGAATTTTTAAATTAATATCTCTACGAATTGCATTTATAGTTTTTCTTTCTTGTTTTAAAGCTTCATAATATAAGCTTATTATATTTAATATATTTTTCATTCTCATATTATTTTACCTTGTTATTGGACATAGTGTTAATATATCATCTTCAAATTTACTTGCTCTAAAGCCTAGCTCCTCTATCAAACTACGTTCTTTAGTGGTAAAGAATGATTTATAGGCATCATCTACAACTTTTGAAACTTTATTTGCAGCTCCTTTAAGGCTGTTTAACAACTCATCTATCCATCCTTTTAAAGTTTCAAAATGCTTAGGTATATTTTTCACAAAAGATTTTACACTTCGCATAATCTTTAAAAAGAGCTCTACAGAAATTGTTATTTTTCTGTGCACTCCTTTTGCTACTTTACTAGAGACACGCCCAATTGCTTTCCCTAACTCTACATACGATCGTACGGCTCCTCTAATACCTTCGGCAACTGTACCTACTCCTGCTGTAGCCATAAAAATAAGGACCTCTTGTGCTATAAAACCAATTATATAACCCGTATAATAGCCAATACTATCAAACGGAATACTAACATCTGTAGCTTCACTAGCGGCATCTTTTATGTCTGAAAGGCTTAAGTTTTGCAAGCTTTGTATTGCACTAATACCTAACTCTCCTACTTTTTTTACAATAAAAAACTGGAAGCCCATGAACGCTTTTAAATTATCTAAGGTTATGGCATTGGTTATTATTTCGATACCATTTTCTAAACCTTCTATAATCATCCCCATATATGCTCCTGGAGAGTTTACGAATTTTACACCTTCTTTTAAAAGTGCGTATAACCCTTTACATATTAACGCTAAAATATCGAAGACTGTTTTTAAAAGGTCTACCAAACTATTTATAATACCCACTAATAAGCCATTATAAAACTCGAAAGCGCCTTTTAATGCAGATTGTATAAGCTCTAATAATGTTGTTAAATATTCTGGTATTTTATCTATAAAACGCTCTACACTATTTAATCTATTACCTATAAGTTTATCTAGTGGTTTTACACTTTTTAATTTTGTTACAATGTCCTTAATTTTTGGTGTAAACGGTTTAAAATACTCTTCATCTATGGCTTTCGATAATTTTTTTGGAGAAAAGCTTTCTGTTATTAATTTATAGCCTGGTAAAATAGGCTTATAATCTGGATTTGGTTTTCCTTCTTTAGTAGCTTCCCACCTATTGTCTGACAACCTTAAATTATCATGTATACCTATAGATACATACTCGAAAAAGTTTCCTAATGGTGCTAAAGTAAAATCTGCTGCAATTTCTACTAGTCGTGTTCCTAAATGTAAAAGTCCTCTTTTTAAGATTAAGAAAAAGGAGTTTTCATTTTCTGTTCCTTTATCTTTAAGATGCTTTTTTATTATTTGCGATACATAACCTGTGTCTACACTATTACCAAAAGTTCTAGCTATTCTTGCCATTTTTCGAGTTGGTAAAAATGTTCTATTATCTATGCCTGCTCCAGATTTAACTCTAAACACCGAACCAAAAATATTACTTGAGTCGTCGGCTTCTATAAATAACACAACTTCTCTATCCATAACTTGATTTATATTCAAGTAGGCGCGTTCTAATTGTGCTCCGTCACTGGAAATAAAAACGGTTACAAAAGCATCAATATCTTCAATTTCGTTTGCTATACGGTTTTGTTTTTTTGAGCCCTCAAACGGTTTTCCTTTTGCTGTTATAACCACCTCATCTAATTCTGTTGCTCCATCTAAAATGATATAAAACTGACCATCTATTTTATAATAATCTGCTCCGTTTGAAATAAGAAAATCTGGGCTATTTAACAGCTCTTCACTTAGTATAAAATTCGAAATATGACCTACTTTTGAGTTTGGGTTTAACTCTAAATACAAATCGCCATATTCTCCACTTAATGCCTCATGAAAATTAACTTTCCATGCGTCGCTACCTTCTACTGGCTCGACATTAACATACCTATTTTCGCTTGTAGGCAACTGCTCATCGAACGTTTGCTTTTTTTCCTCATTAGAAAACACAACAATATTCCTAAAACTCACTTTATGATCAAAGTTCTTGACTCCATAGTCATTTGAATTCATAATTTCTTCTTTTTAATTGTTATTGAATTATTTTAATCTAAAAGGTCTTGTAGTTGATTCTCTGGATATAGTATTTTAGTTTCTCTTAAATACTTAAGTATTGTATTTGCTTCTTCTTTACTAATCACTTTTAAGTCTATATGGTAGTTTTTATCTCTAGTCCATATTTCTGTATTTATTAGTGGAGAATCTGCTACTACTATAATATCCCAATCTTTGCCTTTTAGCATGTTCCAATTCTCAATGCTTGTTTTTGCTCTACTACCATACAATACTATTTTGTGCACTGTAGTAATGGTTTCTATTTGCTGTTTTAAATCATTGAGAATGTATGGCAGCACAGTATCGTGCTGCCATATCATTTCTAATTTCACTTGACTCATACTAAAAATCTATCTATAGGTAGGTTTGCATTTAAGTCTGAGTTTGATAACATTGTATCACTCTTATCTGCAATTCTATCTAAGTAATCTTTAGGAGCTGTTACTTTTAAAGCTTCTTCATTAATCGAAATTTTTAATACATCGTAATTAGGGTCTATTAGACTTCCTTTCTCTGTAAATCTTTCGAAAGTGAATGTTGGAACTTTTTCAATATCTACTTGAAATTGAATTTTTAAAGGCTCTCCTTTTTTGCTAAACATTTGTTTAGCTTCTACCCCAGGTATTAAAGAAATTTCTTCTGCTAGTTTTTGATAAATAACGCCTGAACTTGTATTTCCATTCCATGTAGCATCTCTATGTATTTCTATTTTTTGTCCCATACATGTAAATACTAAAGGAAATGCTTGCTCTCCATCGTACTCTCCTATATTAGTAAAGTAACTCCCTGAGTTATCTGTAAAACTAAACTCTACGGTTTTTCTTTCTTGTGATGCATCACTGACAACACCATCTTCACCTCCAATTAAAGTATTGGTTTGTTGAATTGGGTTATCTGTTAATGGATTGCCTTCAGAATCAAAAATTGGATTTCCATCGGAATCAAATAACGCAAAGTCATCGCAGTCTGTGTTACATGGTAATCCTTCTACATTTAGCCCTATAGATCCTGCTTGTAAAACGGTTAAGCTTGTTGGTAAACGTGTTTCCCAAGTTTTCTCTACTTCGCCTTCAATCGTTTCCATTTCTTCTGCAATAGACACATATAAATCGTTGTCTTGATCTATAATTAATCCTTCTCCATTCCAGATTTCTCCTGTAGACATGTACCAGTTTATAGCATCTTCAAATCCTGGGCGTACTGGTATTACCGTTCTTGCCATACCTGATTGTAAGAAGGCTTGAAAAATTGGATCTGCTGCATCTTGCGATTGGAATAATGCTTTCCAATCTGCTTCTTTAGCATAGAAATATGGATAGAATATGTAAGCCATAATTTCCCAATCGAATGCTTGTTCAAAGAATTTAACTGTTGAAGCATGATCTTGTAGTCCTTCATTCTTTTTAACTGTAGATAAACCTGTTGATTCGTCTACTGGGTTATAGTTATCTTTAGAGACTTTGCTTTGCTCTATTAATAATTCTATAGCTATACGTTTTAACTCTCTTTTCTCTATACTTCTGTTAAGTAACGGGTTAAAGCTTAGTTTTTCTCTATCTCCAGTATTTGCTTCTAACTCTTTAGCTAATGTTGCTTCGTTATATTCACGTAAACGGTCGTTATATGCTTCTATAATTGCATTATAGGTTTCGTTTTTCCACTCGTTATAATACGCATCTGTACGCTCACATCTTACTACAACATTTACATTGGTTACCCAGTTAAGGTTAAAGTATCCAGATACCGGAACTTCTTCTCTATAATAAGGCCAAATACCTACAAAGTTTCCACTATTAACTCCTAAATTAAGTCCAGCTACGGTTACTTGTACTTGTCCGCTATGCTGCTTTCCAGAGGTTTTAGCTGCTGTTGCTTTATAGCCTTTAGGCACTTTAATAACCTCTTTAGAGGCTTTATTTGTTAATCTGCCACCATCTCCGCCTTGCTGAGATTTTGTTAATGAGGTACCTACATAGCTATAATATTCTGGAGCTGCACTTACTTCTGCTCCATATTTAGCTGCGTAATATTGGTAATTTCCTTCGTGTAAAAACCCTGCATGCTCTATACCATAATAGCTTAATGGTTTTGGTGCTTCTGGTAAAATTACTGCCGATGTGGTATCTGTACCGTCTTCTAAACTTTTATATATTGCTTCTTTAAAAAAGCGTGCTGGTTCTGGTATAGCAAATTCATACATTAATCGTTTACCGTAGTTTATTAACTTGTTTTTGTAGATTTTATCTACCCAACGGTAAACTCCAGTAATATGCTTATCTCCTTTTCTATTATCGAATCCGTGTGTGTTATTTTCTTCGAATTCTCTTAAAATTCTAGAGGTACGTTTTCTACTTACCTTTTGTACTATACGCTCCATTGCACGCTCTGTAACTTCTTGTGCATAGGTTTGTGCTTGACTGTTTGAATTTGATGTAGAGCTTGATGTTGAAGCATCAAAATATGCGCCTGCTCCAAATGTTATATTTCCACCTGGTGTTTTACCGCTTACACTAGCATTTGCTCCAAAGTTAGTAGACTTGTCCTCGTTAAGTACAGTTGCTACTTCGCTTTGCATTTCGTTACGCTCTGTAGTTGTTGTATCTGTTAAGTTTTCTACTTCTTTTTCAGAAGTTTCCTCCGTCGTATTTTCTATACTTGTTAAGCTTCTTGTAGAACGTTCTTTGTACTCACGCGCCATAATATTCTCTATGTGAGAGACTTCTCCTGGAACATAGCAGCATACTTCTTGCTCTACGCGTCTAAAATCTGCAATACCTAAACTTGTTACACCATATATTTCTGGCTTTTCTATATCTACAGGTGTTGTATCGTCTCCTTTTACAATTTCGCAACATCCGTTAAATACTAAACGCCTTTTAGAACTATCGTTTGTTACATCAAACCTTAGTGTTACGCCATTATTTAAAGTAAATGTTCCTGAAAAACGATAACTTGCCGTATTACTTAACGGTTGGTTTATTGGAAAAAATAATCTCGCACTTGTATTGTCTAAACCTCCATTTACTTGCGCTGTTGTTCCTGCAATTTTTACTCCTGAATCTAAATTTGCTAGTTCGTAAGATACATTAGACACTTGCACACCAGAATATCCTGTTCCTAAAAACATGTTTAACCCAGGGTTATTAATTGCGCTTAAATTAGACACAAAAAAGCAATACGGATCTAACCTTAATTTATTACTACTTACTGCTGTTTTAACACCTCCTACTAATACGGTTTTTGGCGTAGTTCCTTCCTCGTTATCTATAATAACTTGAGTTTCGTTTTTAATTTTCGTGTTAATTTGCTCGTATACTTCAGAAAACTCTTCGTAAATACCTAACTCTTGCTTTTTAAAAACATCCATAGCTTCATTAGACAGAACTCTGTTAAGCTCTCCCTCATTTACAGTTTTACGTTTTGTAAATTTGAATTTTGGTAATTTTAAATCTGGATAACTTTCTATTACTCTCTTTTCTCCTGTTTTTGGATCTGTTTCCTCTACAAGTACTGGTGTTGCCGCATCAGTAATTTTATCTACATTGGCATTGTACTCTATTAAAGCTGCATCGTACTCTTTCTGTAATGCTTTATTAGATTTTGCTTCTACTTCTTTTAACTCACTATCTAGCTTTCTAAAAACCTCTACATTACTTTTTGCAGTTTCAATTTCTACTGCTTTTAACATGGCTCTTTCTTGAGCTTCTGTTATGCGTCTTGGTTTTGCTACTCTTGGTTTTACCTCATCTGAAAATAATGATTTTGTAATAACAACACTTGCACAGGCTCTACGTGTAAATAACTCTTCTTGGTCTGCTGTAAATACAATATCTGACTTTAATGATGCAGAAAACGTATTAAATGCTACTAAAAACTGATCTGCAATTAACATCTGTATTAATGCCTCGCGTACATGTACAGATTTTTTAGTTACTGTTTGGTATATTAAGTTTTCCCAAATGGTTAATTTTAAATTCCCTAATGGAGTAGCTCCATTTAAATTATCTTTAATTGCTTTATACGATAATCCATTTTTATTACGCATTAACCAAGATGAAAACTTGTACAACCCTTCGTTTTGTTTACGTACATCTGTTCTGGTTTTATAAGCTGAAAACGTTGCTGCTTTTTCTTGTAGTTTTGCTGCTTTTTCTGCCTCTCGCACCCCTTCTATTGCCTTAACAAATGCACTACTTCCTTCGTTTGGATGAAATACAAAACCAGGATGGTTTTCCTTTTTGTCTATTAATTGTGGGTTACGTACGGTAACAAACTTAAATAGGTTTTGTTTAATTTCTTTGCTCATGTTTACTTTATTAAATTTTATACTTATTATTAAATTCTTGTTATCAAGAACTGCTGTCGTTTCGCTTTTCTAACAGATTTACCTTAATACAAACCTTTAATAATAAAAGGCATTACTCTCCACCCTATTCAATAATATGTTTGAATAGTTAACCGTCGTTGTTTGATTTTTTAAGACGTCTATTTTATGTAAAATCAAGAAATTGTCGTTTTTTATACAAATGATTGATTAATAGCTTCTTTTGCATAATTACGACCTAATCACAATACAAATATACAACATTTTACAAACACAAACAAACATTTTACAATGTTTATTTGTAAAATGTTTAATTTAGTTGTTTAGAATTCTTTGAAGTGTTTTGTAATTATGTAATTTGTTGAGGTTTAGATGATTTTACTGTATAAAAAAAGAGCATCAAAATAATGATGCTCTTAATATTGTTTGTTTGTCCCGTCCTAAAATAGCGATACACTAAAACCTTAGTGTAATGAAAACATCAGAAAACAATGGGTACACCAAGCGTACCCAAAAAGATTACTCGCTCTCTTTTAAACTTCAATTAGTTGAAGAAGTAGGGCAAGGACATTTGACAAAATCACAACCCAGATAGCGCGGATTTGCAATTCGTGCCAATACTAAAACACATTTAAAACCAAAATATCTATCTCACTATCTAAACTAGTATAATTTCTTGCTGAACTAAAAACATAATCTTCTGGTTTTTCAACTATTTTATCTACCACTGGGTTATTATGTATATAATTTAATTTCTGTTTGATAAATGTATTTGAAACACACATCTCTGCATGATAACCATCTTGCCATACTTTATAATTTTACTCACGTTTTAAATGAGCGCAAGCTTTTTTAAAATAATCTAACAACCATTCTCTTCTACTTTCTGGATAAACTTTTATTGTTTCTATTATTTGTTTTGAAGTATACTTCTTAAAATCTCGTATAATATTAGACAAAATATAACCTTCTTTTGCTTTACATAACAAATGTAAATGACTAGGCATAATACAATAAGCATATATTTCTAAGCCTTTTTGTTTTTGACAATAATCTAAAGCTTTTATAATAACATAACGTTGCCTTAATCGAGTAAAAACATCTATCCAACCTACAGTTGTTATAGTTATAAAATAACCTGTAGCCATGGTGGCTTTGTATTTTGTTGACATAAATTCTTTTTTTTACAATTTAAGCTTTTATATAATGTAAAAAGAGCGTCTAAATTGACACTCTTTTTTACTCTTTAAAGGCACGGATTCCAAATCCGCGCTATCGGGTTATTTAGGACTAGACATAACATAAAAACCCTACAATGATTTCTTAATAATGTTATCAATAAATTCGCTAAAACTATTAGCTATTTTTCTTTTTAATTCTCCGCCCTCATCTAAATATGCTGGATGACTTGCATAAACAGGCGGATTTTCTGGGTCTTCTGCATCTGGATCATTAAAGTAAAAAAAGTCAAACTGTTCACCTCCATCTAATTCGCTTATCACCCAAAAATCACCTCCTTCAATTTTTAGATTAGCTTTTTCAAGGGTCTTTTTTATTTCATTTTGCCTCTCTAAAGAATATTCTAATGTAGTGTTTGTTATTCCTAAATTACATCTGTTTCCGCCTATATTCAAAAATTCTTGATAAGCTTTTGGGAAAATTACATTCTGTTCATTTTGAAATTGTTGTATTTCTAACTCTTTTACACCAATATTTATTCTTTCAAATATTTTTGGTGTGTCTTTCATTAATTGTAAGTATTGTATATCCATAATTATGTTATTCTTTTAAAAATCGTTTAAATTTCTCAATATCAATATCTCCTTCTCCATCAGGAAACTTAACATAATCAACATTAATAGTAGTATATTGTCCTAAGTTTTGTTGACGTAATAGTATTTCTCGTTTACATATAGTACAAGGTATAAATGTACTTTCCATATCTATTTCAATAACCAGCTCATCAATATCTATACCTTTTTTATCTGCAAATAAAATAACATCTTCTTCTATGTCTCTTAACAATGGGATTATTGCTTTATATTTAGTAGACATATTTGTTTTTCTTTAATCTAAGCTTTTTATAAATGCAAAAAGAGCATCGTATTTGATGCTCTTTTATTCTTTATTCAACATAAAAGCCCTACAATGATTTCTTAATAATGTTATCAATAAATTCACTAAAACTATTTGCTATTTTCCGTTTTAAATCTCCACCTTCATCTAAATATGCTGGATGACTTGCATAAACAGGTGGATTTTCTGGGTCTTCAGCATCTGGGTCATTAAAGTGAAAAAAGTCAAACTGCTCACCTCCATCTAATTCGCTTATAACCCAAAATTCTCCACCTTCAATTTTTAAATTAGCTTTTTTAAGAGTTTTCTTTACGTTATTTTGACTTTCTAGGTTATAGTCTAATTGACAATTATCTATACCTAAATTACAATACTTTCCTGCTAGGTATAAAAACTCTTTATAAGCTTTAGGAAACATAACCTGATAATCCTCTTCAAATTTTAAAATATCTTCTTCAGAAACTCCTTCATTTGTAATATTAAACACATTAGGTGTGTTTTTCATTAGTTGTAAATATTCTATATTCATATTCTCTATTCTAAATATTCTTTATATTCCTTTATACTGTTTTTAACAATTTCACCAGCTAGCGCTTGTCTGTGGCGAGTGACTAAAAAACAATATGTAAAATTTAAATAAATACTTTTTTAAAAATACAAAAGCCACAGATATTACACTGTAGCTTTTGCTTAGTCTTCTTTAATAATTTCTACGTTAATTCATTTATAATTTCATCTATAAATTCGCTAAAACTATTAGCTATTTTTCTTTTTAAATCGCCTTCTTCGTCTAAATAAGCAGGATGACTTACATAAACAGGTGGGTTTTCTGGGTCTTCTGCTTCTGAATCATTAAAGTAAAAGAAATGAAACTGTTCTCCCCCATCCAATTCACTTATCACCCAAAACTCTCCACCTTCAATCTTTAAGTTGTTGTTTTTAAGTATTCTTTTAACGTTGTTTTGACTTTCTAAATCATAGTCCAACATTGTATTTGATAATCCTAAATTACACCTTTTTCCTCCTAAAATTAGGAACTCTTGATAGGCTTTTGGAAAAAGTACGTTCTGCTGATTTTGAAATTGTTCTATTTCCTGTATGTCAACACCAATATTTGTTCTTTCAAATATCTTTTGAGTGTCTTTCATTAATTGTAAATATTGTATATTCATTATTATATTTTTGTTTTAAAAATTGCTTAAACTCTTTACTGTTTTCAATAGCTTCTCCATCCAGAAATCTAGGATAATCTATATTAATTGTAGTAAATTGACCTAAATTTTATTGACGTAATAATATTTCTCGCTTACAAATAGCGCAAGGAATAAATGTACTTTCCATATCTATTTCAATAATCAACTCATCAATATCTATACCTTTTTTATCTGCAAATAAAATAACATCTTCTTCTATGTCTCTTAACAATGGGATTATTACCTTATATATTAGTAGACATATTTGTTTTTCTACAATTTAAGCTTTTTATAAATACAAAAAGAGCATCGTATTTGATGCTCTTTTATTCTTTATTCTAAATAGAAACTCTATGTTGATTTCTTAATAATATTATCAATAAATTCACTAAAACTATTTGCTATTTTCCGTTTTAAATCTCCACCTTCATCTAAATATGCTGGATGACTTACATAAACAGGTGGGTTTTCTGGGTCATTAAAGTGAAAAAAGTCAAACTGCTCACCTCCATCTAATTCGCTTATAACCCAAAATTCTCTACCTTCAATTTTTAAATTAGCTTTTTCAAGGGTTTTCTTTACGTTATTTTGACTTTCTTTATCATAATCCAAAGAACTAATATCTATATTACAATAACCACCTGCTAAAAATAAAAATTCTTGTTCCGAAATTCCTCGGTTCTTTGAACCAAATATTTCTGGAGTGTTTTTCATTAAGTTTAAATAATTAATATTCATAATCTTATTTTATAAATTTATTAAATTTTATACTGTTTTTAACAATTTCACTAGCTAGCGCTTGTCTGTGACGAGTGACTAAAAAACAATATGTAAAATTTAAATAAATACTTTTTTAAAAATACAAAAGCCACAGATATTACACTGTAGCTTTTGTTCGTTTTGCAAATCTTTACTGTCACTCGTCTGCGACGAGTGCTAACCTAGGGCTTTTACTTGTTTTTATTCATAGAATGCCTTTAGTTACTTTTGCAAGTTTTGCCAGCTTTGTTAAATGCCTAAATTTTAAAATATTACCAACACCTGTAAAGGTTGTTACAATATCTAGCACTAGCCAAGCGAGATATATAATGAGTTATTATTCTCTAAAGCTGATTCACAGATTTCTTTTAAACCACTATATGCCTTTTGATAAGGCTCTTCAATATAGTTTTGAATATCTGTTAACTGATTATAAAACTCTTCAACTCTAGTGCATTCCCAGTCATCATTTTCAAACCATCCTTCTCCTGCTCTCAAATAATTATATATTATACTTTCTTTATTATAATCTTGGCTTAAAGGAATTAAATTTAATATAGATGACCAATAACCATCCCATATTCGTAATTCAAATAAGATTTTTCTATCACTACTTTTTTCTTTAATTAATAACTCAGTTTCTCCCTCAAATCCTTTATATAAATCAATTTTTCTCATATTTATCTGACTTTAAAATGTCCTTCATTTAAAATTTGTAATTCTTTATTTTAAAAATCAAACTCCTTTCTTTCGAAGTCTTTTTCAAAATTAAAATTGTGATGTAAATAATAATTTTCCTTGCTTATATATTCGTACGTGTCATTTTCGTTTTTTATAATAAACCTCCTTCTTGGTGTTTCACTTATAGTAGGATCATTATAAAAAGAAACTAAACATTGGGGCGTGCCATTATAAAGAAAATACATAACATAATCTTCATTCTCTACATTAATATTAAAAACCCAACCCTCTTGCTCGTAGTACCCTTCATCTTTAATAGGATAAAGTTTAATTTTACTATTCTCTATAGAAATTGTTTCTAAATTATAACTTCTGTCTTCAATATCATTTAAGATATTTAATGCTATAACTTCTATCTCTTGTTTTGTTACCTTTTCCATGTTAGTATTTTATATTTCTCAATATTCTAACTTTAGAGGATTCAATCCTTATTTTTTCTGTTTTATAGATTGCGTTTACTTATAAAACTGTTTTAAACACACCTTCTACTCTTGGATTATCTTTCCATGTATTGAAAAGTTTAAAAAACTCTTTATTATTCCTATATATAACTAGCTAGAATACTAAAAAAACACCTATAACATTACTTCCTTTCTGTATATTGAATTTATGTTCTTAAATTCAAGTTTAATTTCATCTACATTTAATGCCTTTGTTTTTGTTTTCAAAAACGCTATCGGGTCAAGACAGGGGAGTTTTAATCTAACTCGACCTTATAATACTTCCCTTCTTCATCTTTCTCTATATCGAACAAAATCATATTAAAATTATTGTATAAGACAGGTTCTCCTGTTTCATCAGAAATAAATAAATGATCTGAATTATCAAAAATAGCCTTTATAAAAACTGTCCAACAAGGAATAATTTTTCCTTCCATTTTTCCTGCTAAAATCTCATTATCTTTTTCAAATATTAATCCATCAGTACAATCTTCAAGATAGAATTCTTCTCGAAAATCTTTCATTATTTGTTTAGCCTTTTTTATTATTTGTTCTTCTGTATGTTTCATAATTTTATTTTTAATATCGGCACTCCTGCTTTTAACCTTTCGCTATTAACTTAACTAAAACTTACTGTAAGTTCTTTCTTAGTCCAATATCGTTAAATTTAAAAACTTTAAAAAACACAAAAGCTACAATAATATTATTGTAGCTTTTATTATCAATTATACTATGCATTTAGCACTTATAACTTACCCTCCCGTTTCAATTTGGATAGACGTCTTTGTTCTTCTTTTTTCGATTGTTCTTCAGGTGTCATTAAATCCCATTCTATAGTTTTTATTTGTTCATGAAGATCATAATATTCATCAAATAAAAGGTTGTTTTCATTTACATATAAATCTAACTCTTCGTCTGTTTTAAAGCCTTTTGAAATTATTGGTTTTAATTCCTCAATTCTCTGCTTATATACCTGTAATTGCTCTTTTAAGTCCATAATTATTTTTCTTTTAATATTACTTCAAATATTCTATCATTTCTTCTACTTGGTAAAGGATGCATTATTTTTTTTATAGACAATACATCAAACTCTGTACCTGATTTAAAAAGGAGTTCTGCTTCATGAGGCAGCATTGAAGCTTCTTCGATTAATTTAGCATTTTTTCCTTGTACTTTAAAAATTACGTTTTGTAAAGGATTATCTATTAACCAAGAATTAAGTGCTTCGTCCGAGTGTGTTACCGAAAAAAAACCTTTTTCTTTATAAATGCCTCCCTCTTTGAAAATTTTTCTTAAATCTTTTTCACTAAAATACGCAGATCTTTTTAAAAAACCTCCATTATATGAAGAGTTTGGTAACTTAGACAAAGCTTTATTAAGTACTCTTTGCATAGCCAGTAATTCATCATCTAAATTAACTCCTAAACCACGTAATGATTTATTTAAACGAATATAAGTACTCCCTGTATACACTCTAACCATTGCAGAAAAATCTGCTGACATCCATTTTTCAAATATTTTATATTTCTCAACAAATGTTTTTGCTTTTTTATAAGCTGGATTTTTATTTAATAACGTTATACTTTCTTGTAAAATCCCTGACAACTCATCCAAATCATCAACAATTTTGTTAACCTGTTTTTGCTTGTTAACATCCTTAGTTTTTTCAATTAACTCATATCCTACATCTCTAGTTTTTCTAGCTTGAGTTCTTAATAAATTATCTATACCATCTACACTTAATGTAGCAATATCTAATAGTATTAAAAAATCCCTTAAATGTTGACAAAATGTTTTTTTACCATTATTATTTTTCTCAGCTCCAGGATCACATTCGTTTACAAAATTTAACATAGTACCTAAAGCACCCGAAGCAACTTCTACTGTTGCCAAACCTAGCTTTAATTTAATAACATGGTTTGCTTTATGAAGCTTTAACAAGTGCCTAAATTTTAACAAGTTACCAAAACCTATTAAGGTTGTAACTGCATCTAAAGTAAGCCATGCTGTTTTTTCAAAATTATCCCAAGCTGCTTTATCATCGAAAGCTTTTAAATAAAATGCTGGTATTGGTGTACTTGGCAATGTAAGGGAGCCTTCTTGATTGACTTCTGGTAATTGAATAGGTTGAAATAAATGATATTTTCCAACTATTTTTGGATGGTGTTTACCTTTTACCTGTCGTGTAACAAACATTGTCGGTCTTTTATAACCTGGTAGAAAATGGAAATTAAAACCGTTTTTATAAAACCCTAATATTTTTTTATTTTGATATGCAAGATAATTAGGTCCTGTTTCTTCATTGTCTACATACAAATCTTCGTTTTTATAACTACTGTTTGCCCAAAAAACATATATCATTTTTACAAATTTCGTAAAATTATCTTCACCTCCTCTATCGTTTAGTTTCATATAAAGTAATTCGAAAATAGAAAAGGAGCCTATCTTCTCGTCTATTAATATACTTAGAAAGTCATTATTCCCTTTTAAATCACTTTTTTCTTTTAATTTTTTATTAAGTGCTGTTAAGATATTTAAAACAGCTTTTTCTTCGTTACTTCCTGTCTCATCTACTAAACCTCCTAATAGATTTTTTAAGTCTGAAACTATATCGAACTTTCTTCTTGACTCTATTACAAACTGGGGTGCAAATTCATAAACTTTATCTAATTTATTTCTATCTCTACCTGTTTTATAAAATTCGTTATTAAAAGCCGCACGTATTTGATACATTATTTTTGAATCGAAACTAATATTTATCTCTTTTAAGAATAAAGATAACTCATCAAAGTTTTTACTCTCTATTACTATACCATATTTTTTATTAAAAGGATCATCACTTTTATAACTATTGAATGGAAACAAAACTCTGTATTTAAAAAAGTCTTTTTCATAATTAATATTAAAGCTAAAAACAGCTTTATTTTTATTTATTGTTTTACCTTTATACGGAGATAAAAATGCATCAAAAAAATACTCTTGCTCTTTATTTTTATATGTAATTTTACTTGTGTTACTAATAAACCATGTTGAATCTGGATATTTATTACTATTCCCTAAAAGATAGTTTTCAAGATTTTTTCTTAAACTTAATTTAGTTATCATCCCCCTAAGAAGACTATCTGGATTGTAAATAAAACTTCCTGCGTTAAACTTATCAACCAATTTATTATAGTCTACAACACCTGTCCAAATAAAGTTAAAATCATTTGTTAAGTCATCAAACTCAAAAGGAGACTCAAACCCCAGCCGTTCGGCAAATTCAAATGTATTACTCATTTTTCTTTTTTTTAATTGTTAAACATTTGTTTAGTTATATTTAAACACACCTTACTAAGAAGTTGTTTTTGTTGAGGTACTAGATGCTGCTGCATCATCTATAGCACGTTTTAAAGCTTCTACAGATATTTGTGCAACGGTCTGCCTGTTACTACCTTCTGTTGTTAACTTTAAATAGCCATTATCTATATCTACGTTTTCAATTAAACGGCTTTGTACCTTTTCTAATTCAGTAGGATCTAACTCCCCAGCTACCGCTAGTTTGTAACTAGTGGAAGCAAGAGTAAAAACACACAAAAGTAGGTTTTAACTTAACATAAAGACTTAATGTACTACCAAAACCTATTTTAAAAAAATTAAAATATCTTACTAATAACAAAAGCTTTTACATTTCTGTAAAAGCTCTTATTTTTATACTTACTCGAATTTGCCACTAGCTAAAAGCTAGCAGGAGCGGGTAGCCTTAATTTTTATCTAAAAAGCTTTTCCACTCTTTTAATAAACTTATTAATTCTTTTAAAGGCATCACTACTCTTGGTGAATCTGTTACATCTTCAAAAGGTTCAAAGTATGCTGTTTCTCCTTCTACTTCAAAATAACCCGAAGCATTACCAAAACTCCATGACATCTCAGGGTCTTGAATATCATCAAAGACCTTTTCTCCTTCTATTATGCTTTGTAAATCATTTATCACATTCCCCCAATCCAATTGCTCTCCCATAAAATATGATAAAAGCATATATTTTTCATCAATTGCTTTAGGACCTATAACTTCTGATCCATCTATTAAACTTTTTACTGTAAATGCTATTTTATTCATGATTTAGATTTTTTAATTATTGTATTACTGGGTAAGCATTTACATGATTGCAAATTTTAAATAAACACTTTTATAAAGTACAAAAGCCACAGAATAATCTTTGGCTTTTGTTTGTTTTCTAATATTTAACTAACATATTATTAATTATAAATAAAGTTTAATTCATTAAGAAACTCAATAATAGTTTCTTGATTAGATTCATTTAAATTAATTTCAACTTTTTCATCTTCAGAATATTTTTGAAAAAAGACATTTGCTTCCTCTGAAGAATTAAAATAATTAATACTTCTTAAGTCTTTCATTAAACTGATAATACTGTTATTACTATTATCTTCTCTTTTTATTACTAATTTTGATTTCATTTTATCTATTTATTTCCCATCTATTATTCACCTCTAACAAATAACTAAAAAAATTAAACAAATACTTCTACAAAATACAAAAGCCACAGAATTATCTGTGGCTTTTATTTATTTTCCTTTAACTACATTCATCACAGACAAACACTAGTTAGTAGAAATACTATAAATATTATTCTTCATCTATTACGTTCATAGATTCTAAAAACTCTGTAAAAGAATTAGCTACTTTATACGGCCCTTCATCTGAAAAATAAATATAAATTTCACCATAATTTCCAGTTTGATAACCCATTGCTAAATAACCTCCTTCTATTGTTCCAATTGGCAACAATTTAGGAAATAAAAAATCATGTTTTCTATTATAGTATTCTTCCAAAGTCCCACCTCTATCACTTTTTAATTTATGAAATGTTGCCAAACTAATTTCTTCTCCTTTAAAAGAAAATTCATATTGTTTTTCCCAAGGAACACTCCCTCCATTGTATTTTAATAGGTGTGTTTTATAATCTTCAGGTAACTCTTTCCCTATAAGCTGCTCAAAAGCTTGAACATCTATTTCGGTTATTGATTCTCCATATGTATTAAATTCTAACATGATTAATAGTTTTTAATTATCTATAACCTTTGAAATATACAAACAAAGGAACTACAGTAAGATTACTGTAGTTCCTTTTATTTTTTTATCACAAACGAGTTTAAAATAGAGAGCCTTAATTTTTATCTAAAAAGCTTTTCCATTCTTTTAATAAACCTATTAGTTCTTTTAAAGGCATCACTACTCTTGGTGAATCTGTTACATCTTCATAAGGTTCAAAGTATGCTGTTTCTCCTTCTACTTCAAAATAACCTGAAGCATTACCAAAACTCCATGACATCTCAGGGTCCTGAATATCATCAAAGACTTTTTCTCCTTTTATTATACTTTGTAAATCGTCAATTATTTTATTTATTTCAAATTTTGCGTCAGTGACAAATAAGCCTAACAAATCATATTTATTATCATTGGCTACTGCCCATTTCACTTCTTTTTTAAATGTCAAGTATTCCATATTATTCTCTTAAAAAATTATATATGCTGTTTCAATTTCTTTAGTTGATCTATTTATATAAAATTCAATCATTAAACCATCATTAGTTTTTCCAACAAATCTACGATTATTATGTTCAATAATATTTTCTGTAGCTTCAAAAACTATATTCCTCACCTTTTTAATATCCCAATTTTTAGGCCACATTGTTGATGGGTTATTCTTAAACTTCCATGCGTTCAATTCTTTTACAAAAAAGTCTAATTTCACTTGTCGAACCGTTTCTCCTGTAGATAATTTTTTTGTAAACACATTTTCAGCTATTCTAACAGAATTAGGATCTAATTCTTTTAAAAAATGTGCCCCTCCTACAGAATCTATTTTATAAGCTTGGTTTGGAAGTAAATCCTGAAAAACTCTTCCCCCTTGACCAATTGTATATTCGTACACTTCGGCAATATAATTAGGGTTAGGTTCTCCATTAGGTAGTTTTTTTAGAACATTAGTATTAACTACCGTAACTTTAATGTGACCAAACCTAATATGGTCTATAAATTTAGAAGAAAATTTAAACACTTTGAAACCAAACCTTTTTAAGTTTGAATTTTCTTTTGCCAAACCATCCAAATGTTTTTCAATAGTTACACCCGCTTCTTTTGCACTCTCTTCTAATTCATCAATAACCTTACCAATTTCTTTTTCTGGTATATTAGTAACAACTTCTTCTCCTTTATGTACTATAGATATTTTTCCATCTATTTTTTTGTAAGTATAACAAAATGTTCCCTTTTTTCCCATAACGTAACTATTTATTTGCCAATTGGGCAAAGGGTTAATAATCCTGTTACCTCATCATACTTTGTAGGTTTATATCCACGGTTTTTAAAGTAGTTCCTACTTTTTGTAGACTTAAAAAAAGTATTAAAAACATCGTCTAATGCTTTAGCAACACCTCTAACGGCCTCATCTAACACTTTACCTACGTTAGCAAGTACTATATCTAAGAACTCTAGTAGTTTATTTTTGCCTTTTCGTATGATACCAACAATGGTAGACCACATACTCATAATGCTTTTTATACTAAAAGCAACTGTTTTAAAAGCCACTTTAAACACCAAAGCCATAGCATTTTGTACAGCAATTATAATTTTTGCCAGTACTTTTCCTGCTTTTCCTAGCTTAGCTATTTTAGTTGCTAATAGCCCTGGAAAGAAAAAGGACAATATAATATCTACAATTAATAATATAGCATAAGCGATATAGTAAGCCCATTCTGCATAATTTAAGCCTTCAAGTGTTTTTCCTGCTTTGTTAAAAATACTTGCTAAAAGGCGCAACCTAAATAACTCGAATTTTAAGAACGACTGTTTAAAAAAGTCTAACCAATCTATAGCTCCAAAGCTTTGCAGGGTGTTATCTATATTTTCTAAAGTTAAGTTATAATATAAACCAAAGTTTCTAATAAACGATTTTGTTTGTTCTACTTTAGTGCCTATTGCTTCGCCTATTTTGCTCACTCCTGCTATAGCTAGTTTTATTATAAATAAAAATAGCCTTATTACATCGGCCACAAAGTCTACTAAACCAGACCAAAGCCCAGAGATAAATGCTAACACAACATTTATTGCCGTATTAACTCCCTTTATTAGTTTTTCTAAAGTGTTATTTAAAAACTCTTTTAGTTTACCAAGCGCTCCTTTTATTTGTGTTTTCATACTGTTAAACACACGCTCTATCTCTTCGGAATACAAATAAAAAGCTGCTGCTCCTGGCGCTAAAACAAAAGCAAAAGGGCCTGAAACGATAGTGGCTAAACCTCCTGCTGCAACCATGTTTTTGAAGCTTAACTCATCTATTTTACTACCTATAACATCTAATGATGAGGTGAGCGTTTTTATTTGCTCTTTTGTAATATTTACTGCTGGTTTAAAATCTTTATGATCTGGATTCCAAAAGCTAGGATCTATTTTTAATGATCCTTCTACAAACTCATCGAAGCCTTTGATAGCTGAGTCTATCATTTTTTCTGCTAAAACTAAACCTACTGTAGCAGCCGGTCCAGCTACTTTTCGTGCTTTTTCTATAATAGTAATTAAAGCACTTTGTAATGCCGAAGTATCATCGACTCTATTAACTATACTGGTTAATTGGTCTGATGTTATTTCGTAACGCTTATTAATAAAGGCTGTTAATGACTTACTCGATTCACTAAAGTCTATGCTTTCATCTTGTTTAAAGCGCATAATGGCTTTAGAAAAATCTTTATCATTTTTTTCTAAAAGAATGATTTGTTCTCCTTTTTTAGGCACTAATCCGTTGTGTGTTTTTAGTATTTCGGCGCCATCGGTTCCTATTATTAAAACAACGGTTCCTATTTTTTTTCTTTTCCCATCTATTTTAGTAACTCTATTGGTTCTGTATACTTTATTTATTCCACCGCCTGTGTACGTTTCCTCTATTATAGTTCCGCCATATTTTCCAGATTTATTTTTTACTTCTACACATTCTACTCCTTGAAAAAAATAGTTTAAAAAATTATCTGTTGTACAGGTTTGAAATATAGAGCTAGAAACAGGAGCGTTTGCAGCAAAAGCATTAGCGGCATTAGAAATACCATCGGGAAAATTAACATTACCAAATGGGCTATTTTCATTTAAATTACTCATTTTCTAATTTTTTAGTTGTTAAACAATACATAGCCTCTTACTTTACCCAACCTTATATTGTTACACACAAGGTTAGGTAATAGTTGTAAGAGTACTATACTTACCTAATGTTTAGCTTATCTAGCTGTTGTTTTTATTACAGGGTCTGTATCTTGAGTTCCGCCAGATGTTGGAGGTAAAGCTTCTTCTGTTGTATTCCCGCCAATTAAAGTATTAGTTTGCTTAATTGGATTGTCTGTTACTTGCTCTCCATTAGCATCTAAAATTGGTTTACCATCACTATCAAACAACGCAAAATCGTCGCAATCTAAATTACACGGTAAGCCTTCTACTTTTAAACCTATAGATCCTGCTTGAATAACGGTTAAGCTTGTTGGTAAGCGTGTTTCCCAAGATTTTTCTACTTCGCCTTCTATGGTTTGCATTTCTTCTGCAATAGATACATACAAGTCATTATCTTGATCGGTAACTAATCCTTCTCCATTCCAAATCTCTCCTGTTGCCATGTACCAATTTACGGCATCTTCAAATCCTGGACGTACAGGTATTACCGTTCTTGCCATACCAGATTGTAAAAAGGCTTGAAAAATTGGATCTGCTGCCTCTTGAGATTGAAATAATTCTTTCCAGTTTTCTTCTTTTGCATAAAAATATGGGTAGAATATATACGACATAATATCCCAATCGAAAGCCTGTTCAAAGAACTTCACAGTAGCTGCATGGTTTTGTAAGCCTTGGTTTTTTATAACTTTAGACACACCTGTAGTTTCGTTAATTGCTGTATAGTTATCTTTAGAGACTCTGTTTTGGTCTATTAATAACTCTATAGCCACACGTTTCAACTCTTTACGCTCTAAGCTTCTATTTTGTAAAGGGTTAAACTTTAAGGTTTCTCCGTTAGATTCTGTCCCTAACTCTTTAGCTAACATAGCTTCGTTGTACTCACGTAAACGATCGTTATAGGCATTCATAATTGCGTTAAAAGTTTCGTTTCTCCAAGCATCCATAACTGCATCTGTTAACTCGCAATCTACCGTTAGATTAAAGTTATATATTCCTATATCCCAACTTGTTAAACTTACACCTACAACTTCTGTTATTGGTTTTACAAAAGACACATTAATAGGGAAGTTACTTGTTTGCCCAGGGACATAAATTTTTTTACCTCCAATAAACAGTTCTGCATGCATATTACTCCATGTTGCACTATGGTTTCCGTGTCTTGGATCGAAATAGCCTTTTACGTTTTTTGCTTTGTATCCATCTGGAATATCTATATCGAAACCTCCAGATCTTACCCAACGGCCAGAATCTCCCCAAACATCGATAACTTCTTGTTTAGAAACAGTTTTGTATTGCTCTGGAAATGCTGGCACTTCGGCATTATACAATCCTGCAATTTCTTTATAGTTTCCTTTATTTAAATCTTCGGCATTACGCATTTTAATACTATAACTTAAATTTTTTGGATGCGTAGGTTTTGTAGGTAATACTACCGCAGAGTCTAATTCGCTATTTTCTGTTTGCTTAAAAATAGCTTCTTTAAAGAATCTTGCTGGTTCTGGTATAGCAAACTCATACATTAAACGTTTACCGTAATTAATAAGTTTGTTTTTGTATATTTTATCTATCCAACGGTATACACCTGTAATATGTTTATCGCCTTTAGTATTATCGAAGCCGTGTTTATTATTTTCTTCAAATTCTTTTAAAATTCTAGAGGTGCGTTTTTTACTTACTTTACGTACTATACGCTCCATAGCTCGCTCTGTAACTTCTTGCGCGTAAGTTTGTGCTTGACTGTTAGAGTTTGATGTAGAACTAGAGGTAGAAGCGTCAAAATAAGCACCTGCAGAAAAATTAAGACTTCCGTACAACTTACCACTTACACTTGCATTAGCGCCGTAGTTTTTAGATTCATCTTCATTTATAACAGACGATACCTCACTTTGCATTTCGTTACGCTCTGTAGTAGTTGTATCGGTTAACTTCTCTGTTTCTTGTTCTGTAGTTTCTTCGCTAGTGGTTTCTATACTATTTAAACTTCTTGTTGCTCGTTCTTTATATTCACGAGCCATAATATTTTCTATATGAGACACTTCGCCTGGTACATAACAACATACTTCTTGTTCTACACGTCTAAAATCGGCAATACCTAAATTAGTTATACCAAAAAGTTCTGGTTTAGATATGTCAATTGGGTCTATTGTATCGTCTCCTTTTACGATCTCACAGCAACCATTAAATCTTAAAAAACGCATTGAATCACTGTTAGTAACGTCAAACCTTAATGTTACACCATTATCTAAGCTAAATGTTCCCGAAAAACGATAGTTAGCACTATTATCTATTGGTTGAGGTATAGCGAAAAATAAACGTACTGTACTATCGTTAAGCCCTGCTCTGGTTTCAACAGAGGTTCCTGTATATTCTATATTTGTGTCTAAATTTAATAATTTGACCGATGCATTAGATGCTGTAGCATTAGCATATCCTGTTCCTAAAAACATTGATAAACCTTGCCCAGTACTTATTAAACTCTTTCTAGCTGCAAAAAAGCAATATGGTTCTAAATTAAATGTGCTTCCGCCAACAGTAGTTGAAACCCCGCCAACAACTACTGTACTGGATGTTTTAGGACCTCCCGCAGCTACAACTTGATTTTGTGTTTGTATTTTAGTATTAATTACTGTATATACTTCGGAAAATTCATCGTAGACATCTAATTCTTCTGTGTTAAAAAGTGCCATTGAACTAGCTGACAATTTTCCGTTTAAATACCTAGAGTTTATAGCAATTTCTTTATCGAAAGTAAAGGTTGGTAATTCTAACCCTGGATAGGTTTTTGTTGTCGTTTTTACTCCTGTTTCTGGATCTATTTCTTCAACAAACACGGGCTTTATTTGCGCCATTAAATTATCTACTGTCGCTTCATGTTTGCTTAATGCTGCATCGTACGCTTTTTGAGAATCTTTATTGTATTTAGTCTCTATAGTTTTTAATTCTTTTTCTAAAATTTTATAGGCATCTATACTTTCTTTAGCTGTTTCAACTTCTATTGCTTTTAACATTGCGTTTTCTTGAGACGCTGTTAATTTTCTTCTTTTTGATGGTACAGGTTTTACTTCATCTGAAAACAATTCTTTTGAAATTACTACGCTTGCACAAGCACGACGTGTAAATTCTTTTAATTCAGCTTCCGTAAACTTATAACCTCCACCTCTAGCTATAGGCTCAAATGGTCTGTTTATAAATTCGTTTAAAAACTGATTAGCAATAAGCATTTGTATTAACGCTTCACGAACATAAACTGACTGTTTTGTAATGGTTTGATATATTAGGTTTTCCCAAAGCTTAATATCTTCTTTCTGCTCTATATTTAAAAGTGTTGCACCATTTAAGTTATCTTGTATAGCATTGTAAGTTAAGTTATTTTTATTACGCATTAACCAGTTAGAAAATGCATATAAATTTTCGTTAATTGCAGCTACTTCTTTTCTAGTTTTAAAAGCATAAGCAGCCATCTCATTGGCCTGTTCTTGGATTCCAGCTCTTAATTCCTCTGGATTAGTTGAATCAGCAATTACTTCTGAAAAAACACTGCTCCCGTTAGGGTGAAACACAAATCCAGGATGCCCCTCTTTTTTATCTATTAATTGCGGGTTACGCACTGTTACAAATCTGAATAGATTTTGTTTAATCTCTTTACTCATTTTTAATGTTTTAATTATTATTTTTTTGTTTTTAAAACTGTTATTGTTCACTTTTCTAACAGTTTACCTTAATACAAAGCCTTAAGTTTTAGGCATAGTTTTCCACCCTATTCAATATTATGTTTTGAATAGTTAACCGTCGTTGTTTGATTTTTTTTAAGACGTCTTTTTTATGTAAAATCAAGAAATTGTTACTCTTTTTCTATACAAATGTTAATCGATTATTAATTTGTAAAGATTTAGAGGTAATAGCTCTGCAAAAATAAAACATTTTACAAATAAATACAAATTATGTTATAATTATTTTTGTAAAAAGTTTAAATTTTATACTTAAATAAATATTATTATGTAATATGATTTAAATTTAAAGTTTAACCATCTATTAAAATAAGACTATAGACTGTACACTTCTATATACTTATTTTTTATAATGGTGTATAAAACGCATTGAAAAAATTAGATTTTTGCTGTAGAGTTTAAAAGCCGGTAAAAATAAAGGCCTTTATTTTTTTTAGAAATACAAATTCTTAGGGATACTGATTTTCTTTTGTTTAACATGTTTTAATTATTGATTTTTTATTACACATTATAAATTGTGGTTTAGCGATGCGTTAGCTGTATTAAAACGCTACTCTTTTTTATTTATTTTAAATAATATTGATAATTCTGTGTTAAAATATACCATCAATACAATAGCTTATAGTCTAACATATAAGTCTCTATAAATTATAATTAGTTACAAAATATTATGGTATTTCAAAGTTGGATTTTTTTATAAAACATAAAAAACAATAATGAGTAAAGCCCTCCAATTTATTAGGTAACGCGCTTTTTATATAAAATTAACAATTTGTTTATTAAATTTTATACAAATGTTTGATTTATAGATAATTTTGTATATTAGCAATGTGTTTATCGTGTAAATATACCACATTTTACAAATCAAAACAAACATTTTACAACCATATCTGTAAAAAGTTTAATTTTATTTTATTTTATTTATGGAGACTATTGACGAGAAAATAAAAGCTATTATCACTCATTTTAAATTAAACAACTTTTCTTTTTCTAAACGCATTGGCGTTACTGGAACAACTGTAGATAGTATAGTTAATGGTAGACCTCAAGCCGATGGTTCTAGAAAAAAAACAAAACCTGGATACGATGTTTTATCTGCTATTATAGATGAGTTTGACATTAACCCAGATTATCTTTTTGGTAAAAGTACAGTAATGTTAAAAGAAGATATTCCAGAAATTCAAACATATTCGGGAGTGCCACAAGTGGTTTCTGTTAACCAAGAAAACGAAGAAAATGTAGTTTATGTACCTGTAAAAGCTAGAGCAGGATATTTAGATGGTTATGGAGACACTGAGTTTATTGAAACTTTACCTTCTTTTAATATGCCACACCTTAATAATGGTACCTTTAGGTGTTTTGAAGTACAAGGCAACTCTATGGTACGTACTTTTTTTGATGGTGATTTAGTTTTTGGTAAATATGTAGAAAGTTTAAATGAAGTAAAAGATGGTCGTGTTTATGTTATAGTAAGTAAAAACGATGGTATTGTTTTAAAACGTGTTATTAACAGAGTAGAAAAACGAGGTAAGCTTATTTTAAAAAGTGATAATAAAGATGGTAATTACCCAACTTATACTATAGATGTTGAGGATATTATGGAAATTTGGTACGTTACTATGTTTGCGTCTAAACAAATGCCAGAACCTGTAGATATTTACGATAGATTGCACGAACTAGAAAGCCAATTAATAGAGCTTAAAGATGCGCTTAATACTAAAGCTATAAAAAATTAGAAGATTTTTTGCTTCTAAACTCATGAAACTTACATATAATAAAACCGAAAAACTAAAAAGCGAAAAAGCTATTGGACAGTTATTTTCTGAAGGCGAGAGTATTTCGGCATACCCTTTGCGTTTAGTCTATTTAAAAAATAACGAACAATTAAAAGTTGGTGTTTCTGTTAGTAAACGTCATTTTAAAAAAGCAGTAGACCGTATTAGAATAAAACGCTTAATGCGTGAGGCTTACAGGCTTAATAAAACACTATTGTTAGACAACAACATAACTAATTATTCGTTTATGATTTTATATATTAATAAAGAGCTGCCAGATTTTGAAACTATAAACAGAAAAATGAAGGCATTATTTATTAAATTTAATGACCGTATTTCTAAATTACCAAAATAACAAATGTTACTAATAATTTGGAATTACTTAATTAAGATGAATTTTAAGCGTTTTTTAAGATAAATTCAATTTAAGAATCTTCATCTTGCTTATTAAACAAATACACCATGAAAACACTTTTAAAACGAAAAGTTATTATTCCTGTTTTTGCTGTTACTATATTATTTACAGGAACAGCTTTTACTAAGTATAATAACGATTTCTTTGAAATTGCTAAGCAAATAGAAATATTTACAACGCTATTTAAAGAACTCAACATGAATTATGTAGACGAAACCAATCCGGGTGATTTAATGGATAATGCCATTAAAAATATGCTAAACGAATTGGATCCCTACACTCGTTTTTATAATGAGCAAGATGTTGAGGCCGAACGCATAAAACGTACTGGAGATTACACAGGTGTTGGTGCCAGAATAAAAACGCTTAAAGATAAACTTGTTGTTATAGAACCTTATAAAGATTATCCTGCGGATAAAGCAGGTTTAAAAGCGGGAGACGAAATTATTAAAATAGATGGTGTACTCATTTCTACATATAAAGATGATGCTTCAAACTTACTTAAAGGTACACCTAACTCTTCTTTTGTTGCAACTTATGTAAGACAAGGTAAAGAATATACAGCTACAATAAAACGCTCGGAAATAGAAATAGACGCAGTACCACACTTTTCTATGGTAGATGAAAAAACAGGGTATATTGTTCTTAAAAAATTCAATACAAAAGCCTCTGCACAAACAGGCTATGCTTTAAAAGATTTAAAAGCGCAAGGTGCAGAACGTATTATTTTAGATTTAAGAGGAAATCCTGGAGGTTTACTTCGCGAAGCTGTAAATGTGGTAAACTTATTTGTACCCAAAGGCCAATTGGTCGTTACCACAAAATCTAAAGTTAAAAAATACAATAGAACTTACTACACTAAAAAAGACCCTATAGATACAAAAATTCCTGTAGTTGTTTTAATTAATGGTGGTAGTGCCTCTGCAAGTGAAATTGTTTCTGGAACGTTACAAGACTTAGACAGAGCTGTAGTTGTAGGAGCTAGAAGTTTTGGTAAAGGACTAGTACAACGCCCTAAAAAACTTACCTATGGTACTCAACTAAAAGTAACTATTTCTCGTTATTATACGCCTTCTGGTCGTTGTATTCAAGCTTTAGATTACTGGAATAAAGATGAAAAAGGAAATGCAGTACGTGTAGAACAAAAAGATTATAAAGAATTTAAAACCAAAAATGGTAGAAAAGTCTTTGATGGTGGTGGTGTATTCCCAGATGAGGTATTGGCTTACTCTAAAAACTCTGCTATTACAAAAGCAATTCTTAATAGTCAAAGTATTTTCGATTATGCTACTAAATACTATTACAGCCATAAAATAGAAGATATTAACACCTTTAAATTAACAGATAGCGATTTTTCTAATTTTAAAAAATATTTAAAAACTAGCGATTTTTCTTTTGAAACTGATACAGAAAAATCGCTATCTAAAGTTTTAAAAGTTGCTAAAACAGAAAAGCTAGACGACGACATCCAAAAAGATTATAATACTTTAATATCTAACTTAAATAAATCAAAACTTCGCGCTATAGATGAAAATAAAACACAGTTAATGGGTTTATTATCTGACGAAATTGTTAAACGTTATGTTTACAGAGAAGGTTTATACGATTATTACAAAATACACAATGCAGAAATAAAAAAAGCAACAGAAATACTAGCTAACCCTAATATTTACAATAAATATTTAAGATAACTCTTATAAAATTATAGCCCTATTTAAAATTTGGTATATTTAATGCTGTACTGATAATTATGAAACGACTACTTATTATATTATTATTAATTTCTAATATTACTTTTTCGCAAGAAGAAATTACACATGATGTTTATTTTGATACAGATAAATACATTGTACCATTAACCGAAGAAAATAGATTACTCTTATTTATTTCTTCTTTAGATGATATAGACATTGAAAAAATATCTATATACGGGTTTTGTGATGATCGTGGTACAGACCAATATAACTTAGAACTCTCTCAAAACAGAGCAGATAAAATAAAAGAATTGTTTTCGGGTTATGGTATAGATCCAGACTTAATAACCAACGTAAACGGAAAAGGAGAAATTCTTTTAAAGATACTAAATGAAACAGAGGTTCATAAAATAAGAGGATTAAATAGGAAAGTAGAAATTATTGTTACTACAAAACAACCAAAAGAAAATGAAGATAAAGCGGAAGAGGTTGTTGTAAACAATGGTCCAAAAACTACAGACGATATAGAAAATGGTACCATTAAAAAAGGAGATAAAATACGTTTAGATAAAATATACTTTAAAACCAGTTATAGTTATGTAACTGCCGAATCTAAAAAAACATTAGAAAAAATAGCTAAACTTTTAGTAAAACACGATAACATTTATTTTACAATTCAAGGTCATGTATGTTGTACACAAATGAGTAGAGATGCTGTAGATAAAAGAACAAGAAAACGTAATTTGTCTGTAGCACGTGCCAAATACATTTATAATTACTTAGCCAAAAAAGGAGTAGATAAAAAACGCATGAAATATGTTGGGCTAAGACGTAAATTTCCGCTTGGTGGACCAGCAAAAAATGACCGTAGAGTTGAAATTTTAGTTACTTATGTTGGTAAGAAAAACTAAATTCTAGTATAAAATATTACAGTAAAAAGCAGCTAAATTTAGCTGCTTTTTTTTACTCCAAATTTAAGTTATCTATAAAATGTTAATAATAACAGATAACTAGCATAGTCTTTTATCGTAAGAAGTTTACCACTTATCCTAAGTCATGCACTTAAACCAAAAATATTTGAAAGTTAACTAAAATGTTTCGCCACTTCTTTATATCGCCATAGCTTTGCGGCGCCCAAACAAATTAAAAGAAATAATGAAACATTTTGCCTTATTATTAATCTCTATTTTATCGCTAAATATTACCCTAGCTGCCAGTGGTATTAAGAAAGATAAACTTAAAGAAAAAGACAATGTTACTTTAAGTCATGAGGTTTATTTTAATACAGATAAATATGCTTTAACAACAAAAGAGTTTAAAAAACTATTAGAGTTTATTAAAGCAACAGAAACTATAGATATAGAAAGAATGTCTATAATTGGTTTTTGTGATGATAGAGGTAGTGCTGAATACAACCAACAGTTATCTAATAAAAGAGCTAATGCTATTAGAAATATAATAGCAGATTACAGAAATAGCGATAAAAAGCCAGAGATTGTTAAAACTAATGGAAAAGGAGAAATAGCTTTAACAACTTCTGAACAAGCTTTATTTAACGAATTAAGAACATTAAACAGAAAAGTAACTATAGTTATAGCACCAAAAAAACTAATTGCTGGTTCTTTTTACGGAGAAGATCTTAAAACCGGAGACTTAATAAACTTAAACGGTTTAAAGTTTAAAATGGGGTTACGCTATTTAACACCAGAATCTGTAGAAACTTTAAAAGAATTAACAGCTTTTTTAGTAAAAAGAGACGATATCTTTTTTACAATTAACGGCCATGTGTGTTGTACAGAAAACGGAAGAGAATCTAAAGACAAGGAAACAGGAAAACTTAATTTATCTACAGTAAGAGCTAAATATATTCGTGATTATTTAGTAAAAAATGGTGTAGATGCAAGACGTATAAGATACCAAGGTATGAAAGGACAATATAATCTAGGTGGCGATGCTAGCGAAGATAGACGTGTTGAACTTTTAGTAAGATATATTTCTAAGTAGTTTATTTTAGTAGGTAATAGCTTTGAAATTTAAAAACTCACTTCTTCCCAAAGTGAGTTTTTTTATTCTATTGTAATACTATTTAGTACTTTTTCATCATCTAATTTATGAAGTCCTGCAGGACTTATATATAAATTATGAAACACCTCATTAATATTACCTAATTTAACTTTATATGCTACTAATCCAGATTTGGTATTTATACGTAAATAAGTACAAGAATCTATCCATTTAACATTAAATACATTAGTTTTACCATTAGTAATTACTGTTTCTAGTTCTTTATTATTTTTAATATTTCTAATTATAGTGTCTCTATCATCAACTAAAAATGTTCCATATTTTAACACATAACAATCTTTATAATTAGATACAAATTCTAATTGTTCTCGTTCTATAATAGTTTTAACAGGTGTAGTTTCTTTTGTAAAAAGAAATTGCTTTATAAATATTGAAATAAAAAAAGTAGCTATAAAAATTATATAAGCTCTTGCATAACCTAAACCTACTAAATTGTAATTAATTTTACTGGAAGATATTAAAGTAATAACTAAGCTGTACAATAAGAGTGTCCCTAAAATTATCCCTACTATATTTACATAAATACTAGATTTAAAAATGTTAGCATTTTGTCCTAAAATAAAAAAAATAAAAAATAATTCTCCTGCTAAAATAGCAAGTATATACTGCTTTTTGTTTTTCATTTATCCTCTAATCATAACAATATGTGGTATATTGTCTTCTAGATACTCTTCGCCTACTTCTTTAAAACCTAGATTATTATAAAAACGTTTTAAATACGTTTGTGCAGATATTTTTATTGTAGTTGTATTATACTGTGTTTTTACGGCTTCTATAGAAACTTCCATTATAGTATAACCATACTTAAATTGCCTTTCGTGAGCTCTAACCACTACTCTACCAATACTAGCATAATCAAAATAATCACCAGGTTTAAACATACGTGTATAAGCCACTAATTTATCTCCCTTGTACCCTAAAACATGTAAAGCATTTTGGTCTTTTCCATCTATGTCTTGGTAAATACAGTTTTGTTCAACCACAAAAACTTCACTACGTAATTGTAATAATTGATACAGCTCGTTTGTAGTTAATTCTTTAAAAGCTTTTACTTTTACATCTATCATAGGTATTAACAATGCGCAGGTATTTTATCTACCCTATTTTGGTGTCTTCCACCTTCAAAATCTGTTTCTAAAAAAGTATCTACCATTTGTAAAGCTTGCGGTATAGCTGTAAAACGAGCAGGAATACATAATATGTTAGCATTATTATGTTGGCGTATTAAAGATACAATCTCTTTAGTCCAGCATAAACCAGCACGAATATCTTGATACTTATTAGCTGTCATAGCAACACCATTTGCACTTCCACAAATTAAAATACCAAAGTCTGCTTTTTTATTTATTACATCTTTAGCTACAGGATGTACAAAATCTGGATAATCTACACTATCATTTGCATCTGTACCATAATTAGTAACAGTAATACCTTTAGCTTCTAAATGTTTTGCAATAGCAAATTTGTAATCTGTTCCTGCGTGATCGTTTCCAATAGAAATAGTCATGTGTTTAAGTTTTTTATTTCCCTATAGCGGAAATTTTAGTAGTTGTGTTATTAAACCTCAAAGTTAATAATTACATAACAACTACCTATTAATAACCTTTACATTATTAACAAGCTTATTTAATTTTGATAAATATAATTTTTAGCTATTAACAGTTATTACCTTTTAGTTCTATTTTTTGAAGTAAAAACACAATTTTAAAATTAGTATTTGCAAGCTTTATTTTAATATTTATCTATTAAAATAATTAAATTACTCATTACTAAATGGTTATATACGTTATCAACAATCGTGTAAAATTGTTCATTACTTAACGTTTAGATAATGATTACTTGTTAATATCTTATCAAAGGTTTTTAAAACTTTTATTAGGTTTATTAAATTAATTTTTCCATCACAGAATAGATGTGAAACAACCAAAAAAGTTAGCACTTTTTTTTGGTCAATTTTTCAAGCTAAAAAACACACATACCAACATGTAATTTTTAATTTTTTATTAAAGATATCTTGTTAAACAGAGTTATTAACACCTGTTAATAGTAATTTTAATTACTTTAAAAATGAGCACTTTAAATACATTATAACTTGTTAATAGAGTACTTTAATAAACAAATCAAACAAAAACTTAAAAAAGTTATACCGCTATTAACACCCAATAATAAGCATCAATATTTTTTTTAAATTTTTAAAAGAAAAAGATATATATGTATATATGTGTGGATAACTGTTTTTATTAATTTAATTTTAAAGAAATATTGATTTAATATTAAAAGTGTAGCTTTGCAGTAATCTTAATAGATTGATTTAAAAAGAATTCATATCCTTTTAAATCCACTTCCTATGAATTTAAGTTCGTCCGAACGTAAATAAAATCAATACTTTTAAGAGAATTAATTAATAAGATTTTCACTGAATTAGTGAAAACAAGAAGAAATAAATGACAAGAAAGAAAACAAGGAAATCGTCGAAGAATAAGATTTCCAACCTTACAAATACAATTCTAAGTATTTTAAAAAAAGATAGAAACCAATCCTACAATTATAAACAAATAGCTGCTAAACTTGGAGTAAATGATGCCAGTAGTAGAAATCAAATTATAAAAACCTTAGCTAAACTAGCTGCTAAACAAGAAATAGAGCAAGTAGATCGTGGTAAATTTAAAGCTATTAACAATGCAGAATACCATACAGGAATTTTTGATGCTACCCAAAAAGGCTCTGGCTATGTTATTTGTGATGATTTTGAAGACGATATTTTTATAGCATCAAACAATGTTAATAAAGCATTAAATGGCGATGAGGTAGAATTATATGTTTACAAGCGAAGAAAAAAAGGAAAATTAGAAGGAGAGATTACAAACATTATAAAACGTGCAAAAACAGAGTACGTTGGTGTAATCCAAATACACGAAAAAAAGAATTTTGCTTTCGTAGTAGTAGATGGAAACAAAATGTATAAAGACATTTTTGTACCCATAAATAAAACAAATAAAGCAGAAGATGGAGATAAAGTACTGGTTTCTCTAGAAGATTGGCCAGAACGCTCAGATTCGCCTAATGGAAAAGTACTTAAAGTATTAGGAAAACCAGGAGAAC
The DNA here is from genome assembly GCF_053601615.1 of Pontimicrobium sp. MEBiC06410. Taxonomy (NCBI): domain Bacteria; kingdom Pseudomonadati; phylum Bacteroidota; class Flavobacteriia; order Flavobacteriales; family Flavobacteriaceae; genus Pontimicrobium; species Pontimicrobium sp. MEBiC06410. Next base: position 284,996 of record NZ_JBSHNT010000162.1, read on the forward strand.
ACAATACCGAAATACACTCTATTTTGGCAGATTACGGTTTACCATACGAGTTTCCTAAAGCAGTAGAAGACTATGCCAATAACATAGATTTAGAAATAAAACCAGAAGAAATAGCTAAACGAAGAGATATGCGTAAAGATTTAACCTTTACCATAGACCCTAAGGACGCTAAAGATTTTGATGATGCCTTATCCTTTAAAATATTAGATAATGGCTTATACGAAGTAGGAATACATATTGCAGACGTATCGCACTACTTAAAAGAAGGTACCGTTTTAGACGATGAAGCATACGAGCGTGCAACCTCTGTATATTTAGTAGATAGAGTAGTACCAATGCTACCAGAAATATTAAGTAATGGTGCCTGTTCGTTAAGACCACATGAAGAAAAATATACATTCTCTGCAGTGTTTCAATTAAACGATAAAGCCGAGATTAAAAACGAATGGTTTGGTAGAACGGTAACCTATAGCGATGCCCGCTTTGCATACGAAGAAGCACAAGCAATTATAGAAAATAACGTCACTTTAAACAAAGCAGAAGTTATTAACACTATTAATAAAATAGATACTACAATTCCTGCAGAAGTATCGTTAACAGGAAAAGAATACAAAACCAATTCAGAAATAGCACAAGCCATATTAAAACTAGATGAGTTAGCTAAAATTATGCGTGGCAAACGTATGCGATCTGGAGCATTATCTTTTGATAAAGTTGAAGTAAAATTCAATTTAGATGAAGAAGCAAACCCAGTAGGAGTATTCTTTAAAACCAGCAAAGACGCTAATAAATTAATTGAAGAATTTATGCTATTAGCTAACCGCAAAGTTTCAGAATTTATAGGAAAACAAAAACCAGAAAAAACATTTGTTTATAGAGTACACGATGAACCAGACGAAAGTAAATTAGCAGCTTTACAAGGAGTAGTATCGCAGTTTGGGCATAAACTAAACCTTAGAGATAAAAAAAGTATAGCAGCTTCTTTAAACCAGTTATTAACCGATGTAAATGGAAAAAAAGAACAAAACTTAGTAGATACTCTAGCAATACGTACCATGAGTAAAGCCGAATATACAACAGATAATATTGGGCATTACGGTTTAGCATTCGATTATTACAGTCACTTTACATCACCAATACGTCGTTATCCAGACGTTATGGCACACCGTTTATTACAACGTTATTTAGATGGTGAAAAAACGGCCAATGCAGAAGTTTACGAAGAAAAATGTAAACACTCAAGTAATATGGAAAACTTAGCAACAAAAGCCGAGAGAGATTCCATTAAATACATGCAAATACGTTTTATGCAAGACCACCAAGACGAAGAGTTTGTAGGTGTCATATCTGGAGTAACAGATTGGGGTATTTATGTAGAAATAATATCTAACAAATGTGAAGGTATGGTAAGAACTAGAGATATAAAAGATGATTATTACGAGTTCGACCAAGACCAATTTGCATTAGTAGGAAAAGAAACTAAAAATATGTACCAATTAGGAGATGAGGTCGTTGTAAAAGTAAAGCAAGCCGATTTAGTAAAACGACACTTAGATTTTGATTTAATAGGAAAAGTAGAAGACTAAATGTACTAATTACAATTTGTAAATAGTACATTTATATAACACCAGAGTACAAAATATATTTTGTACTCTGGTGTTTTGTTTATTAACAAAACTGTATTTATGGTTTTGTACTACATTTAATACATTATTATTTATATGAGAGCAGGAATCTTTGATAAAAGTTATTAGTATTTTAATACTTTTAAGTAACAATTTAATAAAAACAACTACCAATAAGAAACTTAAAAATTATGATTTTAACCACGACAAACTCAATAGAAGGCTCAAGAATAGTAGAATACAAAGGCATTGTAACCGGCATATCTTATAACTCAAGTTACTCGTATAAAGGTAATAACATGTCTTTTAAAGATATGTTTAAAATGTCTAAATACTACGAAGCATACGCAGCAGGATTAGAGCAAATAAAAGAAGAAGCCTTTCAAAAACTAAAAGAAAATGCAGACGCATTAAAAGCCAATGCAGTAGTAGGTATAAGTGTAGACGTAGAAGCCATAGCAAACTCTAATACATTAATGGTATCAGTAACAGGAACAGCCGTAAGCATTGTAAAAGAATAAAATAATTACAATAATACCAGACTAAAAGCAGTTATATACAAAAGAGTAATAACCAGAAGTAAAAATTTAAACATATAAACTGTAACAATTACAAAAGATAAGGCTCTTTACTTAAAACAATAAAAAATTAAGACATGAGAACTATAACATCTGTATTACTATTATTTATAACACTAACAGCTTTTGCACAAAACCCAAAAGAAAAAAAAGTAGGAGACTTTACAACAGTAAAAGTTTTCGATTTAATACATATAAGCTTAGTAAAGTCTAACGAAAACAAAGTTATTATTACAGGAGAAGACGTAGACGATGTAGAAATAGTTAATAAAAATGGAACCTTAAAAGTACGCATGCGTTTCGATAAAATATTTAACGGATCTGAAACCTTTGTAGCAGTACATTACACAAATTTAAAAGTTATAGATGGTAATGAAGGCGCTATAATAGTAGGAAACGAATTAATAGAACAAGACGAAATAGAACTAAAAGCACAAGAAGGAGCTGTACTAAAAATAGGCTTAAATGTAGATAAAGTTTCTATAAAAGCTATTACTGGAGGTGTTGTAGAAACTAGAGGAAAAGCAAATTCGCAATCTGTACTTATTAATACAGGAGGTATTTATGAAGGCAAAGCCTTCGAAACAAAAAACACAGAAGTAAAAATAAGAACAGGAGGAGAAGCAGAGGTAAACACAACAGATGTTGTAGATGCTAAAGTAACAGCAGGTGGCGATATTTATATTTACGGAAACCCAAATACAGTAACAAAAAAAACAACTTTAGGCGGACGTATTAAACGAGTAGATTAACACTATTTTTTTATAAAAAGTAAAAGCTACAGTAATATTACTGTAGCTTTTTTGTTTAATAGTAATTAATAAACTTGTAACTATTACTAGCAAATAAAGACTACTATTTTTAAATAATTTCTTTACTTTGTAGTAAATCCGTTTTACTTATATGTTCGATGATATTTTAGCAGCAATTCCTTTTGGTATTATATTAGCATTTACCATTGGTCCTGTGTTTTTTGTTTTACTAGAAACTAGTGCAACAAAAGGCTTTAGAAGCGCTATAATATTTGATGTAGGTGTAATTTTAGCAGATATTGTTTTTATTCTTCTAGCCTATTACAGTACTAATAACTTATTAGAAAAAGTAAAAGACGATCCTAACTTTTTAATATTTGGAGGCGTTTTGCTAATTGTTTACGGTATTATTTCTTTTATAAAAACCTCTAAATCTTTTAGAACCATAGTAAAAGAATACCATAAAGTAGAAATACAAAAAGACTATTGGAAACTCTTTGTAAAGGGCTTTTTACTTAATTTTATAAACATAGGCGTACTTATTGGTTGGTTAGGGTTTATTGTTATAGGAAACTCCATTACAACCTCTAAAAATGGTGTAGTTATTTTTATAAGTACTATGTTAGTAAGTTATTTTGTTGCAGATGTAATTAAAATATTGGCAGCCAAACGACTAAGAAATAAATTAACACCAAGACGCATTTTTAAAACTAAAAAAATAGTAGCTCTATTTATTTTAGGATTTGGAGTCTTACTACTTACTCAAGGTTTATTCCCAGAAGCTTACGAAAAAAACAAAGAAAAATTAGAGAAAATTAATCCTATAAAAAAGGCTAAGCATATTGAGTAAACCTAGAAAAAAAGCGCTTACTTTATCGCTAAGAATAGCATTATCTTCTGTTATTCTAGGTCTTTTATTTAAACTACATCACTGGCCTTATGGTAATGAAATAATTCTTATAGCTTGTATAGCATTAGTTATTTTATATAGTGTTCGTTTTGCACTTAAAAAAACTAAAGTAGTGTTAGATTATGTTAAGCTACTTTTAATAGTATTATGGGCTTTTAATTATATAAATAGTACATTACATTTTATAAATTTAAGTACTTTTTTAAATTATATGCTTCTTATTTTATTAGGCTATTGGTTTATAAATGAAGGTACAACCTATTTCTCTAAAAATAGAAAATTAAAAGACATTAAAGATTTAAAAACAGGCTATTATGTAGCTTGGATTATTACTATCATTCCTTTAATATTAGGTATTTTATTTAAAATTCAACACTGGCCATATGGAGCTTTATTAACTACAGTTGGTTTTTTATTTTTAAGTGTCATGATTTTGGTGGATTATTTTGTCACGGAATAGATATCAATTAAAATAATTTTAATGGCACCCACACATACCATATTTGCTGTTATTGTATTTATTGTATGTTATATAATAGCTTACACTATAAATATTAAATATAAGCTAAAACCTAAACCTAATAGGTACGAAAGTATAGATGGTTTAAGAGGGTTTTTAGGTGTTAGTGTATTTATTCATCATGCTAGTATATGGTACGTATTTGCTAAAACTGGAGCTTGGAAATTGCCAAAATCTAACCTCTATGTTCATTTGGGGCAAACGAGTGTCTCTTTATTTTTTATGATTTCCAGCTTTTTATTTATAAGTAAGCTATTAAACTCTAAAACAGCTTTTAATTGGAAACAATTTTACAAGTCAAGACTTTTAAGATTGGGTCCGTTATATTTATTCAGTCTATTACTACTACTTATATGTATTATGGAAATTAGTAATTGGAAAATAGTAGTAGAATTTAAAACATTTATAATTAGTATTTTAAAATGGTTAGGTTTTACCATATTTGGAGAACCAATACTAAACAATGTATACTACACACCGTATATAAATGGAGCAGTTTGGTCATTACCTTACGAGTGGTTATTGTATTTTAGTTTGCCAGTATTATCAATAATTATATCTAAAAAAAAGCCTTCAATAGTAATAATAATTATAAGTTTAGTATTCATTGTAGTGTTTAGTATTTATCATGGTTATGGCTACCATCACTTACTATCATTTATGGGAGGTGCAATAGCACCATTTATAAAAAAATACAGCAAAATAAAATTGAATTTTAATACGCTATTTTTTAGCATTTTAGTGCTATTCTGTTTCTTTTTAATAATTCAATTTAGTAGTTCGTATTCTATAATTTGTAAACTATTAATTACAATAGTATTTACTATAATCGCTCTAGGAAATAACCTTTTTGGTATTTTAAAAAATACTACATTAAAATTTTTAGGAGAAATAAGTTATAGTACTTACTTACTACATTGCATTATCCTTTTTGTAATTGGTTATTATATTATAGGTTTAGAAAAAATGAAAAGCTTTTCTGAAAACGAATATTGCTTACTTATATTTTTAATAGCACCGTTAGTAGTTTTAATTAGTTTCTTATCTTTTTATTGGATAGAAAAACCTTTTATGCAACTATCTAAGAAATTAAAAACAAAAACCTCCAAGTAATACTTGAAGGTTTTATTAGTTTAAAATTGTTGTGAGTATTTTACAGACTAACTCTCTTCCTCTCCAACATGTTCTCCTTGTGTGGTTACAGAACCAGTAGAAGCATTACCATAAACAGGTGTTTCATTTCTTAAAATGTCTAGAACTCTAGCAAAATTACTAGAAGTCATATAAGGTGTTTCTTGTCTTTTTCCTTGAAAAGTTGTAAAATAGAATTTACCTAAATCAATTTTTGGATCCCATAAAGCTTGGTAAGCTTTTAATTTTGTCCAACCCGTTGTACCTTGTGCATGATGTGCCATAATTATATGTTTTATTAATTAATAGTGATGCAAATGTACTATGGTATTATAATTATTTAACCAGTTGATATACTGTTTTTTAAAAGGGGTTTTTCCTAGAAAAAGAAAAATCGGATGGTTTTACCTAAAATAGCGAAGCTTATTTTAAAGTAAACATAACTTTTGATATTGATTGGTAGTACACCTTACCATCAATTTTTCATAAAAATTAGAGTATAAAAAAACCTCCAAGTAAACTTGAAGGTTTTTTAGAGGCGCCGAGCGGATTCGAACCGCTGTACAAGGTTTTGCAGACCTCTGCCTAGCCACTCGGCCACGGCGCCCTAAATTCCTGTGGAAACAGGAATCTCATTTATGTTTATCTAAACGAGTAGGCAAATGTAAAAAAAATTACGGTTTTACACTATTACTCGTTGTTTTTTCTTTTTCTATTTAATTCTATGGTTACCATTTGTACATCGCCACCAATAGGAGGATTAATTTTACTTACAGTAACCGTTGCTAAGCTAACTAATTTATCCTCAGTAAAAATACGATCTAAAATACGCTGTGCAACATGCTCTAAAAGAGCACTAGGAATAGCCATTTCTTCAACAACAATTTTATTTAAAAGAACATAATCTACAGTGTCGTTTAAGTTGTCTGTAGTAGCACTTTTCTGTAAATCGGCCTTAACCTTTACATCTACACGGTAATCGCTACCAATTTTAGTTTCTTCTTTTAAGCAACCATGATAAGCATATACACGTATATTTTCTACTTTTATAATTCCCATATGTTGAGTATTAATTTTTCTTTAAAATGTGGTCCAAAGAAAGCGTATCTTTATCAAAAGTCATAGCTAAAAATATTAAAAATACACTTCTTACAAAAACATGTTGTAAATCCCATATAGGCGATTGCAGTCCATGACCAAAGGTTACAATTAATAAAATTAAAGCTAACCCATAGTATGCCTGTTTCCTAAATAACCCTAGTAGAAGCAAAGCACCAAAAATAAGCTCTCCATAAGACGTAAAATAAGCAGAAAATTTTAAAATAAAAGTAGGCAGAAAAGTGGCTTCGAACGATTTAAAACCACCGTTGTAAATGGCTTCTACACCCATTTTAAAAACTTTACCAAAGCCTTGCCAAAAGAAAATAAGACCAGTAAGTAATCTTACAAAAAGTGTAATAAGTTTAATATCCATAATGAAAGTTAATTTATATAAAAATAGGTTTTATAATAAACTAGGTCGTAAAAAATAGACATATACAACATAAATAAGCTTATTTAACAAGCCTGTTTCTATAAAAAGATAGTATTTTGCTAAAAATACTTTTAATGAGTTTAGAACTTTCTATTGATTCTATTGTAGATATTTTAACACTAGCAACAGCATTAATGTTAGGCTTTTTATTTTTAACAGTAAAAACAGAAAATAAAAAAGCAAACCTTTTTTTAGGATTATTTTTATGGAGTTTAACAATAGAAGTATTAGGAGTATTAACTCAAAGTATTTCTGAAGATGTTTTTAATATTCCAATAACAGGATTGTTTACCATTCTGTTTTTATTTCTATACGTAAATCAAACCATTAATAATACTTTAAAAAAATGGTATCTATTATTATTTATTCCAGGTGTTGTAATAAACGGTATTAATTATTTAAATATAAATATTAATTTGCTAGAAATATTCGATTATATTTTTAACATATTTCTATTAGTTTATATATTAAACACATTAAAACAACATAAAAATAATATAAGCAATTATTACTCAGACTTAGAGCATAAAACACTCTCATGGATTAAAACCATAGTGTTTATTTATTTAGGTTTTCATGTTTTGTGGATTGTAGAAGACATAATAAGTTTTAAAAATGAAGACATTATAGAATACTTTGCAAGCTTATCTACAATTCTTACTTTTTTTATGGTGTATTGGATAGGGTATAATGGATTTTCCCAATCGGAAATATTTAAAAGCAAACTATTTATCCTTTCTAAAAAAGAAGATGACAATATAGAAGATAAAATAGATATACTTTACGAAGAAAGTAAAAAAGAATACATTAAAATAAAAACAAGAATAGAAACAGAAAAGCTATATACAAATAGGGCATTAAATTTGCGAAACCTTTCTGCTATTTTAGAAATCAAAGAAAAAGAACTATCAAAACTTATAAACGAACACTCTAAAACTAATTTTTATCAATTTATTAATGGTTTTAGAGTAGCAGAATTTAAAAAACTACTAGCATCGCCAAAAGCAAAGCAATTATCCATATTAGGCTTAGCAGAAGAAGCAGGATTTTCTTCTAAATCAACATTTTATACAGCATTTAAAGCAGTGGAAGGTATTACTCCAAAACAGTACGAAATGTCTTTAAAAACGTCCGAATAGAAGCAGCCGGACTCTTACAGTCGCATAATTCTTAGAGCAGGCCGTTATTTTGCTGTAAACACAGTATAAATAATTTTAAAAGCTCAAAAAAACTATGAAAAAAGTAAATTCATTTTTATTGATTGCAACATCAATAATCTCATTAAATTGTACCTCTTGCTCAAAAGACGATAGCCCTACAATACCAACCACACCAGTACAAATAAATTCTGGTAATGACCCTAATTTTACTATAGTTGCAAATTCCGATGCTGGTTACACAGCATTTAACAGAAAAGTTGAGGTTTTTGGCATTCCTATATATGCAGTAACTGCAGTTGAAGATACTAAACTGTTACATGCAGCTAACATAATGGCTCAATACTTAGATAATGATGAAAATGGTACAGTAGATAATTTGGCTGTTTTAACAGCTATGAAAGATAATAATGCCTTTTTATTTCTATGGAAAAATGAAAGTGATATAGAAAATATAGAACCACCAGCAGGAGCAGAGGGCCAAGATCTTGGAAATGACGAAACCATTCCAGTATGGCATACAAATGGACATACAGGGCAGTTTGATGCTTCTTTAGAAGAAGTATGGCACATAATTACACATGCCGGTTATGCAAGTGCCTATCCTACTGTTTTTGGAGAAGATGCAGGAACTTCATTAAGCAATGCAATGGATACAGCAAGAGGAGGAAACTTTACAACAATACCTAATCCATATCCAGAAGGAGCATGGTATACATACGATGATGCTACTTGCAATTATAATTGTATGACTACAGAATATATATACTGGGCAATGACCTCTATTTTAGGAGCACAAGAAAACCGATTAGGTGAAATTAGTCAAGAATGGGATTTAAATACAAACGCATTAGTACAAAGCACAGATACAGCAGTATACAGTTTATTAACAGATTCGCAATACAAGTTTCCAACAATATTACCAGACGGTACTTACAGACAATAAATTACTAAACAAGCTTTTTTTATAGTAAAAAAACAAGTAACTATAAAATATTAATAACAGTAACACTTCGTTGAAATAAATATAATACATCATTTCAATCTTTTAAAAGTATCATTCCATATAAATAAGTTGTTACCAATAACAACACAAGTTTCTACAGGAGAAGATGTACATATAAAAGCTGCTATAAATTATATATTACAACAAAAAAATACTATAAAAATAAGTTTTATAAAAACGAATATAGAACCCCTTATATTTACATTAAGCCTTTCTAGTTTATGGAAAGTTTTTTTCTATTTATATCTCGCTTTATTTCTATAAATTTGTGCTTTAATTCAATATAATGTCTGAAGAAACAAAATCGCTCAACTTTATAGAGCATATCATAGAAGAAGACTTAACGAACGGATTATCTAAAAACAACTTACGTTTTAGATTTCCACCAGAGCCTAATGGTTATTTACACATAGGCCATACTAAAGCTATAGGTATTAGTTTTGGTTTAGGAGAACGTTACAACGCACCAGTAAACCTTAGGTTTGATGATACTAACCCCTCTAAAGAAGAGCAGGAATATGTAGATGCTATAAAAGAGGATATTAATTGGTTAGGTTATCAGTGGGCAGAAGAATGTTACTCTTCAGATTATTTTCAAACCCTTTACGATTGGGCAATACAATTAATAAAAGAGGGAAAAGCCTATGTAGATTCGCAAACTAGCGAAGCTATGGCAGAACAAAAAGGAACACCAACACAACCAGGTGTAGATGGACCATATAGAAATAGAACAATTGAAGAAAATCTGGATTTATTTGAAAGAATGAAAAACGGAGAATTCAATGAAGGTGAGCATATTTTACGTGCAAAAATAAACATGCAACATCCAAACATGTTAATGCGAGACCCTATAATGTATCGTATTTTAAAAGCACATCATCACCGTACTGCAAACGATTGGTGTATTTATCCAATGTACGACTGGACACATGGAGAAAGTGATTATATAGAACAAATATCGCACTCATTATGTTCACTAGAATTTAAGCCACACAGGGAGCTTTACGATTGGTTTTTAGACCAAGTAGTAGTTACAGATAAGTTAAGACCTAAGCAACGAGAATTTGCTCGTTTAAACTTAAGTTATACTATAATGAGTAAACGTAAACTTTTAAAACTAGTAGAAGATGGTATTGTATCGGGGTGGGACGATCCAAGAATGCCTACAATATCTGGTTTACGCCGTAGAGGATACACACCAGCATCTATTAGAAAATTTGTAGAAACAGTAGGAGTAGCTAAGCGTGAAAATGTTATAGAAGTTTCTCTACTAGAATTTTGTGTACGCGAAGACTTAAATAAAAAAGCAGCACGAGTAATGGCTGTTTTAAACCCAATAAAACTAGTAATTACAAATTATCCAGAAGATAAAGAAGAGTGGTTTGAAGCAGAAAATAATCCAGAAGATGTAAATGCAGGTTCTAGAAAAGTACCATTCTCTAAAACCTTATTTATAGAAAGAGAAGACTTTAAAGAAGAAGCCGGTAATAAATTCTTTAGACTAACATTAGGAAAAGAAGTAAGACTTAAAAATGCTTACATAATAAAAGGAGAAAGTGTTGTAAAAGATGATCAAGGAAATATTACTGAAATTCATTGTACATACGATCCAGAAACTCTAAGCGGTAGTGGTACAGAAGCAAGTTTAAGAAAAGTAAAAGGAACCCTACATTGGGTATCTAAACAACATGCTATTAAAGCTGAGGTTAGGGAGTATGATCGTTTATTTAGCGATGAAGCTCCAGACAGTCATGGAGATAAGAGTTTTATGGAATTTATAAATCCAAACTCTTTAAAAGTTATAGAAGCCTTTATAGAACCAAGTTTAACAACTGCTAAGGTAGGAGAGCAATTTCAGTTTCAAAGAATAGGATACTTTAACGTAGATAAGGATACAACCAAAAACCATTTAGTATTTAATAAAACAGTAGGATTAAAAGATTCTTGGGCTAAAGTAAAACCAAAAGAAAATAATAATAATAATCAAAAACCACAACAACAGCAATCGCAACGTAAAGCGATAGATGTTATAAAACAATTAGGTAAAAAGTACACTAATTTACCAGAAGAAAAGCAGCAAAAGGTAAAAGCAGAAATTCTTGAGTTAGCAAAAAATGTAAATTATGATGAACTAGAACCTTTATTTGACACAGCTGTTAAAAAAGTTGGAACACGTATAGCGGTTATGCTTACTTTAAGTATTTTATTAAAAAACGGACTTAATAAAAACGATGCTATAAATGCATTTATAACAAAAGCACTAGAAGATAAAAACGAACTATTAGTATTAGAAGCTAAAGCTATATAAATAAGCTTATTACATAAATTAAAAACCTTAAAAGAGATTTCTTTTAAGGTTTTTTTGTACATTGAAAAGACTAACTTAATACAATCTTAAATTATGGAACCTAATATTTATGCCATTATAGTTGCAGCCATAGTGCCAATTATAATAGGGTTTGTATGGTACAACCCAAAAGTTTTTGGAAATGCTTGGATGAAAGCTTCTGGATTAACAGAAGAACAATTAAAAGGAGGAAATATGCTTGTTATTTTTGGAGTTACATTAGTATTATCTTTTTTATTAGCATTTTTTGCGCAAACATTAGTAATTCATCAAATTGGAGCATTTGGAATGATAGGAGGGAAACCTGAAGACTTAGAAGCAACCTCTTCTTATTTCGCTTTTATGGAAGAATATAAAGATGCCTTCAGAACTTATAAACATGGAGCATTTCATGGTGTTTTAGCAGGAGTATTTTTATTTTTCCCAGTAATAGCAATTAATGCATTATTTGAACGAAGAAGCTGGAAATATATATTTATTAATTCTGGTTATTGGATTGTTTCTTTAGCTGCAATGGGAGCAATTGTATGTGGTTGGGCATAGTGTAAAGTTGCTTAATTATTATTAAAATAGCTATTTAAAAGTCTTAAATTTTGTATTATTAATGTAATATAAAGTTATATTGTAAGACTTTTAAGTAGCTTCTTTTTTTATTTACTGTAATTGATAGACTTTAAAATTTATAAAACAACAAAAGCACTACCCGATTCTTGGGATGCTTTACCTACTAAAGATATTTTTTTAAAACGCTCATTTTTAAGTGCTTTAGAATTATCATCACCTAAAAATATCTTTCCATATTATTTAGGCATTTTTAAAAAAGAAAAGCTAGTAGGCATAGCTATTATACAACGTGTAGAAATGTATTTAGATGATATTTTTAGAAATACATCATCTAATAGCTTTAAGCAGTTAGCAAAACGTGTAGTTTCAAAAATTGTTAGAGGGAATGCTTTAGTTATAGGAAATTTAATGCACACAGGGCAACATAGCTTATTTTTTATAGAAGAAGAGATATCATATCAAGACTATCTTAAAACAATTTTTAAAGCCTTAAAAACACTACAAAAACAAATAAAAGAAGATTATAATAAGAAAGTAAGAATTATAGCTTTTAAAGATTATTTTGAAACAGATCCTATTCATAAACAAGTAGAATTATTTAAAACAAATAAATTATATAAAGTACAAGTACAACCAAATATGCTATTACCAATTAAAGCAGATTGGGAAACAGCAGAACACTTAATAGCATCCTATACCAAAAAGTATAAAAAACGTTATAAAACAGCTAGAAAAAAGAGCAATGGAATTGAGCGTACAGAGTTAAGTATAGATGCAATTAAGCAGTACGAAAAAGAACTATATGTGCTGTATAAAAATGTTTCAGATAATGCAAGAGTGAATTCTTTTGTTTTATCTAAAAACCATTTTTACACTTTAAAAAAAGAGTTGAAATCTAATTTTAAAGTTTTCGGCTATTTTTTAAACGATGAAATAGTTGGTTTTTATACCCTTATTTTAAATTATAATACATTAGAAACATACTTTTTAGGATACAATAAAATAATACAACAGAAGCATCAAATGTATTTAAACATGCTGTACGATATGGCTTGTTTTGCAATAGAATATAAATTTAAAACTATTGTATATGCTAGAACAGCAATGGAAATAAAAAGCTCAGTAGGAGCTAAGCCCAATACAATGCATATTTACATGAAACATACTAATAACTTTATAGCTAATACAGTTTTAAAATTTATAGTTAAGTATTTAAACCCAGTTAGAAAATGGACAGAAAGAAATCCTTTTAAATAAAAAAACAGTTTTAAAATTAATTTTAAAACTGTTTTTTTATCAAGTTTAAAGCATACACCTATTCTTTACTTAATTTTTTATTTTTTTTAGCTTCTTTCATAGCCTCTCCAATTTCATTACTAGCAGAAAAACTAGCAACCATGTCATTTAGCATATTACTTCCAGCTTGTGGTGAATTAGGTAGTAAAATTAAATTACTATTAGTCTCTCCACCTATAGATTGTAAAGTATCGTAGTGTTGTGTTACTACTATTAAAGCAGAAGCTTCTTGAGAGTTAATACCAACTTTATTTAATACTTCTACAGATTCCTCTAATCCACGTGCAATTTCACGACGTTGATCTGCAATACCTTGTCCTTGTAAACGTTTACTTTCTGCTTCAGCTTTTGCCTTTTCTACAATTAAAATACGTTGTGCATCTCCTTCAAATTGTGCAGCAACTTTTTCACGCTCTGCAGCATTAATTCTATTCATAGCTTCTTTTACTTGTTGATCTGGATCAATATCGGTAACTAAAGTTTTTATAATATCATAACCATATTCCATCATCGCTTCATTAAGCTCAGATTTTACTGCAATTGCAATATCATCTTTTTTAACAAAAACATCATCTAATTTCATTTTTGGTACTTCAGCACGAACAACATCAAATACATAAGAAGTAATTTGATCATGAGGATAATCTAGTTTATAAAAAGCATCATACACCTTATCTTTTATTACTTTGTATTGTACAGAAACTTTTAAACGAACAAAAACATCATCTAAAGTTTTTGTTTCAATAATAACATCTAGCTGTTGAATTTTCAAGCTTAATCGACCAGCTATGCGGTCTACTAATGGGATTTTTAATTGTAAACCAGATTGACGAATACTTAAAAACCGACCAAAACGTTCTATAATTACTGCTGTTTGTTGTTTTACAATGAAAAATGCGGATATAAATAGAAGTAATCCGAAAATAGATAATACAATTAATAATACAGGCATAATACTTTTTTTAAATGATTAGAAAATAATTGAATACTAAATTAAGTTATATTTGCGCAAAAATCCCTTAAATTTAATATGAAAAAAATACAATTTATCTTATTAGTAGTACTAACACTAGGTTTTGTTACAAATTCTTTTGCACAACGTAAAAGTTATGATATAAAAAATGGATTTGGCCTGTCTGGTGGGATTACACAATATGAGATAATTACAGATAACTTTAAAACAACTAAAGGAGAAGGTTGGATAGGTGGGATGTCTGCTACCGTATCTCTTCCTCATAGATGGTACGGCGTTAGTTATGGTATGCAATTATCTGAAAATAAGTTTGGTATAATGGGGCGTACTAATCCTGTAGATGTTACACAACAAGAAATAGAGTATAAAATATTTAAAGCACAATTAGTATTTTTATTCCACATAAAATTAGTAGACGATTTTGTTACACTAGATGCAGGACCAGTATTACAATATAATAGTAAACTAGAACTTGTAGATAAGTCTCAAGAAAATTATTTTATATCTGGTTATAATAATTTGAAAGCAGAAGACATATCAGATATTTCAAATGTAAACTTTAATGGAGCGATAGGTTTAAGTGCAGGTTTTAGTCATTTTAGAGTAAAAGCACAATATATTTATGGCTTTACTAATATCTTTAGTAAATTAAATAGTCAAGACCTTAATATTGGTGATAATAATGCCAAATTTAAAGGGACACAATCTATGATTGCCCTTACTGCAATGATAACATTTTAACCATAAAACCATAAAAAATATAAGGTAAAGTAGGGTTTTGTTGCCTAATGTTGTTTATATTAAAGAATTAATTAATATAAAAAACAACTAAAATGAAACAAAAACTACTATTATTGTTTGCTTTATTTTTTAGTATTTCACAGTTTACATCTGCTCAAATGAGTAAACAAGATGTAGCTTTGAATTGGCTAACTAAAAATAAAGACATGTTAGGCGTTCAGCCAACACACGATTTCGAAATGCTGTTTAGCAGAGCTGGTTTATCTGGAGAAACCTTCCGTTATTATCAAATGTTAAATGGAGTACAAGTATTTGGTGCAGAAGTTACAATTCACGTCTCTAATAATGACGAGGTTACATATCATGCTAGTTCTTATGATAGAACAATAGCTGCTATAAATACAGTACCTTCTCTTACTGTAAATGAAGCCTTAGAATTGGCTAAAACTAATTTAAATGTAGCATCTTCAGATGTTATAGATAATACAAATAAACTTTACGTTTATAATAAGCAAGGAGAAACAAAACTAGTTTACAGAGTTTATATTCAAGCTTATTCTAAAACAGGAGCTTGGGAAGTTATGGTAGATGCACAAACAGGAGCTATTTTAAGTTCTAAAGATGTTGCTATTTACTACAAGCACGATCACGATAAGGATAAAAAGAAAGGGAAAAATAAAAAAGAAGCAAAAACTAATTCTGAAGCAGCAGTAATGGCAACAGGAGCAGGTTTTGTTTTTGAGACAGACCCTTTAACAGCTACAACAAGTGCTTACGGAGGTCAATATGTAGACGGAAACGACGCTACAAACGCTGCTTTAGATGCAGCTAGAACTTCAGTTACATTATTAGATATAGAATTTGCTGGAGGAAATTATACACTAAAAGGGCCTTACACACAAATTGCTGAGTTAGACTCACCTAACAAAGGTTTATTTGTACAAGCATCTAACAACTTTGAGTTTAATAGATTTGAAGATGGTTTTGAAGCTGTAAACGTTTATTACCATACAGATAAAAGTATGCGTTACATTAATAACGATTTAGGAATTTCTTTAGCACCACCACAAAATGGAGGCGTAATTCGTTTTGATCCACATGGAGCAGGAGGAGCAGATAACTCTTTTTATACATCAGGAACTTTAGTTTTTGGTGAAGGATGTGTTGACGATGGAGAAGATGCAGATGTTATTTTACACGAATTAGGACATGGATTACACGATTGGATTACTAATGGAGGATTATCTCAAGTAAACGGTTTAAGTGAAGGATCTGGAGACTACTGGGCAAACTCTTACAAGAGAAGTTTAGGACAATGGTCATCTACAGATGCTGCTTACAACTGGGTATTTGGTTGGGATGGACACAATACTTGTTGGCCAGGAAGATCAACAGTTTACACTGCACAATATCCAGGAGGTTTAGTAGGTCAAATCCATACAGATGGACAAATGTGGGCAACTACATTAATGGAAATTTGGGAAGACATAGGTCGTGAAAAAACTGATAAAGCATTTTTAGAAGGTTTAGGTATGACAAACGGTAGTACTAACCAAGAGCAAGCAGCAATAGCTGTTAGACAAGCAGCAATAGATATGGGAACTGCTGGAGGTTATACTTGTGCAGATATACAAGCTATGACAGATAGATTTACAGCACAAGGTTATAATTTACCTGCATATACTTGTACTTTAAGTGTAGATGAATTTGCAACTAGCAACATTTCTATTTACCCTAACCCAACAAATGGTATGATTACATTAAAGAACATTACACAAGAGTATGATGTTAATGTATATAACATGTTAGGACAAAGTATGAAACAACAATCTGTAAATAGCTCATCTAATACAATAGATGTTACTAACCTTTCTACAGGAACGTATTTTATTAAATTTAAAGGATACGATAAAGTATTAAAATTTATAAAACTATAATGTTTTAATACAGATTAAACATAAAAAAAGCGACCATTAGGTCGCTTTTTTGTTTTATATACTTTAAAAAAAGTTTATAATATACCAATTACTTTTTCTAAACGTTTAATGGTTTCATCTTTGCCTATCATATACATAATATCAAAAACATCGGGTCCCTGTAAAGCACCTACTAAAGCTAATCGTAAAGGCATCATTACTTTACCAAAACCAATGTCGTTTCCAGTTATCCAACCTTTTACTTCTTTTTGAAGCGTTTCTACTTCAAAATCAGAAATATTTGAGACTATAGATATTACAGATGTTAAGATCTCTTTAGTACCATCTTTAAAAGCTTTTTTAGAGGCTTTTTCATCGTAGTTTTCTGGAGCAACAAAGAAATAACTGCTTAATTGCCAAAAGTCGCTTACAAAGGTTGCTCGTTCTTTAATTAAATCAACAACCATAGCAATGTAATTAACATCAATATCGGTTAATTCAGAATACTTAGCTTTGAAAGCTTCAGCTAAAGCTTCATTATTTTGCTCTTGCATATAGTGGTGATTAAACCATTTTATTTTATCTGGATCAAAACGAGCACCAGCTTTATTTACACGATCTAAATCGAAAGCAGAAATTAATTCTTCTAGGCTAAAAAGTTCTTGCTCAGTGCCTGGGTTCCAACCTAAAAAGGCTAAAAAATTAACTACTGCATCTGCAAAATAACCTTCTTCCTTATAACCCGTTGAAATAGCACTTTCTTTAGGATCTTTCCACTCTAAAGGAAACACAGGAAAGCCTAATTTATCACCATCACGTTTGCTTAATTTACCTTTTCCTGTAGGTTTTAAAATTAATGGTAAGTGTGCAAATTCTGGAGCTTCCCAGCCAAAAGCAGTATATAATTGTATATGTAAAGCTAAAGAAGGCAACCATTCCTCTCCACGGATTACATGAGAAATTTCCATTAAGTGGTCGTCTACAATATTAGCTAAATGATAAGTCGGCATACCATCGCTTTTAAATAAAACCTTATCATCTAAAACATTAGTGTCGATTTTTATATCTCCTCTAATTATATCTTTTAGATGTAGTACTTCATCTTGAGGAGATTTAAAACGAATAACATAATGATCTCCAGCCTCTAATTTAGCTTTAGTTTCTTCTGTAGAAAGAGATAATGAGTTATTTAATTTTAATCTATTATGCCAGTTATAAATAAATGTTTTACCATTAGATTCATGGTCTTTTCTATGAAAATCTAATTCATCTGCAGTATCAAAAGCATAATATGCATTACCAGAAGCAATTAATTTATCTGCATATTGTTTATATAAATGTTTACGCTCACTTTGTCTGTATGGACCAAAAGTTTCATTTTTTCCAGGACCTTCATCAAAAGGAATATTACACCAGTTTAACGCATTAATTATATAACTTTCTGCACCCTCAACATAACGATTTTGATCTGTATCTTCTATTCTTAAAACAAAAGTACCATTATGTTTTTTAGCAAATAAATAGTTGAATAGTGCTGTACGTACACCACCAATATGTAAAGGTCCAGTTGGACTTGGTGCAAAACGCACCCTAACATTTTTAGACATTATCTGTGTTTTTAATAACAGCAAAGATACTTTGATAAGACTAAAGATGAAAGGTGAAACAGACTTGATTTATAAAAACAGGTTAAGTTTTTAATCTATAATCATGGATTTAGGAATTCGTTTATTCATTACGTAAAACCAAAGTGGCGGAATTAAAGCTAAAACCATAGCTGTTGGGTAACCACAAGGCATTTGTGGACTCTCGTCATGACAGTCTAAAATTTTACAATGAAAAAGTTTATCAAATTTTAAAATACACTTCTTTTTTATCTACTCTTTTAATAGAAAATTGATTGGATTAGTTAAGGAGATACATAACGTTTGCCTATTTACAGGCCATATACCTAGTTACTGTTGGCAGTATCTCAATCTTCAATTACTGACCAATCATCAACCCATGCTACTTCATATTTTATGATTTTTTTATCTGATTTTTTTTCAATAATATATATATTATTAAACGGATTATATCTTAAAATATTTTTGGCTTTTTTTTCATTCATGTATTTTAAATTCACAAGTTTAATATTATCTAAACTTTTTATTGAACAGGTATCTTTAAAACTTTTTGTTCTGTGTGATGTAAAAGTTTCATTGCAAATTCTAAAATATATATATTCTGCATTAAAGTCTTTTCTAAACTTATTTAAGTTTAGAGAGTTACCTAAACCATCTTCAATAATACATTTTTCTTTACTCTGGCTATTGAATAATAGATAAACAGATTCTTTTTCTCTACTTTGCGAATAAGAGGATATAGATGATAGTATAAAAAATATGATTATTAGGTTTTTCATTATACCTAAAAATAAAATAAAACCTTTAAATATTAAAATACTTAAAGGTTTTATTAAAAAGGTATATTAAAACTTATTGCTTAATAAATTTTATAGAATGGCTTTTATTTGTTTTAGTTTTAACATGTAATATATATAGACTTGCATTTAAATTAGAAACATCTATTTTATTTTCACTAATAGTATTGCTCTGTATTTTTTTACCTAATAAATCGTAAATTTCATAGGACTCTATAGTTTCTTGGGTATTTATGTTTAAAATACTCCCTACAGGATTTGGATAAATAGATAAAGAGTTCTCTATAGTATTTATATTTTCAGCTCCATCAAAAGATTTAAATAAAGCCTTTATATGTTCTTTAACCTCTGTTGTAAATACGGTATCTAAATTACTGTCTGAGTTTTTAAAACCGTTTAAGGTTAGTTGATAAGACCAAGCCTCATCATAACAACTATCGCAACAAGATGGAACATACATACCAATAACATACAATTTATTGTTTTCAAAAGTATAATTAGGAAACGTTGTGGTTAAATCCCAAGTTGGGTTTGCCGATGTTGGTAATTGGCTGCTAAAACCACCTATATTACTAGACCACGAAAACGAATTTGGAGCCATATTTACAAAATCTATTGGCGCATTAAAAGGGAATGATGCCAACTCGTAAACGAACCAATAATACTTGTTATCATCATCATTATTAAAGCAAGAACCTTCAGTAAGCAAAGCATCATCCACGATATCTATTGTATTTATAGAACCAGTTATTTGCTGTGGATTCCCTTGATTTTGGATAGTTAAACTTAAGTTTTGATCTAATTTTTGTTGTACAGAAATATCATCTATAGCTAAGTCATTTCCATCACCCAAACCATCTTCTTTTAAAAGAATTTTAATGGTAGTTACATCACTTTCCCCTGTAAAGCATTCAGTAATCTGTAACCAATCGCAAGGATTTGTAGGATCTGTATTTATTTTTTCCCAACCGTAAAGTTGTCCATTAATTTCAAACTGAATTTCTGGTAAAATATCAAAAGTACACTGCGGCATATTTTTAAAATTTGCACAAAGCTTGTAATTTTTTTCAGGATCTGTATTTATTGTTTGTTCCCATACCGTAGCAAAAGTTCCTGCAGACTGTGTAGTCTTTCCGTTAACCAATAAAAATTGACTATTATTTGCATATTGTGTAGAATCTGAACAAAAAGAGTGATCGTTTATAGTAGCTCCAAAAAGTGTTGCATTATTATCTATGTTGTAAGCTCCAGGAAATAATGATGCATCATTAGTATAATCGCTAGAAAAACTTGTATTAGTAGACTCAAAATTTCCATTATCTACTAAATTCTCTCCTTCGCAGCAGTATGCACCTTGGTTATTTGGAGCTAAAGTTATACAAATATCGTCTATGGTTAAATTTACTTGACAACCATCGGAAACTTGTTTAAAAGGGTAAACCCACAATTGCGAGTAGTTTGCTGTAGGAGTAAATGTAGTCGTTATACTGGTCCAGTTGTTTAATGAAGCAGATGCTGGTTGGTTTAGTATAATATCACCTGTAGGTGTAGCTGTCACTGCACCTGCATTATTTGTTGCAACTATAAACACTTGAGAATTAGTAGCTATGTTTTCTGTGCAATCAGCATTAACACCATCAGTTTTTATTCTAAAGGAAATAGTATAAGTTGTATTTGCTGTAAAGTTAATACTACCAGCAATAGACTCTCCGCCACCTGCATGCGACCATAGCCATGCATAAGCATTAGTAGGGTAGCCATGTAAAGATGGAGAGCCACTAGATCTAACCCAGTTAGTTACACAGTTGCTTTGAAATGCAGAATCCCCACCGCAAGTTGCTGTACTGAAATCTCCATTTGTTAATAAATTGTTTGGACAATTATTATCTTGTCCTTGAGTTGTAATTACAGACATTATCAATGCCAGATAAAAGAATAGTTGATTTTTTCTCATGATTAAATTAATTAAATAACGCCTACTTTATTGTTTTGGCTGTTCGGCTTATACCATTTTTACAGCAGGCAAAGTTATCTTGGAACTTAATTTTTATACGCAGTGTATTCCTCCTTTTTAAAGCGTTATGAGGTCAATTTTATTTAGGTTATTTAACCCTGCTGTTTAAAAAGTTGTTAAAAAGTAAAACCTTAAAAATCAAAATCGTATTTTAGAGAGTTAAAAACTAGAAATTTTGAATAGCTTTAAAAACATACAAAGTAAACTAGAACAGTTTATTAAAAAATACTATACCAATGAGCTTATAAAAGGCGCTATTTTATTTTTTAGTATTGGGTTACTCTATTTCCTAATTACACTACTTGTAGAATCTGCACTTTGGTTAAACACTACAGCAAGAACCATTTTATTTTGGTTGTTTGTAGCTGTAGAGATCGGTTTATTTTACAAATTTATTGCTATTCCATTAGCAAAACTATTCAAACTAAAAAAAGGAATAAATTATGAAGATGCTTCAAAACTAATAGGAAATCATTTTCCAGAAGTAAACGATAAATTGCTTAATGTACTCCAGTTAAATGCAGAAGAATCTAACTCAGAGTTACTTGCAGCAAGTATAGACCAGAAATCTGCAGAATTAACACCAATTCCGTTTAAATTAGCCATTAATTTTAAGAAGAATGCTAAATATTTAAAATATGCTGCTATACCAGTACTCATTATTATTATAACAGCAGTTTTTGGTAAAATGAATTGGTTTAGTGATAGTTACCAACGTGTAATAAATTACCAAACAGCTTATGAGCCACCAGCACCATTTCAATTTTTTGTAATAAATGAAAACTTACAAGCTCTAGAAAACAAAGAATTTAGATTAATAGTAAAAACAGCAGGAGAAGTAGTACCAGAAAACGCCCAAATAACATTTAATAATGAAACCTATTTTTTACAGCAACGAGGCGCTGGAACATTCGAGTATGTTTTTGAGCAGCCAAAAAAGGACATTACATTTAAACTTTCTGCAAATAATGTAACCTCTAAACCTTACACGTTGAGTGTTGTAGAAGTGCCAACTTTGTTAAGTTTTGAAATGCTACTAGATTACCCAAGTTACACCAAAAAGCGAGATGAAGTTTTAAAAAGTACAGGGAGTGCAGTTGTTCCACATGGAACAAACATTACATGGAAACTAAAAACAAAAGCAACAGACAAAGTTTATTTATATTCTAAAGATACAATAGTATTTAATAATGAATCTAAAGACGATTTTAAAGCGTCTAAGCGCGTTTATAATAATTTAGATTATAGTCTTAGCACAAGTAATAAAAACCTTAAAGACTACGAGAATTTAGCGTTTAATATATCGGTAATAAGAGACGAATACCCAGAATTAAGCTTAAAAACTAAAATAGACTCGCTCGATCAACAATCACTATATTTTTTCGGACAAGTAAATGACGACTATGGATTATCTAAATTACAGTTAGTCTATTACCCAAGTGATAACGATACAAACAAACAATACCAACCAATAGAAATTTCTAAAGCTACTTTTTCAGAATTTATAAGTGCCTTTCCAAATGACTTAGATATAAAAGAAGGCATTGCTTACGATTTGTATTTTGAAGTATTTGACAATGACGCTGTAGGAAAAAATAAAAGCACAAAGAGTACAGTATTTACATACAGAAAAAGAACCAAAGAAGAAGAGGAGCAAAAACAACTACAAGAACAAAATGAAACCATTCAAGATTTAAATAAATCTTTGGAAAAATTCGACAAACAACAAAAAGAATTAGAAGAACTCTCTAAAACACAAAAAGAAAAATCAGAATTAAATTTTAACGATAAAAAGAAATTTGAAAACTTTTTAAAGCGTCAGAAACAACAAGAAGAAATGATGCAGAAGTTTAACAAGAAGTTAAAAGATAACCTTGAAGAATTTCAGAAAGAAAACAAAGAAGAAGATCAATTTAAAGAAGATTTAAAAGAACGCTTAAAAGAAAACGAAGAGCAACTTAAAAAGGATGAAAAACTATTAAAAGAACTAGAAAAGCTTACCGAAAAAATAAACAAAGAAGAATTAGCTCAAAAACTTGAAAAATTAGCAAAGCAAAATAAAAATCAAAAAAGAAGCTTAGAGCAAATGCTTGAACTTACTAAACGTTATTACGTAAGTAAGAAAATGGAGAAAATAGGAAATGAGTTAGATAAGCTAGCAAAGCAACAAGACTCGTTAGCACAAAAAACACCAAAAGAAAACACTAAAGAAAAGCAAGACGAGCTTAATAAAAAGTTTGAAGACATACAGAAACAACTTAAGGCATTAGATAAAGAAAACAAGTCGTTAAAAAAGCCTATGAAGTTGCCAAGAAACGAAAATAATGAAGACACAATAAAGCAAGAACAACAAAAAGCATCTGAAGCATTAGAGCAAAAAGAACAAGCACAAGACCAGCAAGAACAAGACAAAAAAAATGCAGAGGCAAAAAAGAGTCAAAAGAAGGCCGCTCAAAAAATGAAAGAAATGAGCCAAAAAATGCAATTGCAAATGAGTGCAGGAGGAGCAGGAGGAGACGAAGCATTGCAAGAAGATATAGAAACATTAAGGCAAATATTAGATAACTTGGTTGTATTCTCTTTCGATGAAGAAGCCATAATGAATCAATTTAAAAGCATAGAAGTAAACCATAACGAGTACGCACAATATTTAAGAAAACAAAAAGAATTACGTTCGCATTTTGAGCATATAGACGATAGTCTTTTTGCATTATCATTAAGACAACCAAAAATATCTGAACAAGTAAACAAGGAAATATCCGAAGTTTATTTTAATGTAGATAAAGCCATGGCGCAGCTAGCAGAAAATAATATATATCAAGGTGTAGCCGCACAGCAATATGCAGTAACATCAGCAAATAACTTGGCCGACTTTTTAAGTAATACAATGGATAATATGCAAGACCAAATGGGAATGCCATCGCCTGGACAAGGACAAGGAGATGTCCCTTTGCCAGATATTATTATGAGCCAAGAACAGCTTAATGAAATGATGAAAGAAGGCATGAAAAAGAGCAACGAAGGCAACCCGCAAGAAGGAGAAGGAGACAAACCCGGAGGCAAACCTGGAGAAGAAGGAGAGAAGCAAGGCAAAGGGGAAAAAGAAGGTAAAGATGGAGAAGAAGGAAAAAAGGGAAAAGGAAAAAAAGGCAAGAACGGTAAAGGAAAAGATGGTAAAGAAGGCGAAAATGGAAACAGTAATGGAGAAGGTAAAGGAGGTAAGCAAGAAGGCTCAGATGGATTTAATGAAGATATAAACGGAGAACTTTATAAAATTTACCAGCAGCAACAGCAAATACGAATGGCGCTAGAAGAAAAACTATTACAAGATAAATTGAATGGTAAAGGTGTAGGCGGAGATGCCAAAAAACTACTTAAAGAAATGGAAGATGTAGAACTAGATTTAATAAATAAAGGGTTTACAAATGAAACATTATCTAAAATGATTAATCTACAACACCAATTACTAAAACTAGAAAAAGCAACATTTCAACAAGGGCAAGATACCAAGCGAAAATCTACAACCAATAAAAAAGAATACAGTAACACAACACGAAATCAAATCCCAAAAGCAAAAGAATATTTTAATACTACCGAAATTTTGAACAAGCAAACACTACCTTTGCAGCAAGTTTATAAAAAGAAAGTACAAGACTATTTTAAGCAGAATAATGATTAGCTTTAATTACGAAAACAAATTTACGTTACCAAACGAAGAGAAAATATCTAAATGGATATCTAATGTAATAGCATCCGAAAATTATAGAGAGCAAGAAATAAATTACGTATTCTGTGACGATGAGTATTTACACAAATTAAATGTAGAATTCTTAAAACATGATACCCTTACAGATATTATAAGTTTTGATTATTCTGTAGGAAAAGAACTACAAGGGGATATTTTTATTTCTACAGAAAGAGTAGCGGATAATGCTAAAGATTTTGATAATTCTTTTGAAGAAGAACTACATCGTGTTATCGTTCATGGCGTATTACACTACTGTGGATATAAAGATAAAACTGAAGCAGAAGCAGAAGAGATGAGAACAAAGGAAAATTTCTACCTTAACGTCTTAAAAGAGAATTAACTAATTCGACGTATATTTGCAAATTCTAAAACGTGAAACAAAAACGTTCCACGTGGAACAATGGAGTTTGTGTATAACAAAACCCTAATTAAATATTTAAAATTATAAAACAATAGCGTGTCTAATACAAATTAAACACGCTGTTGTAAAATCATAATAGTTATGTTTAACGAAGTATATGATGTAATAGTTGTAGGAGCAGGACACGCAGGAAGTGAAGCCGCAGCTGCAGCCGCAAACATGGGAAGTAAAACATTGTTGATTACAATGAATCTTCAAAACATTGCGCAGATGTCTTGCAACCCAGCAATGGGAGGAATAGCAAAAGGACAAATTGTAAGAGAAATAGATGCGTTAGGAGGCTACTCAGGAATTGTAAGTGATACGTCTGCTATACAATTTAAAATGCTTAACAAATCTAAAGGACCAGCAATGTGGAGTCCTAGGGTGCAAAGCGATAGAATGCGATTTGCTGAAGACTGGAGATTACTTTTAGAACAAACTAAAAACTTAGATTTCTATCAAGAAATGGTTGCTGGGCTTATCGTTGAAAACGGAAAAGTAACAGGAGTAAAAACCTCTCTTGGAATAGAAGTAAAAGCAAAAACAGTAGTACTTACAAATGGCACCTTTTTAAACGGCTTAATACATATTGGAGATAAAAACTTTGGTGGCGGTAGAGCAGGAGAAAAAGCAGCAACGGGAATTACTGAGCAGTTAGTAGATTTAGGCTTCGAATCAGGAAGAATGAAAACAGGAACGCCACCAAGAGTAGATGGTCGGTCTTTAGATTATTCTAAAATGATAGAGCAACCAGGAGACGTTACACCAGAAAAATTTTCGTATTTAGATATAACCAAACCATTAAAAAAACAACGCTCGTGTTACATGACTTACACAAGCGAAACGGTTCATGATTTGTTAAGAGAAGGTTTTGATCGTTCGCCAATGTTTAATGGTAGAATTAAAAGTTTAGGACCAAGATATTGCCCATCTATAGAAGATAAAATAAATAGGTTTGCAGATAAAGATAGACATCAATTATTTGTAGAGCCAGAAGGCTGGAATACGGTTGAAGTTTATGTAAACGGATTCTCTACATCGCTTCCAGAAGATGTTCAATTTAAAGCGATGCGTTCTGTAGCCGGGTTCGAAAATGTAAAATTCTTTAGACCAGGATATGCAATAGAGTACGATTATTTTCCGCCAACACAATTAAAGCATACACTAGAAACTAAACTAGTAGAAGGTTTGTTTTTTGCTGGGCAGATTAACGGTACAACAGGGTACGAAGAAGCAGCATCTCAAGGATTAATGGCTGGAATAAATGCAGCTTTAAAAGTACAAGAAAGAGAAGCATTTATATTACAGCGTAACGAAGCTTATATAGGTGTTTTAATAGACGATTTAATTACAAAAGGTACAGAAGAACCATATAGAATGTTTACGTCGCGGGCAGAGTATAGAACACTGCTTAGACAAGATAATGCAGATTTTAGGCTAACACCAAAAGGATACAATTTAGGATTAGCTAGTGAAAATCGTTTGCGAAGAATGGAAAAAAAGCAAGCGCAATCTGAGCAATTTGTAAAGTTCTTTAAGGATACAAGCGTTAAGCCAGAAGAAGCAAATCCTGTTTTAGAAGCTAAAGGATCAGCAACAGTTAAACAGCAAGGAAAAATGTTTAAGCTATTTGCAAGACCAAACATAGAGATGGAAGATGTGCGTAAATTTAAAGCCGTTGAAGATTATATAACAGAACATAATTTGGATAGGGAAGTGTTAGAGCAAACAGAAATTCAAGTAAAATATTCTGGATATATAGATAAAGAAAAGAACAACGCTGATAAATTAACTCGCTTAGAAAATATAAAAATCCCGCCAAATTTCGATTACTCAAAACTGAAATCTATGAGTTTAGAAGCAAGAGAAAAACTAAATAAAATTCAACCCGTGACCATTTCTCAAGCCTCAAGAGTAAGTGGAGTTTCACCAAGTGATATTTCTGTGCTTTTGGTTTTTATGGGAAGATAATTACTGGATAAAATTTAAATTTAGCAGTTAAAAAGGGTGGTGAAAAAACCTTTTTAACTGCTTTTTTTGATTTGCAACTATAACAGTTTTTTTACTTAATAGAGATTGAATACATGTGTTAAATTATTAATTAATCTCTGTTTTTTTTATAAAGGTTCCACGTGGAACACTTCGTGGATATTCGAGTTGTTTATTTTTATTTAGATGTAAATTGCTGTTTATTTGTGCTTGTGCAAAATCACTAAGGTTAATATAATTAAAGTCTATAGGAGAATATTATTTATAATAATTGGTGTTTTAGTAGCACTTAATAAAACGTATACTTTCTACAATGCACTAAAGGTGTTTGAGTATACACAAAAACCAGGAGTCTCAACATATAAAATAGCAAGCAAAATTGATTTCGAAAACTATAAAAACCAAGCTGATTCTAGTAATAAATTCTCTTTAAAAAAATAGACTTTAAAGTTCCTATAACCCAAAAAGTAGTATACGATTCATTGATAAATGGAAAAGCGAAAGTTATCAGTTTTATAGACAGTACTTCTATAGTAATAAAGTATAGTTCAGATATTGTTGGTTTAGATTTTATTAAACACATTAGTGATATAGATAAAGGTATTGATGAGAAAATATTTAAAGACTACTTTAACAAGCATAACATATCTACGAATTATAATTAAGTTAAACATGTTTTTAATTTCACACCCGATGATATTAAATGGTATGATTCTAATAAAGATGTTTTAGTTAGATATTCTCTAATGAGATTTAAAGAACTAATAATGGCAAAAGGATATAAAGATTATCTTAATAATTTCGAAACAGAACATATAAAGGGATTTCAATTTGGTAATCCTGAATATTCAAAAAGAGGTTTATCTTGATTTTTTTGACATAAAAGACAAACAGTACTCTATTATTTTTACAGGTAAATTTACCCAAGGATTTATCGATTATGTTTTAAAAAATATAAAAACAAATCATAAATTTGAAGTATCAAAAAATAATCGATAATAATACGTTGACAATTTATAAGTAAGAATAAAAGTTAGCGTCAGTTCGAGTGATTCCGATTATTATCGGAATTGTATCGAGAACTAATTTAGAATTATGAATTTTAGGTACTAATTTTAATTAATGCAAAAAGCATTTTAAGTTCGTGAACAAAACACAAAACACATATATTACAGTAAAAGATTATTCTGTATCAGGAGAAGACTTTCAATTAATTCATAATGCTGAATACGATTATTTAGAAACAACACCTAAACCTTCGGTTGAAGATTTACCAGGATATTATAAAAGTGAAGATTATATTTCGCACACAAATTCTAAACGTAACATTTTCGAGAAAGTCTATCATCAAGTTCGTGAGATTTCGCTAAAGAATAAATTAAAACTAATAGAGTCTTTTCAACCTAAAGACAAAACTCTTTTAGATATAGGTTGCGGAACAGGTGCTTTTTTAAAAGTGGCTAAAGATAATGGTTGGTCTATTTATGGAGTAGAACCAGATCAAGATGCAAGAGCAATTGCAAATTCAATAACAGGAAATACAATTTATAACACCAATCAACTTTCAAAATTTGAAGACCATACTTTCGATGTTATTACACTTTGGCATGTTTTAGAACACTTACCTAATTTAAAAGAACAAGTCTCACGTTTTAAAAGATTATTAAAACCAGAAGGAACTTTAGTAATAGCTGTACCTAATTATAAAAGTTACGATGCTAGCTATTATAAAAACTTTTGGGCAGCTTACGATGTGCCAAGGCACCTTTGGCATTTTTCGCAAACGGCAATAAAAAGACTCTTTCAAAAAGAGAACATGAAAGTTGTAAAAACACTACCAATGATTTTCGATGCGTTTTATGTAAGTCTGCTTTCCGAAAAATATAAAAATAAAAGGATGAATCCTTTTAACGCTTTTTTAGTTGGTTTAAGATCAAATGTAAAGGCGAAACGCTCTGGAGAGTATTCTTCACTAATTTATGTAATAAAAAACGATTAAAAATTATTTTAAATAAGTTTTATAGCGTGTTTTGTTGTTAAAAGCCATATTGCATTAGTCTTTTTTAAAAAGCGCTTAAAACGCTTTATATGAGCTTGTTTTTTATAAATAATTCTTATTAGTCTTTGTTTAAGTTATAATAAATTCTTATGATTGTTATTTCAACATATTTAGTTGCATAATAATAGTCTTATCTTTTATATTTTTGCGCCACACTAAAAAATATAAAAATGAAGAATTTAATTTTAGCAACGTTTGCACTTTTAATATTTGCATCATGTCAAGAACAAAAAATAGGATATCTTGATAGCGGAGATGTTATTAATGAATACCAAGAAAAAAAAGACATTGAAGAAAAATTTAAAGCTAAAGAAGAAGCATTTAAAAAAAGAGCAGATAGTATAGGAAAAGCTTTTCAGTTTGAAGTTCAAAAATACAATGCTGAAAAAACTAGAATGAGTGCAAAGTCTAAACAAGAACAAGAACAAGAACTAGGGCAGAAGCAGCAAATTTTGCAGCAACAAATGCAGTTCGAGCAACAACAATTACAACAACAATATAGAGCAGAAATAGATTCTGTAATTGTTAAGGTTAAAGATTTTGTTAAAGGTTATGGAAAAACAAACGGTTACGAATATATTTTAGGAACAAGTGAAGCTTTACCAAGTGTTCTTTATGGAAAAGAAGAAAATAATTTAACAAAAACAATTCTTGACGCTATAGATGCTGAATACAAAAAGAAATAGTTAGCTATATAAATAAAAATTTAACTAAAAAGAAAGCCCGCTACTTATATAGTAGCGGGCTTTGTAATTTAATCAATAGTTTAATAATCTTTTTAATTTTCCCAATATTAATTTTATTAAGCTTGATAAATCACATTTGCTATTGTAGTTCTAATAGCAAATTTGTCTTTTTCTCATATTTAATCGTGTTTCTTGAAGGGGTTCTTAACAAACGTTTTTGTTTATTCTGCTTTATTTTTTTCAAAATCATTATAAATAACATTGCAATCATTCTATCTATAAATTTTGTAATAGAAAACAAGTTTCTATTTGTTTTTTCTAACGTATAATCTGCAAGCAAAGCCTTTATATTTGCTTTGCTGCAAATTATAACCAACCAATCTAACTAATAACTTTTATCTTTTGTTAGCCGGTTTTTAAGATAATTTGCGGGCAAAGATTTAATGTTTAAAAACTACTTTGCCGCAAATTATAACTAACCAACTAATCTAACTTTTATTTCAACAGACTTAGCTTTCTATAATTTACGAGCAAAGTATTTAACTTTGCCGTAAATTATAACCAAACCAACTAAATCTAAAAAAATCTTAAATAATTTATCTTTTTTACATATTAGAAATACACTATAGTTTAAAAGATAAACAAGACTTTAATATTTTAACAAGATTACATTATAATATGTAATTGCTTTGATTATTAAACAGCTTAGAAAAGAAATACCCTAATTTTATTTTTTTTTATTTAGATTTGAAGCAGGAAAACCCCTTTTAAAAACCGTTTTATGGATAAAAAATCTGTTTGCGAAAAGAAAAATTATGAAATAATTTTTAATAATTATTCAGAATCTATGCGCAATTATATGTACTATAAATGCGGAGATTTACAGCAAGCAGAAGACTTAGTTCAAGATGCTTTTATTAAACTATGGAATAATTGCGAAAAAGTAATTTTTGAAAAAGCAAAATCATATTTATTTACATTAGCTAATAATGCCTTTTTAAATGAAGTAGCACACAAAAAAGTTGTATTAAACCATCAAAAACTAAATTTAAAGGTAAGTACTAATGAAACTCCACAGTTTATATTAGAAGAAAAAGAGTTCATGGCCAAATTAACAGGAGCTATAGATAGTTTACCTCCAAAACAGAGAGAAGTATTTTTATTAAGCAGGATTGATAAAAAAAAATATTCAGAAATAGCAGAAATAACAGGAATTTCTGTAAAAGCAGTAGAAAAAAGAATGAGCCAAGCATTGGTTATATTAAGAGAAAAAATAGGAAATGTATAAACTAAGTATACAATATAAGTAGGGTAAAATCTACATAAATTGTTTTATACATAAAAAGTAAAGA
The DNA here is from genome assembly GCF_053601615.1 of Pontimicrobium sp. MEBiC06410. NCBI lineage: Bacteria > Pseudomonadati > Bacteroidota > Flavobacteriia > Flavobacteriales > Flavobacteriaceae > Pontimicrobium > Pontimicrobium sp. MEBiC06410. The sequence continues at coordinate 316,719 of NZ_JBSHNT010000162.1, forward strand.
ATTTTAAGATGAGAAAAGAGTCATTTGATGAAACTTTTTTAGCAAGATGGATAGCTGGTGAATTAACACCAGAAGAAACACGTGCATTTAAAGAATCGAAACATTATCTAGAATATAAAAAGATTAATAATGGTATGAATATGCTTGAAATGCCATCATATAATCATGAAGCTAATTTAGCTAAGTTATATAATACAATAGATAATAAAGCAAATACAACGAAAGTTAAAAAACTAATACCAAATTGGATATATAAAGTTGCTGCAGTACTTATTGTAGCATTGGGTATTATGTTTTTTAATAATACCAATGAGTATGAAACTAATTTTGGAGAACAAGAAGTGGTAACTTTACCAGACAACTCCAAAGTATATTTAAATGCGAATTCTATATTAGACTTTAATAAAGGTAATTGGGCTAATAATAGAGTGTTAGAGTTTAATGGAGAAGGATTTTTTGACGTAGAAAAAGGAACTAAATTCTCAGTGCAATCCAGTGAAGGATTAGTAGAAGTTTTAGGTACAGAATTTAATGTTATTTCTAGAAAAGACTATTTAGAAGTTAAATGTCACGAAGGAAAAGTAAAGGTATCTACTATAAATGATAATAACATTACTACTACTACTGTTTTAACTGTAGGAGATGCGGTTAGAGTAGTTGATAATGTAGTAGAGAAATGGAACTTTAATGAAGAAAAACCAACATGGTTAAGTGGCGAAAGCTCTTTTAAAGATACACCACTAACCCAAGTTATTAAATCATTAGAAAACCAATATAACCTTGAAGTTAACCCATCTGGAGTAGATTTAAACAAACGTTTTACAGGAAGTTTTACACATAAAGACGTTAAAATAGCTTTACAAACGGTATTCGGTCCAATGCATATCTCTTATTCTGTAGATAGCGATAATACAATTACATTAAAATAAGAAAACTTGAGTTTTTTTTGTTAATTTGCTGTTTTTATTAAATAGTTTTTAACAAATACATGAAGCTTAAGCTTATTACATTAGTATTTTTATTCACTTACTCTGTAATGATGTCTCAAACAAAGACATCATTTACATATAAGAATACTCCTGTAAAAGAAGTTATACTAGATTTAGAAAATAAATTTAATATAAAACTGTCTTTTGATTCTGAATTAATTGATAGTCAACTTGTTAACTACATTAGTGATGGCTCTACTCTAGAAGAAGTTTTAATTGTAATAGAATCTCAAACTAATTTACAATTTCAAAAAGTCTCAGACAGATATTATACCATAACGGGAGAACCTGATTATAATTTTCAAAAACCCCAAGGATTAGACGAAGTATTTATTACAGAATATTTAACCGCAGGTATAAAAAAAAGAAAAGACGGATCTATAGTTATAACACCAAAAAGCCTAGGAATTTTGCCTGGCTTAACTGAGCCAGATGTACTACAAAGTCTACAATTATTACCAGGCATAAAAAGCCCTAATGAAACCGCAACAGAATTATATGTAAGAGGTGGCACACCAGATCAAAACTTAGTACTTTGGGATGACATAAAAATATACAATTCCGGACATTTTTTTGGCTCTATTTCTGCATTTAACCCGTATATAATAAAAGATGTTAAACTATTTACAAGTGGCACAACAGCAAAGTATGGAAATAGAATATCTAGTGTTATAGATATTAGCTCTCAAAATGATATCCCTAATAAAACTAAAGGAGGTTTTGGTTTTAATATGACGCATGCAGATGTTTATGTAAAAACACCAATAAGTGAAAAACTCGGTTTAATGGTCTCTACACGACGTTCGTATACCGACTTAATAAATACATTTACTTTTCAAAATTTATCTAAAAGAGTCTTTCAAAACACTAAAATATCAGAAGGAAATACCTTCTTCGATAGTGACCCTATTAAAATAACTAAAGAATTCTTTAGATTTTCTGATGTAACAGCTAAAGTAATATACGAGCCTACAGAGCAAGATAAAGTAGTATTTAGTAGCTTATTTACCACTAATAAACTTGATTATAATTTTTTTAATGAAGCTTTCGGTGACATTTCTAAAGATAAATTAGATGTAGAAAACCAAGGGATGAGTATTAAATGGATGCATAGCTATAACCCTAATTTTTCTCAGGCTTTAAAAGCATATAAATCGTACCATGACTTAAAATATAAAGGAAGCAATATTTTTTCAGAAGGTTTCAGCGATTACTACCAAAAAGAAAATAATATAGACGATTATGGAATTGCTCTGCATAATATTTGGAGGCTTAATGATAAAAAAACTATAAATTTTGGATACGATTTTTCCAGTAGCAAAGTATACTACGCCTTTAAGTATAACACAGATGCATACGATTTAGGAGATTTAGAAGATAGATATAATTTTTCGAATACTTCAGTAAATAATATACACGCACTTTATTTAGAATATAACTACAGGAATGATGATAAATGGCTTTTTAACATTGGTCTTAGAGCTAATCAAGTTTCTTTATTAGATGAGTTTTATGTAGAGCCCAGGTTTAATTTTGAAGCAAAACTAAACACAAACTTTAAGCTAAAATTATCAGCAGAACAATTGCACCAAACTATAGTGCAAATAGAAGAATTGGTAGTTAGTAACTTTGGCTTGGAATCTGAATTATGGATCTTAGCAGAAGATAATATATCTCCATTATTAAAAAGCGAACAAGCCTCTGTAGGTGTTAATTTTAATAAAGAAGGTTGGAATTTAGATGTCGATTTTTACGTTAAAAAAATAAAAGGATTAACGTCTTTTTCTAGAGGGTTTAATATACTTCCTTTTTCTACAGGAGAAAGTGATATTAAAGGAGTCGATATTTTATTAAAGAAAAAAATAGATAATTACAGAACTTGGTTTGGCTATTCTTTTGTAAACAACAACTTTAAATTTAAAAACCTTAATAATAATGAGCCTTTTCCAGCAAACTTTCATATAACCAATCAAATCAATTGGTCGCACTCATACATATGGAACAATTTAAGTTTTTCTTTAGGCTGGAACTATAGAACAGGCGCACCGTATACTAGAGGACTTGGCTTAGATGAGGATGATAATGTTACCATAATTTACGATAAAATAAATAACGAGCGTTTACCTAGCTATCATCGTTTGGACTTCTCTACAACTTATAAGTTTAATTTTTCTCCAAAAGAAAAATGGAAAGGAAAAATAGGACTTTCTATTTTTAATATTTATAATAAAAAGAATATTTTAAGTAAAACCTACGAAGTAGGGTTTACAAGCAGTGGAAATAATGTATTACGAGAACTAGAAAAAACCTCTTTAGGCATAACACCTAACTTAATTTTTAGAGTTGAGTTTTAAACTAAACAGATTTTTTATGAAGCAAACGCGTTAGCTTTATAGATAAATCTGTGAGTATAATTTTAGAGTTACCATTACGCTCTATATGGTAAATAGCATTCTGTAACTCATTAGAAATATCTAGGATATTGTTATTATGAATAAAAGGGGCAAAGTTTTCTAACTTAAACTTTTCGGTTTTAATATCTATATAAACCAAGTCATTGGCGTTGTAATTTAATAATAAAGCTTGCCTAAAAAAGTCTAAGCAAAAGTTTAAAAATTGTTTTTGAGTTTCCCTACCAGTTTTAGCAATATCCTCGCTCCACTTAATTAAATCTAAAATAGCGCCTTTATTACCTTTAGCTTTAAAAGCAGAACGAACCCAAAAAATAAACCAAGTTTCAAACTGTAAATCTTCACTGTCTTGATATACTAAATCGCAAGCTTTGTTATAATTCCCGTTAGCCTGATGTGCAATTTTTGTAGCAACACTATCATCTAAACTATAATTTTTAATTAGAGCAGCTTTTATGTCATTCTCTGCCAAAGGAGGAAAATGTAATATCTGGCAACGAGATTTAATGGTACTAATTATTTGTTCTTCATCTTCGGCTATAAGAATAAAAATGGTTTTGTTAGGAGGTTCTTCAATAAGCTTTAAAAGTTTATTGGCAGCGGCAATATTCATTTTTTCTGCCATCCAAATAATCATAACTTTATAACCACCTTCATAAGCTTTTAAAGTTAAAGCTTTAACAATATCTACAGATTCATCAACACCAATTTGACCTTGCTTATTATCTACTCCAAGAAGTTTATACCAATCAAATAAATTACCATAAGGTTGTTTGGTTAATAATTCTCTCCATTCTTCTAAAAAATGACTAGATACAGGGTGTCGTTTTACTTTATCGTTAGTAGTAACAGGAAAAGCAAAATGTAAGTCTGGGTGAGAAATGTTTTTAAACTTTAAATTACAGGCCTCATTACCGTTAGTATTTTCTCCAGAAACATTAGAACATAAAATATACTGAGCATAAGCTATAGCCATAGGAAGAGTTCCGGAACCTTCTGGCCCAACAAATAATTGAGCATGAGGAATTCTGCCGTTATCTACGCTTTTTGTTAGATGAGTTTTTATATGGTTTTGTCCTAAAATATCACTGAATAGCATAAAGCAAATATAGTTTACAAAATAAATAAAAACTATTTTTTTAGATTGTATAAATATCATTGTTTATTTTGTGTGTAGAAAGACTTAACGGTATGCTCTTAATTACATATCTTTGAAGGTTTTAAAAAACAATAGCTATTTGGTTTAAAGTATAGAGAAGTCTCTTAAAATGAAAAACAGTATTCTAATTGTATTTTTTTTATTAGGAAATAACTTATTTTTTGCTCAAGAAAATAGGCCTACACAAGACGATTCATCTATTGAAGGTAAATCTTTTAAACAAGTAAATGAATTCTATATTTACGGAGACTCTAGGATAATAGGAAATAACATACTAAGTGTTAACAAAACCCAACCATTTAACGATGTAGAAGCTAATAATGATGATCTAGAAATGCTATATGTAGATATAGATAACGATCCAGAAACGTTTAGCTCTAGTTCTGCATTACTTAACTTGCCAGATGATTTAGAAAAAATATCTTATGCCGGTTTATACTGGAGTGCTACTTACCCTTACGATACTGGGACTAGACACAAAAATTATAATAATTTTGTTTATAAAGGGCACAACAAAAGAAAGAAGAACATAGAAAAAATAAAGTTTAAAACACCAAACGGAAAATACCAAGATATAGAAGGCGAAATTATTTACGACGGAATAAATGTGCCAACACACACTATAAACGCTCCGTATGTTTGTTATGCAGAAGTAACAGACATTCTTAAAAACATAGAAGAAGTAAAAGGAAATTATACCGTTGCTAATATAAAAGCAGCAAATGGTTTTATTTCTGGAGGAAGTGCTGGTGGATGGCTATTATATGTTATTTATAAGGCGCCAACTAAAAATGCAAAATATATAGCAACATACAATGGATTTAGTTTAGTTAATAAAAACACTGTAGATATTAAGTTTAAAAACTTTAAATCTATAGATCAAGGCTATGTAAAAACAGACCTGTTTTTATCGGCTTTAGAAGGAGATGCCTCTTTACTTTTAGATGACGTTTCTATTATAAAAAATGATAAAACGTTTTTACCTTTATTAAACGATTCTAGAAAAACATATAATTTTTTTAATAGCAGTATTACAAAATACAGCTGTATAAATACAACACGTTTACCTAGCAGCAAAAATACTTTAGGGTTCGATATAGCAAGGATTAAAATACCTAATTATAAAAAATCGATAATAAGTAATGATATAACCAGTACAACACTTAGGTTTAAAACGAAATCAGATAGATATTATTTGTTTTTTACTGCGTTTCAAACAGAAATAAGTCAAACCCCATTTAATAATAAAGTAGAAATAAAACCCCCAGTTATTGCTTCTAAACAGCCAAAACATCAAATTATATCGAGGGCTCGCATAAAGCCTAGTTTTAATGAAACCAAAACAGATAAAAGTACTTTGGATGAAAAATTATTAAAACGTAAAGATTATAATTCGGATGAGTTTAAAAATTTAGTGAACCAAAAATCAACACTTATTGCAGGATTAAAAAGTGGTTATTATGTTATAACTAATGCGTTTACAAATGCTAAAAGTGCAGGTAAATGGGAAGCCTCCTTAATAACTAAAGGATATAACCCTAAAACATTTATAGACCCTAAAAATAATAAGAGATATGTTTATGTTTTAAAAACAGAAAGCGCAAAGGAAGCATTTAAGAAGCAACAAGATATAATTCAAGATGTTCTTTATAGAGAAGCTTGGATTTTAAAAATAAATTTAGATTAATAATATACTAATACAATATAATATAATGAAGACACTTAACGACTTTAATTTTAAAAATAAAAAAGCACTAATACGAGTAGATTTTAACGTACCACTAAATGATGATTTTTTGGTTACAGATGCTACAAGAATTACATCGGCAAAACCAACTATTATAAAAATATTAGAAGATGGGGGGAGTTGTGTATTAATGTCTCATTTAGGAAGGCCTAAAGGAGTAGAAGCTAAATTCTCTTTAAAGCATATAGTTGGTAAAGTAGAAGATGTAATAGGAGTAGAAGCTAAATTTGTGTCTAATTGTGTTGGAGAAGAAGCAGAAAAGGCTGTCGCTAACTTAAAACCAGGAGAATTATTAATTCTTGAAAATCTGCGTTTTCATGAAGAAGAAAAACAAGGAGATAAAGCTTTTGCAGAACAACTATCTAAACTAGGAGATATATATGTTAACGATGCTTTTGGTACAGCACATAGAGCGCATGCATCTACAACGATAGTTGCAGAGTTTTTTCCAGAAACCAAATGTTTTGGTTACTTATTAGAACAAGAAATAAAAAGTATAGATAAAGTACTTAAAACTGGAGAAAAGCCAGTTTTAGCTATTTTAGGAGGAGCAAAAGTTTCATCTAAAATAACGATTATAGAAAATATTCTAGATAAAGTAGACCACCTTATAATTGGAGGAGGTATGACGTTTACTTTTATTAAAGCACAAGGCGGAAGCATAGGAAATTCTATTTGTGAAGATGACAAAATAGAGTTGGCCTTAGATATTTTAAAACAAGCTAAGGAAAAAAACGTACAAATACACTTACCAGTAGATGTTTTAGCAGCAGACGCCTTTAGTAACGATGCTAATACACAGGTTATGGATGTAAATGCTATACAAGAAGGATGGCAAGGTTTAGACGTAGGACCAAAATCTGTAAGCGTATTTCATGAAGTAGTTATGCAATGCAAAACAATACTTTGGAATGGACCTTTGGGAGTATTTGAATTAGAACGTTTTGCTAATGGAACAATAGAATTAGGAAATGCCATTGCAGAATCTACTAAAAAAGGAGCATTTTCATTAGTAGGAGGTGGAGACTCTGTAGCAGCCGTTAAACAATTTGGATTTGAGAAAAAAGTAAGTTACGTAAGTACAGGAGGAGGAGCTATGTTAGAAAGCTTAGAAGGTAAAACACTACCAGGTATAGCTGCTATTTTACAATAGAAAGAATTAATTATAAGATATTTTAATACGCTACGTTGTAATATAAAGCACTTTAAATGATTAAATATAAATACATATATATACACTTTTTAATGTTACTAAGCTGTGCAGGATTGCAAGCTCAAGACACGTTACAGAAAAAAACAAATAGGCATACAGAAGCAGAATTAGTAGCAGGAGAAAAATATGTTGTAGATACAATAATAGATGGTAAAACACTGTATAAAAAAACAATAGAAGCCGTTGTAAAACCTACAGATACTGTAAAAACGTTTCAAGATCATGCCTTTGCAGCTGAGGTAGATAAAAAATGGATGGAAGAGTTATATAATAACTCTCTTTTTGATACTATTTATAGAGAGGTAACAGGTTTAAAATATGAAGCTGTTTATTATCCCGAACTACCCACAGACACCTTAAAAGCAAGATTAGAGCGATTAAATGCAAAAACACCATTTAATGTAGAATATAATCCAGCTCTAGAAAGTGTAATAAAGTCATTTTTAAAAAATAGACATCAATCTTTCGAGCGTTTAATGGGGTTAAGTAAGTATTATTTTCCAATGTTTGAGCGTGAATTAGATAATTACAACATTCCATTAGAAATGAAATACCTTTCTATTGTAGAATCTGCTTTAAAACCTAGAGCAAAATCTAGAGTAGGGGCAACTGGCTTGTGGCAGTTTATGTTTGCTACAGGTAAACAATACGGATTAGATGTTAGTAGTTATGTAGATGAACGTAGCGACCCTATAAAATCTACAGAATCTGCTTCTAAGTATCTTGCTAAACTCTATGAAATATTTGGAGATTGGGATTTAGCATTAGCAGCATACAATTCTGGCCCTGGAAACGTAAGTAAAGCAATACGACGTTCTGGAGGATATAAAAATTATTGGAACATACGCCCTAATCTTCCACGTGAAACAGCTGGGTACGTGCCTGCATTTTTAGCTACGATGTATATTTTTGAATATGCAAAAGAGCATGGCTTTATTCAACATAAACCAAAGTTTAATTATATAGATACCGATACAATTAGAGTAAAACAAATGATTACTCTAGATCAAGTTTCAGAATTTACAGGAGTTAAAATAGAAACACTTCAGTTTTTAAACCCTTCGTATAAGTTAGATATTATTCCAGTAATAGAAGGTAAAAACTATACATTGAGGTTACCCGCAAATGTTGTTGGAGCTTTTGTAAATAATGAAAAAGAAATGTATGTATTTGCTAAAGCAGAATTTGATAAACGAGAAAAACCACTACCTCAATTACTAAAAGCAGATACTAAAACACGATATAAAGTACGAAGTGGAGATTATCTTGGAAAAATAGCAAGAAAGTTTGGTGTTAGGGTTAGCCAGATTAAAAGATGGAACGGTTTAAGGAGTAATAATTTAAAAATAGGGCAAAGGCTAACCATTTTCCCTAGAAACCCATCAGCGGCTTTAAAAAAGCCTAAAAAAACAACAAAAACGAATAGTAAAAATTTTAAAGGAAAAACGTATAAAGTAAAGAGTGGAGATTCTTTATGGGGTATAGCTCAAAAGTTTCCTGGAGTTTCTGTTCAAAATATTAAAGATTGGAACGATATTAGTGGTAATAAACTTAAACCAGGTATGGTTTTAAAAGTTTCAAAAAGTTAACAATCTAACAAAACAAATATTATATCATGCGAAAACTACTATTAATTGCAATAACTATATTGTGTATAACGTCTTGCAAAGAGGATAACAAAAAGAAAGTAAAAATACTACCACAATCTGCATCAAAAATAAATACGCTTTCCGTTGTTATGGATAATGAGCTTTGGGAAAACTCAGTTGGAGAGACTTTACGAGAAGTATTAGCAGCACCAGTAGATGGTTTACCTCAAGAAGAACCGTTGTTTTCTATGAATCAAATCCCTACTGAAGTTTTTTCTGGCTTTGCTAGAAATAATAGATCTATAATTAAGGTAGAAAAAGGTACAGAAAGTGGTGTTAAAATATTTAAAGACAAATATGCCAGACCACAAAAACTTATAGTGGTTAGTGGTACTTCTATTAGCGATATAAAAGCTCAAATTAAAGACAATGCAGATTTAATAGTAAAAGCATTTAAAGAAGAAGAAATTAAAGAGTATCAGCGTCGTATAGCAAAGTCTTTGCATAACACAGATGATATAAAAGAAAAATTAGGAATAGATATTCGTTTTTCTAAAGCATACCGAATTGCTAAAGCAGAAGATAAGTTTTTCTGGATAAGAAAGGATATTCCAACAGGAACCCTTAACCTAATGCTTTATGAACTTCCATTAAAAGCTATTAATAAAGATGAAAATATTATAAGCCAGATAATAAAAATAAGAGACTCTGTTGGTAAAGTGCATATTGAAGGACCAGTAGAAGGTAGTTATATGGCTACAGAAATGTCTTATGCACCATACTTACTTAATACCACAATAGATAATAAACCAACGCTAGAAGCTAAAGGGATCTGGGATGTTAAAGGTGCTTGGAAGGCTGGTCCATTTATTAATTATAGTATAGAAGATAAAGCAAATAATAGAATTATTATAGCAGAAGGTTTTGTAGACGCGCCATCTATTAGTAAGCGTGAACATGTTTTTGAGTTAGAGGCGATGATAAAGTCTATTAAAATTCAAGAATAAAAAATTGTATTAACAACATAAAACCCAATATAACATTGGGTTTTATGTTGTTAATATTGTAATGTTGATAAAATTAAACACTTGTATTGTCGGTACCAGTTGTTGTAATTGCAGGAGGCCTCACACCATTACAAATACCAGTTGAGGTGTTTTTACTTTCGTGTATTGAAATTGTAGTAGTATTACCTCCAATAATTTTATGCGATAGTTTTTCGTTTAATTCTACTACATTTAGTTTTTTTAATTGTAACACATTTACTTTTGTTTTCATAATATATTTGAGTTTGTAAATGACCTTATATAATTAAGACACATTTAGATTAATAAATTCTTTTTAAACTTGTAGATAAAACTTTTATTGAAAAGTTACACTTCGAATTTCTTATTTTTTATAAGTAAAACAAAAGAAAAAGAGATCTGTTTTATAAAAAAGGACTTTTAAATCTCTTAAAACAAAAAACTTAATTCGTTGTATAACAACACTGTAGATGTAGTATTATAAAACTATTTTATAAAAAACAAATACTATATTCTTAATTAAGAAATTAATTGCTATTAATAATGATTAAAAATCCCTATAGCATTTTCCTTATTCTTTTTTTACTCTTTTTAAAAATTGGAAAAGCTCAAGTAGTTACAGAAACAGAAGTCGAAGCACTCAGGAGTTCATTAATAAAATACTACAAAAATGATAGAGAAAAAGTAATTCCTTCAACTAAAAAATTTATTAGTATGAGTAAGGCAATTAATAAAGAAGAGTATATACTAGAAGGTTATGGTACTCTAATCTTAATGTATACTCATATTAATAAAATGGACAGTATTTTATATTTTCATGAAAAAGCATTACAACATTGTTCAAAACCAAAAGATAGTGTGCGCTTTATACTAGACCTTGCAAAAACATATGAGAAGAGAAATATGTATATGGAAGCCATAGAGCAAGTACATTTAGGTTTAAATATTGCAGAATTAAACGGAATAGATAACCAAATAGAAAAGATTGACAAAGATTTAGATTTTTTAAGATATAAAGTGTTTGATCTTAAAAGAGAAGGATTAGAAGAGTTAAAAAAGCAGTACAAACTGGCAAAAGAAAATGGAGCAAAACAAAGAATTAAATACATAAGATTATATTTAATACAACGACAAATTGAGCATAAGCAAGCTAATGAAGCTATTATATTAATTGAAGAAGGACTCGCAGATATAAGCGCAACAAATAATCATAAGTTTTTATATGATTTTTACTTATTAAAAACAAAAGCTTATATCCTAAAACAGGAAGAGAGACAGGCTAAAATAGCAATGCAAAAAGCATTAGCTATAGCTAAAAATGAAGATTTAGGAGAGTATGTTTTTAGTGAAGTAAAATATGAACAGGCAAAAATTTATGGTTTACAAAAAGACTATAAAAACCAAGTAATAATTTTAGAAGAAATACTTAAAAAAGATATTACTTATAGTCCATACCAATTAAGAGACTATTATGAGTTATTAAAAGAAGCTTACGAGCAATTAAATGATATAGAGCTTTATAAGAATTATTCTAAAAAATATGAAGAAGAGGTAAAGAAGATTCAAAAAATTGAAAAAGAATCTCTTGTTTTATCTCATTTTTTAAAAGAAGACATCACCAATAACGAAAAAGAAAAACAAAAGAAACAAAAGAAAATACTAGGCATTGCTTCTTTTTTGCTACTTATAGTATTAGTACTTATGTTTTATAAGTATAAATCTAATAAGAAAGAAAATCAAGAGTTATTCGAAATTCTCATGTTACGTATTAAAGATCATGAAGAAAACAGAGTTAAGTTAGAAGAAGCTTTAAAACATAAAGAATTAAATACTGTAAAAAGAGAGCAAGTAGAGCCACCTAAAAATGATTTGAAAGAACAAGAGGAACCCCTTTATGTTATTGATGATGAAAAAGTAAACGAAATTTTATTAAAACTTAAAAAGTTAGAAAGCCAAAAGTACTTCTTAAGGCAAGATTGTACACTACACAATATGGCTAAAAAACTTAAAACTAATACCAGTTATCTTTCTAAAATTGTAAATAAACACCTAAACAAAACGTTTAGCGCATATATAAACGAATTAAGGATAAATTATGCCATAATAGAGCTTAAGCATAATAAACAACTAAGAGCATATTCTACTAAAGCCATAGCCCAAGAATTAGGGTATAAAAAAGCAGCCTCTTTTACTAAATACTTTAAAGAAGCTACTGGTATTACACCTGTTGTTTATATTAAGAAAATTAAAGAATTAACTTAACTATAAACTATTTTTTAAACTTATTAGAAGTCTTAGTCTTTTTTATAAAAATGGCTAGGACTCATTTGTTTTACGCGTTTTTTAAAGGTTAATTTGAGTATCAAAATTTTGATTAAATCATACCTTTTTCTACAAATGCATAGTAGAAAATATTAACATTTTAAAACAAGAATTATGAAAACACAAAACAAGAATGTATTAAATTTTAACAAAAACACGATTGTTGCACTAACAGAAAAAAACATGAATGCAGTTTTTGGCGGAACGATTATTAACATACCAACTTTTACATGTGGTGGCGGAGAAGATATGTGTCCAACAAGAAAATAACCTATAAATACAGGTACTTATGAAAACACAAAACAACAAATTAGATTTTAGAAAGCGGAATATTATTGAGTTAAATGATGAAAAAATGGATGCAATTTCTGGTGGTACAACTTCATTCTCTTTAGCTGTTTCACTTTCAGTATATACAATAACCATATTAACTAAAAGGTTTTAATAAGAATGTATTACTCGTTTAATTAAAAGCACAAATTATGAAAACTCGAGGGACAAAAAAAAAGCTACATTTTAAAAGAAGTGCTATAGTAGAGCTTAATGATAAGAAGATGAATGAAATTTCGGGGGGAACTTCTGCTCCATGTATTATTATAGGTACAATTTTGTTAACAATACCTAGAAATACTTTTTAGTCCTCAATTTAAACCTGCATTCTGCATTAGAAACTATCGTACTTAACAATTTATTGTATGCATAGGAATATATTCTAAAACTCTAAGGATTAATTACTTTGCTATTGCAAAGTAGCGAACTATGCTTATAAATAGCGCTATGTACTAATAGTCGAGAATTCTATTGTATAATTTAGATTTAAAATGAGAACATTAAAATTCTATTATTCTCTTAAATAAAAACCCCAATGCATTGCATTGGGGTTTTTATTATATAAAAAAGAAAGATTAATCTTCTTTCACTTTTTTTGTAGTATCCTCTTCCTCCTTACTAGCGTCTTTAAATTCTTTAATTCCACTACCTAGACCACGCATTAATTCTGGTATTTTTTTACCACCAAATAATAATAAAATTAATACTACTATTATTGCAATCTGCCAAGGCCCAATCATGCCTAAATATATACTAGCTGCTATCATAACTTTAAATTTAAAGTACAAAGTTAATAATTAATGTTTAGAAAGTAAGTTAAAAAAGAATAATACTAATGACATATAAAAATACTAATAGGTCCAACACAACGCGTTGTGTTGGACCTATTAGTACATATTTAACTATATGTAGAAATTTAAATTACCATTCCAGTATTTTTACAAAGTGCTCCAGATGTTGGTCTGTCGTTATTTGTAAAAGGCCTAAGTAATGAAGTATTAATAATTACAGAGCCATTATTTCCTGGATCAAGAACAGGGTTATTGTTCATAATTAAACCACCATTAATAGAATATAACGTTGAGTCGTTAAGTTCTACTATAGCACTTCTTTTAAAATGTAGCTTTTTTTTTGTCCCTCGAGTTTTCATAAGTTTTTAAGTTTTATCATTAATCAACATAACAAATATATTTTTACTTACTCTTAATATAAAGTAATAGCACCGAGTTTTTATAAAAATGAGCTATATAAAACTCATTTAATTTTCTGTTTTTCAATAAGTTATGTGTTTTTGGTGTTTCAAAAATTAAAAATGAATTATTTACACATAAAACAATATAATCGTATAAATTTTTAACTAAAATAGTTAAAAATAAAAGAATAATTAAATAGTAGCTTGTGGGTGTTTGCAATATTTTTTACAGATTAATATAATAGCTACAAGTTAAAAACTGGACATAAAATTATATGTCAGATTGTATTTTTGAGTAAGTCAAAAGTTTTGTTTTATTATCATTATAAACTAACTTAGTCGCTGTATATATTTTAAACAGATGTAATTGTTTTTATGTTTTTATTAAAAAAAAACTTTTTATTTTTTGCGCTATTATTTAGTTTCATTTTTTCATGCTCACCTAAAAGAGAAACTTCATCTACAAAAAACATAAAAAAACCTTACCAAGACTCTATAAAAAAATACATCTACAGCAACCCTGTAAAAGGGATTGTGTACAGTAAAAAATTCTTAGAAAAAAGTAAACAAGAAAATAATACAAAAAACATATTACTTGCTTTAGGCACGTTAGCAGTAGAGTACGAAGTTCGTGGAATAATAGATAGCACATTATACTATTATGATAAATCTAAGGAGGTCTCTAAAGAACCTCAAAATATAATAGATATTACACATAGTGTTGCAATTATATATGAAAACCAAAGTGATTATAATAAAGCAGTAGCACTACAAAAAGAATGTTTAGAGTTGTCTAAAAAATTTGAATTAGAAGAAGGAAAACAAAGAGCTCTTAATGCCTTAAAACATATTAAAAATAAAGTTAATAAGTCTGAAGAAATAATACCTCTTTTTATAGAAGCTTATAATAAAGAAAGTAAAAAGTCTAAAGATAAAAGGTACAACTTAAGATATGCTAGGCTAGATTTAGTTAAAAGCTATCTAACACATAAAAAATTAGCAAAGGCATTACTGTTTTCAGAAGAAGGTGTAACAGAATCTAAGCAAACTAAAAATTTAGAATTTCTATATTACTACCAACAATTAAGGTCTAGAACACTCTTTGAAATGAAAAAAATTGCTTTAGCAAAAACATCTTCAAATGAAACTTTAGAAACAGCTAAACAATTAAATAATAATGAGTTTATTAATGAAGCTAACTATGTTAGAGCATTAATCTATTTAGAAGAGGGAGAACCCGAACAAGCAATCATTTTATTAAAAAGAAATTTAAATTACGAGCATTCTCCAGAGCAGTTATATAACTATTATCACCTTATGGCTAATAGTTATGAGGCCATAGACAGTATAACGCTTTCTAACTTATATAACCAGAAGTCTCTTAAAGAAAAAGAAAAAGTATCTCAGAAAAAATTGAAAACATTAGATACTATTCATGAAGTTTTCATGAAAGAAGAAATAGAAGAGAGAGAGAGACAAGAAAGAAATAAACTATTCTGGATAATTTCATGTATAGTTTTTATAGTATTGTGTATACTGGTTATCTGTAAATTAAGATTAAACCAAAGGCAAAACCAAAATCGTTTTGACGATTTAATGCTAAAAATTAAAGATTACGAGGCACAAAATAGCAAAGCTAAATCAAAGGAAAAAATAACTGTTAAATCTATAACTGAAAAAAAGGATATAGAACTCGAAGAAGAAAAACTTTTAATTGATAATGAAACAATAAGTGACTCTGGTGATAATAGTTACATTATAGACGATGAAAAAATAGAAGAAATACTCTCTAAAATAAATAAATTAGAAGAAAAGCAATACTACTTAAGGCAAGATTGTACACTGCCAAATATGGCAAAAAAGCTTAAAACAAACACATCTTACCTTTCTAAAATAATAAATACTCACCTTAATAAATCTTTTAGTACATACATAAATGAACTTAGAATAAATTATGTAGTTATAGAACTAAAAAATAATAAACGCTTAAGATCATATTCAATTAAAGGTGTTGCAGAGGAAATAGGTTATAAAAATGGAGATTCCTTTGCTAGAGCTTTTAAAGCATCTACAGGAATTACCCCTTCTGTCTATATAAAAAAAATAAACGAACTATAGTAAATAAGTATTTCTTAAAATGTTTATATATAGTTGTTTAAGTACTAGTTATAGTGCTGATATTTTATAAAAACGCGATTACTTCTCTTGCGTTCTAGCTTTATTTAAAATTACTTTGGACTAAGAAATAAATACCCTAGATAGTTTTAACTCTATAAATTTATTTAGAATTATTATAAGGCTTAACTGAATTCATGTGCTAAAGAATAAAAATGCTTTATACCAATCCTTTTTAAATTTTATAAAGAAATTATTTAAACGTATTTAAAACTTACTAAGTTTTTTGAGTTGGTAAACACTAGTATTAGTTAGTAGCCAACTCTTCTATAGAGCTAAAAATAAGTTACAAGAGAATATAGTAAGTTTAAAAACAAACATTGTTTCTATAATTGTTATAGTAATTATTAGTAATAATTTTATGTGGTCCTAGTCCAAAAGTTCTTTGAATTAAATATAATTATTATGACTAGTTGTAGAAATAAGAATTGTAGTATTAACTGCTTTTAAATTATAAAGGTTTAATCTAAGCCGTCGACTTTATCGATAAACAAAAAAACAATTATAGTTTTATAATTTAAAAGTAGTTAATTATTTAATAAGGGGGGAATTAATAAATATGTTTACTAGAAAAGTGTAATTCTATGAAAAATTGCATAAAAATAATAATCTTACTTCTAGTAATGTATCCTTTATTAAAATTAGGAATTTTCTTTTATAACTTTATTATTTACGCTCCTTTATTGGGTTGTGCGTTGTTGCTTTTATTGTTCTCATTAACTATGTTTTTTTATTCTTTAATTATTTTCTTTAAAAAAGAAAGTACTGTTAATAAGCAAAAGATAAAAAGATTTTAAGCAACAAGTTTTTTTAACTTTAAAACTATGTTTTGGTCTGTAAATAGCGTTACTAAAATAAATTATGTAATGTCTATTATAAAAAACTTTATTAGTTTAGACTTAATAGTAAAAATAGAATTTTCTTTATAGTATTAGAAAAATAAAAACCTCTGTGAGTTTAAACACACAGAGACTTAAAATAAGCTTTACAAACCTTTAAAGGTTATCTAAAACAGGTAAAGTGAGACTATAGTTCTTTATTATTTCAATAAATCTACGGTAAAACATATTGGACTAGATCCATTAGGGTCATCACTAGTAATGGTTATAATACCTACAGATGTTCCTCCTTTTACAGAGTGCATTGTTGAATTATTCAATTCAACAATTCCATTTTTTTTAAAGTTTAACTTTTTTTTTGCTTGAGTTTTCATAATAATAAAAATTAATGTTTAATAATTATGTCATTAGGGACTGACCTGAAGTCAAATATTATTAATATATAGATTAAAATAAAATAAAAAAAACAATCATTTATAAAAAAAGCCTTGTGTTTTAATAGTTAAGATGTTGTTAATTAGTTTGTTATGGTTAATGTGTGATTAAAAAAAAAAACAGTAATTTTACATTGTATTTTATTACTATAAACCTATAAATGAAGTATAAAACTCAAGCCTTAAGTGTAATTTTTAGTATCTTTTTTTTAAATTATTTAATTTGTCAAGATGGTGAAAATGTTTCTACAGGGGATTCAATAAGTAAGTATATATATAACCAACCACATAAAGCAATAGACTATTGTTATGATTATATTAAACTAAATGAAAAGATAAACAATATAGATGGTATAATTTTAGGATATTCTGCATTAGCTACTGCATTTGGTGTTGTAAATGAACCAGATAGTACATTACATTATTATTATAAGAGTTTAAGTTTAGTTAAAGACCCGGTAAACCTTATTGTTAGAAAGTATTACATAGCCAAGGTTTATGATAAAAACTCTAATTATAATGAAGCTTTAAGACTTTATAACCAAATATTAGATTTAGCAAAAAGGGAAAAAGAGCAAGATATAGTAGATGCAGTAAATTTTGCTATAGCATTGATAAAAAGTAAGATAGATTTGTATAATGAAGGTTTTCCAAAAGAATCATTATTATATTTAGAAAATTTATATAATACAGAATTAAAAGAAAGTCGATTAAAGTCTCTTAGGTACACAAGAAAAAAACTTGTAGAAGTTTACATAAAAGACAAACAATTAGAAAAAGCAAAACAATTAATAGAAGAAGGTCTTTTACAAGCTAAAAAAGAAAATAATAAGGAATTTTTATTTCACCAACACCATTTAAAATCTAAAGTTAATAAACTAGAAAAAAACTATAATATTTCAATTAGCGAAGCTGAAAAATCTATTAAGTATGCTAAGGATATAAAAAACCAGTTATATATAAATCAAGCAAATTTTAATCTTGCAGAAATAGCTTATGAATTAAAAGAGTATAAAAAAGCTCTAAAATATTTAAAAAGAATTTTATATAATAAAAATAATAAAACGTCACTTCAGTTATCTCGAGATTATAAACTAAAAGCAGACATATATAATGAACTAGATAATATAAGGCTTTCTAACAAATTTTATAGCAAACATTTCAAACAAAAAGATAAAGCAAATAAAGAGTATTTAGATGCTTTAAAGAGTATTTATACAATTAATACTAAAGAACAAGTTCTAGAAGTTCAAGACTCATATGAAACAGAACTTCAAGAAGAGATTATTGAGAAAGAACAACACCAAAAAACAAAATGGATTTGGATAGGGATTAGTGCGATACTGTTAATGTTAATTATTTCAATAATACTATTCTTTAAAAACAGATCGAGAATGAATCAAAAACGTTTTGATGAGCTAATGCTAAAAATTAAAGCTTACGAAGAACGTAAAAAAGAAGAAAATCAGTATAAGGCTCATGAAAATAAAGAAGAAGAAAGTGAGGTTATTATAGTAGCACCAAAAACGTTAGAAAACAATAAAGAAGAAGTTATAGAAGAGGTGGTAATAGAACCCAATGAAGATAAAGTTATAACAAATGTTATTGACGATAAAAAAGTAGAAGAAATATTAATTAAACTTCAAAACTTAGAAGATAAAATGTACTTTCTTAAACAGGATTGTACGCTACATAATATGGCAAAACGCCTTAAAACAAATACCTCTTATTTATCTAAGATAATTAATACTCACCTAGGAAAATCATTTAGTAGTTATATAAATGAGTTGAGAATTAACCATGCTATTCTAGAAATAAAAAACAACAAACAACTTCGATCTTACTCAGTAAAAGGTATTGCCCATGAAATGGGATATAAAAGTGTTGATGCTTTTACAAGATATTTTAAAGCAGCAACAGGCATTACTCCCGCTGTATATGTTAAAAAAATACAAGAGATATAAAAATACAAGTTTAATTATAAGTTGTTGATTTATAGTGTGTTTTGTGTCTTGTAGTGTTGTGTTTTTTATAAATCACTGCTTATATACTTTGGAAGGAATCTTTTTTTATAATTACTTTGAATCAGTAAGAGAAACTAAATCTAATTACACATTATATAAGTAATTAAAAAAACAGAGCTCTGGAAAGCCCTGTTCGTTTTTTTGAAAATAAAATTTTCATGTATTTCATGTCGGTCAACATGTAGTACTCTGCAAATATATAATTTTTTACCATGTCAATCTACTTTGGTAAAAATGGTATTAAGGAATACTTCATAATTTATAGAAATACTGGGTTTTATAATATAGCCTTGAGCTAAATGATGCTTGAGTTGAAGGGTTGACGAACATCTTTTTTTAGACTAGTAGTCAGCTCTTTACAAGCTATATAGTTAAAAAATGTAATAAACATTTAAATACATAATTATGAAAACACAGCTTAAAAAGACACTAGATTTTACAAAACTGTCAATCACCGAGTTGCATGAAACACAAATTGGTGAAATTAAAGGAGGAACATTAACCCCAGGAGGAGGAATTTCATGCTCATTCTGTATTAGTAGCAGTAATGGCGGTAACCCTACAGTAGAAATAAGTATTACAGCGGCTATAAACGAGCAATAATATTTTAATTAATAACTCAATAAACACAAATTATGAAAACACAAAACAACAAATTAGTTTTTGGGAAGCACACCGTAACAGAGTTACAAAACCAAGAATTACTAAGTGTAAATGGAGGTACATCTATTATTCAACCATCAATTACAGTAACTATAGCAGAACTTACTAAGCAATTAACTTGTGGAGGAGGAGAAGATAGTTGTGTTACAAGACACCAATAAATTATTAAAACAACAACAATTATGAAAACACAAAACAACAAATTAGTATTTAACAAGCATTCTGTTACAGAGCTTTCAGATTTAGAAACACAATCTATAAATGGAGGATGCCAATGGGGAGATTCATCAGGAGTAACAGTAACCATTAAAATATCTATAGTAGATAATCCACCTCCAACAGATACCATTATAGTGCAATTCTAACAGTGAAAGTTATGAAAATACAAAAAGGTAAGCTAGAGTTTAAAAAAAACGATTTAGTTGAGCTAAACTCTGAAGAAATGTTAGGTGTAAATGGTGGTACAGCAAGTACTACTATTTTAACAACTGTGCCTTGCGTTGTGGCAGCATCTGTTGTAGCAGTATCAGTTATAATTATTGCTACAGATGCTGCAGAAGGAGGGAATGAAAAATAAACTAACAAAATCATTTAGTAAGTCCTGTTTATTATAGCCATCGACTATATCGATTATACATATGTTAATAAATAGAACAAACCTAAAGCGGTAAAAAGTTGCCTGCCGTAAATAGCAACAATAAACTATTAAAACACAAATTATGAAAACACAAAAATTAAACGGATTAGACTTTAAAAGAAGTAGCATTGTAGAATTAAACGAGTCACAATTAACAGATGTGAATGGAGGAAGTACGCCTTTATTAGCATCATCAGGATTATGTTTAAATGCAGCAGCAGCATTATCATCGGCAAGTTGTGGAGCGGTAGGAGCAGCTATAGTAGGAGCAGTAGTAGGAGCAGTAATTGCAGAGAATTAATATAAAATATAGTATTATGAAAACACAAAAAGCAAACAGATTAGATTTTACTAAAAATAGTGTAGTAGAACTAAACGAAGTAGAATTATTAGACGTAGATGGAGGAACATCTCCTCTTTGCGTTATTGCTGTAGCATCTTCAGTAAAATGTGTAGGTATATTAGTTGCAAGTATAGCGCTTAGTTATAACATAACTAAAGACCAAAATTAAAGACCTATGAAAGCACTTAAAACTTAATTAAGGTATAAGTGCTTTTTTTTGTTTAAACAAATTAAATCATAAATGAAAAGCTCAGATAAAGTTTTAATATCTGTATATACTCTATATATAGTGTATACATTGTATCGTATTTTTAAAGATAAAGCTTTGGTTAAAGAAAACTATGGCTACCTTTTTTTAATGATTATTTTTCTTATTCATATTATATATTTAGTTGTAAATCATTACAAGTCATAAAAAAACATGTCAGTATATACAAAAGGAAGGCTTGTTTGTAGCTATATAAATGGTTGGTTTTTTTAAGCAAAATAAGTCGTTTTTTAAAGGACTAATAAACGACTTGTTATATTAAATATTTTAGAAATTAATTATTAATAAACACAAATTATGAAAACACAAAAATTAAACGGATTAGACTTTAAAAGAAGTAGCATTGTAGAATTAAACGAGTCACAATTAACAGATGTAAATGGAGGAAGTACGCCTTTATTAGCATCATCAGGATTATGTTTAAATGCAGCAGCAGCATTATCATCAGCAAGTTGTGGAGCAGTAGGAGCAGCTATAGTAGGAGCAGTAGTAGGAGCAGTAATTGCAGAGAATTAATATAATATAGCATTCATTATGAAAACACAAAAAGCTAATAGATTAGATTTTACTAAAAATAGTGTAGTAGAACTAAACGAGGTAGAATTATTAGACGTAGATGGAGGAACATCTCCTCTTTGCGTTATTGCTGTAGCATCTTCTGCACAATGTGTAGGAATACTTATAGGAAGTATAGCACTTAGTTATAATATAACAAAAGACTAACTGTAATAATATTCTAAAAAATCGTCTGAAATTTATTTTTCAGACGATTTTTTTGATCTTTTTTTAATATGATAGCGTCTTGTTATAAGACGTTGGATGTTTTCTTTTATAACTATCAATTTTTGATTGTAGTTTAAAGTATTCATTTCTAGATAAATGATTTTTTGTATGAATCCTTACCTTTAATTTTTTATTGACCAAACCCTAATTCATCTTGGATCATTATACTACATAGCCAAGAAGTTCCTCTTGGTGGCATGATACTTTCAACTATAGACGAATTTAGCGTGCATTGAATGGTAGATATTGTATCTGTACCTCCTTTTATATTAGCCATATTAGCATCATTTAATTCAATAATGTTTTGTTTGTTAAATTGTAATTTGTTTTTTGCTTGAGTTTTCATAATTACTTTATATTTTGTTTGTTCAACAAATATGAGTAATATATCTTTTCTTACAAAGTCAAGGGTAGTATGATTTATAAAAAATAAGGCAACTGAATTTAGATTAAAGTATTGTTTTTCAACTATTTATAAATATTTTTTATTCTTTTTAAAAAACGTAGTTTTGTAATGTAATTATTCTAAATATTATAGAAATTAATGAAAATAAAAAATACCTTTTTATATTGTTTTTTATGCTTTAGCTATTTTTTAAATGCTCAAGAAAGAATTTCTTCTATACAGGATTCAATAGTAAAATATATATATAGTAATCCAGAGAAAGCAATCGGATATATCCATAAATATGCGAAAATTAACAAGAAGGAAAATAATAAAGCTAATGTAAGTATGGCTTATTCTGCATTGGCAGTTGCTCATGAGTTAATGAGTGAGATAGACAGTACCCTATACTATTATAATAAAAGATTAGAGTTAATAGATGATCCTTTAGGAATAATAGAAAACAAGCATTACATAGCTAGAATATATGATAATAACTATAACTATAATGAGGCGCTAAGAGTTTATTATCAGGTTGTTGAACTAGCTAAAAAAGAAAACAAAAAAGATATTGTTAAAGATGTTAAATATACTATAGAACTCGTAAAAGCAAAAGTTGGTCTTAGTGAAGCAAAACAATCGGAAGAAGCATTTAAATACTTAAAAACTGAGTATGAAAAGCAAAAAAAAGCAAATGCTAAAATGTTAAAATTTAATAGGAAGAGCTTAATAGAGATGTATATATCTAAGAGAGAATATAATGAGGCTATTGCTCTTGTTAAAGATGGTATTATTCATGCTAAAGAGACTAATAATGTAGAATTCTTATATTATATGTATGAGTTTAACTCTAGAGTTAATTTTTTATTAGGAGAATATGACAAGGCCAAAGGTGAAGCAAAAAAAGCAATACAATATGCTAAACAACTAAATAACGAAGTTTTTATAAATGAAATAAACTTTAGATTAGCTTCCATTTTTTACAATACTAAAAGTTATGAAGAATCATTAATAAAATTAAAGATGATTTTAAATAACAAAAAAGAAAAATCGGCTCTTCAAAAATCTAAATATTATAAACTTCTAGCCGACGTTTATAAAGAGATGGATAGTGTTAGACTTTCTAATACATATTTCTCTAAACAAATTGAGGAAAAAGAAAAGGCTTTACAAGGATACCAATCTGCAATAAAAAGTATTCATGATATAGAAGTGCGAGAAAAAGTTTCAGATGTTCAAGATAGTTATGAAGAAGAGCTAAAAGAAGAAATTTCAAAAAAAGAAAAAGAAAAACAAACAAAACAGTTTTGGGTAGTAATAAGTTCTGTTTTATTATTATTAATAGTTGTAGTTGTTTTACTTAACAAAAAGAAAGCCGTTAAAAACCAGCAACGTTTTGAAGAGTTGATGGTTAAAATAAATACATACGAAAAGCAACAAAGTATTATTAAAAACACAGCCAATACTTTAAATAAAGAAAGCATATTACAACCTATAGTTGGAATTACTGATATAGAAGAAAAACCATCTAACACAAATTCAATTCTTTCTAAAGAAAATGGAATAGAAACTGTTATTAATACTAATGAGGCAACTAAAGAAGAAGCTAACGTAGAAGAAGAGCAATCTACAATAATTAAGGATAAAAAAGTAGAAGAAATTCTAGTTAAGCTTACTAAGTTAGAAGAGAAAGCCTATTTTTTAAGACAAGATTGTACACTTCATAATATGGCAAAACGCCTTAAAACAAATACAACATATTTATCTAAAGTAATAAATACACACTTAGGGAAGTCTTTTAGTACCTATGTAAACGATTTAAGAATTAACTATGTTATAATAGAATTAAAAAACAATAAGAGACTTCGTTCTTATTCTGTTAAGGCAATAGCAGAAGAAATGGGCTATAAAAATGCTAATATTTTCTCAAGATATTTTAAAGAAATAACAGGAATTACACCATCTGTCTATATTAAAAAAATACAAGAAATGTAATTTTGTCTTAAATCTACTAAGTATTTGAAAACCAGTTCTTTATATGTGGTTATTGAGCGTAATTTTTATAAAAAATATAATATAACTTTTATAAAAGTTAGGTGAAGTCATTTGTTTTCCACTTTTATTTCAATGTATCTTTGTCTCAGAGATATCACAGTAAATAATAAATAAGTAATTACTTTAAATTTATTAGAATAAAAAAACAGAGCTCTGTAAAGCTCTGTTAATTTTGAAAACACAAATTTTCTGTATTCCATATCCGTCAATATGTTATACTCTGCAAATATATGTTTTTTATCACTTTTATACAAAGCGAGAAAAATATTACCTAGAGTCTCATATTTTAATATTTAGAATACAGAAAAACAATTAGAGGGCATTTATCGTGCTTGAGATGGAGAACTGATGAACACTATTAACGCTATTATTAGTTAGTAGTCGGTTCTTTACAAAGGTAAGTTATGTCTAATTTTTTAAACTTTAAATATTAGAATTATGAAAAAACAAAACGAAAAGTTAGTATTTACAAAAGAGTCAATACTAGAATTACAAGATGGGCAATTATTAGGTGTTAATGGAGGATGTCAACACAGTGATTCATCAACAATGGATACATCTATTAAAATATCTATAAAAGATACAAAAGATATGTCTTTTCATTTACCAGATGACATTATAATCGATTTTACTAACTAACAAGAAACAACACTTTAAAAAAGATGAAAAATTCAAAATTAGTATTAGGATTAACAATGTGTTTAGGATTATTATTTTCAATGAACACGATAGAACAAAATGTAACCGCAGAAATAGGATGGGCTATTGCAGATAGTATGGATGCAGATACAACAACAGGAGCAGCAATTGGAGCAGCAGCAGGCGCGACAACTATGATTGTCGCAGCAGAATATGGTGCTTCAATTGGAGCAGTTGGTGGGCCAGTAGGTATGTTAGTAGGTGCTGGAGTAGGAGCGCTTTAATATTAAATTTTAATAAAAATAGCAAATTATACGTATTGGTTACAGCTGTCGACTTTTTCGAATATTATATAAAGAATCAATACCTAAATAATACCGTCAATGCTATTCAATAAGTGGTAAAGCTCATTATCACTATAATTAAAAATGAGTATACAAATAATTAAACACAAAATTTCAAAATTATGAAAAATTCAAAATTAGTATTAGGATTAACATTATGTCTAGGATTATTATTCTCAATGAGTGCTATTGAGCAAAATGTATCTGCAGAAATAGGATGGGCTATCGCACAAGAAGTAGACGCTAGTGATGGAGTAGAGGTTGCTTTAACGGCAGCAGGATCTGCAGCAGGAGCATTAGCAGGAGCAGAAGTAGGTGCATCTATAGGATCATTAGGAGGACCAATTGGAACAGTAGTAGGAGCTGGATTAGGAGCGCTATAATATATAAATTTATCGAGGGTGTTCTTTTAAAATAGATGCCCTCGATATTTAAAAAATATAAATATGTATAAGAGTTTTTTAATTGGTATGTTATTATATATTTCTTTATTTATTATAAGGATATTGTTTTTTACATGTATTTCTATATATAATAAAGAAAAATTAAATAGCCTTATACACTTTAATTATAAGGAGGTAATTATTGAAGCTTTTATTTTTACAGCATTATTAGGAACAATACTTTGGGTTGTAACGGCATATATAGAAACCGAAATAGTAATAATTGTTCTTTCAATGTTGCTAATAGCATTAATACCAAGTTACAATTATATCATTGCACCTATGTTGTATTTATTTTCTAGGCCAAAACATTATAAATCTAAAAAAGTATATAATTTTTTAAAAAAAGAAAAACTTAATTATAATGTACGTATTCTTAAAGGGAATGTAACTAATGCTTATGCAACAGGAGTACTTCCATTTTCGAAAACAATATTAATAGGAGAAAACTTAATAAACGACATAGATGACTCGCAACTAAATGGTATTGTACTTCATGAAGTTGGTCACTTAAAGAAAAACCATTTATCAAAATTATATATCATAAATCTAATATTATCTTCATTAATATACCCTTTGTTTTATATTAAACAACATCATACAATTCCTTTATATGATAGTAAAATAGTTGAAGGTTTAGAAATCTTTTTTCTAGGCTTATTAATAGGCTTACTTATATGGTACATTCCTAGTAAAATTCAATATTATTTTGAATTAGAAGCTGATCTATTTGCAGCAAAACGAATAGGTGTTACACAATATATTTCTTCCTTAAATAACTTAGATAATCTTTCTAATGGTAAAGTTTCTAAAGGAGGTATAACATACCCAACGCTAATAAAACGTATTAATAATATTAAATTAAAAACTCATGAAATATAAAATTGCAGCCTTTTCTATATTTATTTTAGGATTTTTATATTATACACTGTTCGTTTTAGATTTAAATAACGATACTGCCTTAGATTGTATTAATGATAAATTTGCAAAAGTAGACTACTCTAAAATACAAGCTGTTAGTTTTGATATAGATTTCGTAAATATCTTTATTAACAATTTAATCGTTGCCCTATTTCTATCAATCTTAGGTTTTTTTTCTGGAGGTGTTTTAACAACTGCTATTTTATTTTGGAATGGTTTTTTATTTGCAGCAGTTTTTATACTTGGTTTTTATGGTTTAAGTATAGACACATTATTATATGTATGTAAACATGCACCAATTGAGTTATATGCTTTATTTCTTTTTTCAGAATTTGGACTAAAAGGAGCCTCTTTTTACAAAAAGGTACTCATTCAAAAAGCTATAGACTTTAAGTTATTTCCAAATATTAAAACATTACTACTTCCAACATTACTACTTTTAATCGCATCAATAATAGAAACATTATGAATAAAGCTACAGAAAATAAAATGTCTAAATATATAATGTACTTACTTATATATTTTATAATAGTTGTTATCTCAGGAGTCTTTAAAACTAATATAATTACTAGTGTTTTAGAACCAGAAATTGTAAAACCAGCAAGAATTTCAGCTTATATTAGCATAGCTGTGTCTGGAATATTTGCTGTTTTTTTAATATATATACTGTCTAGTATATGCTACTTTGTTAATTCGTTATTAAAAACTAAAATAAAAAACATTACAATTGTTGACGCACTTGGTCGTGTTATACTTGTTTTTATAGGTTTTGAAGTTGTAAAGTTTTTAATGGTAATTTTCATGTTATCAAATGATATGGAAAGCATTAGTTTGCAAGAAGATTTAATAACACAAATAGAGAATACAGATTGGTTTTTTTATAGTAAATATTTTAAATATGCTATGCTACTATTAGGAGCTTATATCTTTGGCGTAGAATTAGAAGCTAAAACAAAAAATGTTAAATATAAAAATGTTTTAGCGTTAAGTGCTGTTTTATTTTTAAGCCTATTTATTTCTACAGTAAAATTATTTTAAGAAGATAAAATAATAATAAAAAACGTGTAACCTTTACAGTTCACGTTTTTTTATTAGGCTACATAGCAGATAAAACTTGATTACATAATGGATGAGTAGGTCTATCAACAATACTAACAGGCGGATTTGTTTCAGTTTGAGTATCATTACAAGTTTCCATACTACAAAACCAACTAGTATCTCTCTTAGAGATAAAATACTAACTCCATTTATAGTGGATATAGAGTCTTCACTTAATTCAAACAATTATTACTTTTTTAATTCTAATTTTTCATAATATCATTATAACTATTATGAAAAATTAGAATTTAAAAAACATTTATCTATAAATAAAAGTAACTTTTCCAGTTTTCTTTGTTTTTAAAAAAGACTTATCTAAAAACAGGTTAATATCTTCATCATTATTAAAAACAGAATCAACAGGGATGTTACAATCTGTATTGTTGTTTAATAATTCGATTGCATTTTTAAGGTCTTCAGAGCTTCCTAAGCAATTTGCTTTAATGCTAATGTTTTTTGAAATTAATAAGCTCATTAAATATGATATGTTAGTATAGGCTTCTTTTTTTTGCATTTTTTCAGAAGACTGGTTAAACATCCCACAAGTAACATAATTAGCTTCAAGATTAAGATTACGTTGTAATGCAACAATATGAGTGTCTGAAAAAGGATCTAAAACAGCATTAAAAAGAAGGTTTTTAGGAATATCTTGTTCTTTAAAGTTAAAAATGTTTTTAATGAAAGGAAATAACTCTTTTACTTTCTCTGTATTTTCTCCAGAGTAGGATAATCCGTATACATTACAGTTTTTGTCTCTTAAAAAATTTAATATTATTAAAGAAGTATTTGATGTTACTGAAGTCACTAATACATTATCACCCTCCTTTATGTCTGCTTTTCTAATCATAGACATACTTGTTTGTGCTCCAATACTCATTCCTGCAGCTTGCTCTACAGGGATACCTTCAGGAATTGTAGTTAACTTTCCTTTGTAGAAAACTTCAAGCTCTTTACTTGCATGATTACTAGGTATGCCAGGTGGTGCGTTAAAGGGAGCTAAAGGGTAAGAACAGTCTGCAATTACATAATCTCCCACTTTTAAATTGGTTACATTTTTTCCAATTTTTACAACTTCTCCGCAAAACTCAGAACCAATGGGGTAGTATGTATCTTGATCTGTTTTTTGTAGTTTTTTCCATGCGTTTTCAATAATACCAAAATCTCTGTAATTAAGAGAAAACCCTTTTTTTCTTACTAATACTATATCGTTATACTCATCACTATCCTCATCAAATTCTGTATCGGGAATATGTATTAATGCTAATGGTATTTTTAAAGAATCTATTTCTAAAATATATTTATCGTCTTTATCTAGTTTTTCTGCTAAAGATGGACTTAACACGCCTAATGCTCTCATAATAATTTAGTATTTAAAAGGAGCGCACAATACGCTCCTTTTTAGGTTTAATGTTAGATTAATAGCTAAGCTATACGGTAACTTCTTTTTTACTCTTTTTCTGTGTATGTAACTGTTTACTGTAATATTTAAATAACATATCGTAAACTACCATTTCATGAATACGTTGTTTAGCTAAGAAAATACGATTACAAACCATGTGTAAATAACTTAAAACGGTATTTTCTAACCCTCCAGGTAAAATATTATTACTGGCTAATGTTTTTAATTCGTTTACGACTTCTTTATTTTTAAAAGAGCGTTCTTTTAAAATATCCCATAAAGGCTTATAAATGTCTGCCTTAGTGTCTTCGTTTAAAAAGGTTTCAATATTAGTCATGTTTTCACTATACAACTCATTTACTTGCTTGTTTAAGGCTCCAGTTTTATTAAACTCTTTTCCAAAACTAGTTTTAGCAATATTTAATAAATGCATTTTTTGTTTAACACTAAAACCAAAGTCATTAAGTAAATGATCCATAGAAAGTAACGAGAATAACCAACGAATACGCTCTCCTGCATCTCCTTCAATCATATCAGCAAATTTAACAGTACACTCACTATCATTATAATATAAAGCTTCGGTAGCATCTATAGATTCAAAGCCATAACGTTGTAATTCTCTTAAGTACGTATCGGTTTGTGTTTTCCAAATTAACAGATTGTTTTCGAACGGCTGAATGTGTTTTTTGATAATTGATACGCACTCAGAGAATTTAGTTTGATCCTTTAAATGAATTCTAAAACGTAAATGGTAGCCATCTTTATCAGAATAGCGTATAAAGAACCATTTCGTTATTAAGTTATTCGCCTCAAGTTCGTCAACTGTTGGCTTAATGGCTTGGTTTAGTAATTTTTCTCCTACTCGTTCCCCGCAATAAAACTTATAATAAAGCCACTCATCTCCAGTAGAATAAGATGCTTTTTGAATACTAGCAGGTGTAGCAGGTGTTGTTTCTACAAGTTTATTTTCCTTTTGTTTAGGAATGTTTTTATAAGAAGGCAAAACAAATTCATTACAATAAGCACCAGTTATTGTGTCTTCTTCAAAGAAAAACTCTTTAAGTTGTATAAAATGTTCGCCTTTTAGCATGTAATAAAAAGTGAAACAACTTAAGTCGTTTTTAAAATTTACTACAACTTCATTATCCCCTTGGGTAAAAGAAACAATGTCTGGGATATTACGTTTCTTCTGAAAAACTCTAACAGCATCAATAGCGTTTTCTTCTTTATTTTTAAGAATAGCCTTCATTGTATCACTTGTTAAGTTCCAAGTGGCACGAGATAAAACAATATCTTTATAATTTACTCGCGGTAAATAGTCGAAATCATTTTGTAAGCTTCCCCAACTAAAACTTAAACCAGATTGTTCTTGGTCTTGCATATCACATAAAAAATGATAGATAGGCAAAGCATTAGCGCTATAATTATGGGCGTTTCCTAAACGAGGTATAATTTCTTTATTTAAACGTTTAGAACGTAAAATAATTTTTCCTCTCTTAACAGAGATGTATAAATCAGTAACATCTAATTGGTATTCTTTATCAAGAGAGGAGTTTCCTAGATATGGTATTTCGTAATCTCGTTGAAATTTTCTATAAAGAATATTCCCAGTTCTTGCTTGAGGTAAATGAATAATTTCTGCTAGTATTTTATCTGGGTAAAGTGCTTTTTCATGATTGTGTATTTCATCGCACATAGTTTCTATAGAAGCATCTAAGTGAGCAAAACGACCAATTAAACTATTCGCCGATGGCCCCCAAACAGATTTTAAATGTACTTTTTCTTCTCCTTTTTCATGAAAAACATTGAAGAATGTCGAAAAACTATCTGGATATAAACTTTCGTTTTCGTCAAACTGATTAATTTCCTCATCAGTTAAATTAATTTCTGTAGCACCATTTTGTAAAGCTTTTAAAGCTTTTTTAAATAGAAAGCCAGTTTTATTATTCCATGAAATTTTTCGTTCATTTGCATATCTGCCTCTTATAGCTAGTTTGTCTACTAAAGGTGTCTTTGCTCCTGAACCTGAACCATAACCAATACCTAAATCTGGATCTAGTACATTAATAAGAGGTTGTTCGTATTCTTCATAACGTTCTTGAAACTTCTTTTTAAAATCATCTAAAGTTGGGTTAGACCTTTTATTTTGTAACTTATTTAAAACAACTATGGCACTACGTAGCTTTTTTATTGTTGAATAACTTAAAGTAGCGTTAGGTATTGTTTTGTAACTATCTACTTGAAATAGTTTTGTTATATCTGTTTCTTGGATCTTTTCTTCTATTTGAGTGTGTATTTCTCTATATTTTTCTGGATTGTTTATTCCAGATTCATCAATAGCAGTTATTTTACTTTTTAAAGAATGCAATAATTCTTTAACAACATTTGCCTCATAAAAATCAAATCGCTTTTCGCTTAAAACAGTTAACAAGCCTTCTAAATAATCATCTCCAGTTAAAGTAAATTCAAGTTCGTTAACAAAAAACTGACTGTCAATAACTTGGTGAACAAAATCTCTAGCATCTTCATCGCTAATATTATCATCTGTAATGGGTTTTATAAGTTGACTTATTGTGGCTCCTTGATGAGCAATTTTTATTGTTTTTTCTAAATAGTCATTAATGTCTACTTCAGATATTTTATGTCTTCTAGCACTTTTTTTAAAGTAATACTCAACAAAACGATATTTGTCCATTACCTTATACATCGAGTTGTTAGGGTAGTATTTTAAAACGTTACGTATGTCTTTATTTTTGGTAATTTCTGGTAGTATCTCACCCAGAAAATACATATCGAACTTAGTGGTACGTTTTATTTCTCCACTGTCTACATCTATACTGGTTTCTTTTCCTAGATTTATGGTGCCTACAGAAGCCCATAAACCAAAAGGAGTACAACGATTTGCTAGTCTTGAGGTGTATTTATAAAGAGACCCTTTAAGGCTTTTAAGCTCGTCTTCTGTTTGAAAAGCTTCTCCCTTTTCCCATAATTCAAATGCTTTATATATATTGGGAGATCCAATAAATAATGCTTCTCTATGCTTAGGGTTTTTAAATATATCTTGAATTTCTTCCCAGGTAATATCTATTTTCTTAGGACTTAAAGGCGTCCTAACAACCGCTTTGTTTGCAAATGAATGATTTTTCATGATTAACGGATTTTTTTAATTATACATTTAAATTACTCCACATTTTACTGTAATATCCTTGTTTGTCTAAAAGCTCTTGGTGTGTTCCAGTTTCTATAACCTCTCCTTTTTTAAGAGCAATTATTTTATCGGCTTTTACAATAGATTGTAGTTTGTGGGCAATTATTATTATTGTTTTTCCTTGTGATGCTAAATCATCAATGAGATCTTTTATAACTAATTCAGATTCTGAATCTAATGCTGAGGTAGCCTCGTCTAGTATTAATATTTCTGGTTCTTTATATAAAGCTCTCGCAAAGGCTATTCTTTGTCTTTCGCCTCCAGAAAGATTGGCTCCAAACTCCCCTAAATAGGTTTGGAAGCCATTAGGGAGCGATTCTATAAACTCATAAGCGCCTACTTGCTTACAAACTTTAATTATTTTCTCCATATCTGGGCTATATTCTCCAATAGCTATGTTAGATATAATGGAACCATCAAATAATTCGACATTTTGAGGGACA
Organism: Pontimicrobium sp. MEBiC06410; assembly: GCF_053601615.1. Taxonomy (NCBI): domain Bacteria; kingdom Pseudomonadati; phylum Bacteroidota; class Flavobacteriia; order Flavobacteriales; family Flavobacteriaceae; genus Pontimicrobium; species Pontimicrobium sp. MEBiC06410. Next base: position 349,797 of record NZ_JBSHNT010000162.1, read on the forward strand.
GTAGTAACTAAAGCATTAATACTATCTTTAGTAATATACTTTAAATCGTAATCTCCAATAAGTATTTTACCTTCATAGGGTTGATATACATTTTGAATTAATGAAGCAATCGTACTTTTTCCACTACCACTTTCTCCTACTAGAGCTGTAAACTTTCCTTTAGGTATAGTTAAACTAATATCTTTAAAGATGTCCCTTCCTAATTCGTAATGAAAACGAACATTGTCGAATTGAATATCTCCAAAAGAATGTTCAGAGATTGTAATATTTGCTTCGTTAACTTCGGTTTCCAGATCCATGATGCCAAATAACCTATCTGCCGCAATCATAGCATTTTGAATAGATTTATTAGTACCTATTAATTGTGAAGCAGGGCCAGTAAAATAACCTATTATAGAATAGAAAGAAAAGAGTTCTCCAGGTGTAATTTCGCCATCAATAACATAATAAGTTCCAACCCATAATAGGATAACTGTAAATATTCTAGAAATAAAACCTGTAGATGTACTGGCAAAAATATTATTTAAGCCAGATTTATATATTGTCTTTAATAAATCTATGAACTTTAACTCTGTTTTGTTTTTAGAAAAATCCTCTAGAGATAATCGCTTTACAGTTCCAATATTTTTAATAGATTCTACTAGTTGAGATTCTAGCAATGCATTTTTCTCCATTACCTGTCGCTCTACCTTTTTATTTAAATTGTTTACAATAAAGTAGATGATAATGTATAATGGAATAATTAACGTAATAATAGCTGCTAATTTCCAATAATAGGTATACATGAAGATGAATGAAAAAATAACGATAAATACATTTACTAAAATATTTAAAGCAGTTTCATTAATTAGCAATCTAATTTTTACAGCATCTCCAATTCTGGACATAATTTCTCCAATACGCATAGTATCGAAGAATTTTTGAGGCATTGTAAATAAGTGTTTATAATACCCTAAAATAAGCCTAGAATCTATCTGTTGGCTGGTTTTAAGCATAAAAACATCTTTTAATGCTCCAAAAATAAATTGAAGAACAACGCATAATAACACAACAACACTCATTAAATTAAGCAGACCTTTATTACCACTAACAAAAACAAAGTCGGTTATTTTTTCTATATAAATAGAAACAGAAAACCCTAAAAGTGTATAAATTATAGAGCCTATAAGTGCTTGGAAAAGAATGTGTTTGTGTGGGTTTAAAAGAAAAGCCATACGTTTTAAATTCGAGAACTTTTCGTTTCTTTCTTTAAAAATATCTTCGTCTGGTATTAAAATTAACATGTATCCAGTGAAAATGTCTTTAAAGTCTTTAATAGTTTTCTTTTCAAGTTTTCCCGTTGCAGGATCCATGACTTTAACATAGTCCTTAGTTACCTTGTAAATAACCATATAATGAGGAAACTCGTGCTCATCGTGTTTTATTAACACATGGGCAATTGCAGGAAGTGGTATTTCTTCTAAACTTTCTAGAGATGCTTTTACCCCTTTTGCTATAAAGTCTAACTTTGTAGCTGCTTCACGTAAACCTAAAAGTGTTGTTCCTTTTTGGTTAGTATTGGCATATTGTCTTATTCTAGCAATTGGCAAACTTAGTTTATAGTGCTCTGAGATAGAAGCTAAACAAGCGGCTCCGCAATCGCTAAAATCGTGTTGTTTTATTTCTATTTTACTCATTTATGTCATTATAAGGGTTAAACCAATCGTCTATACTATCTGTTAATAGCTGAAATAATGTTCTGTTGGTTAAAAAGAAACGGCTAGTAACATTCATTCCTTTCTTTAATGGGCCTTTTACACCATTAGATAGAGATAGTGTTTTTTCATTTAAAGAGCTTCTAACTTTAAAAACTGGTGTGTTTTGTATAACAACGATATCTTTTCCTACTTCAATAATTTCACCAGTAGCAAAACCCCATTGGTTTGAGTTATAAGATTCTACTTGATATTTAACAGGAATACCTTGTTTTATATAACCAATATCTTTAGGGTTCATGTAAGATTCTACAATTAAATTACCGCTAGGAGAAATTGTTGCTAAATTACTACCTGGGTTTATAAGGCTTCCTAGGTGATGAGCTTGAACATTAATTAAATCACCATCTACAGGAGCAATAACAACTTTCATGTTTCTCTCTTCTTTTAATTGCTCTTGATTAGAGTTTAAATTATCTAGAGATTGTTCATATTCAGAAAGTTCAATTTGCCATGCTTCTTTTGCTTGACTAATAAAAAGAGCTTTATCATCTTTTGCTTTATCTAACTGAAAAAGGGCTTCCTCGTCCTGTACTTTAGTGTAAGCATCTTTTTTATATAATTCATTTACTCTCTTATAATTGTTTTTGGCTTTTTCAATAACTGTATTTAAGTTGTTTCTTCTTTGGTTATACTGAAGAAGCGCTTTTTTGTATTTATTTGTTTTTATTTTATAGTGCTGTCCATTAATGAGTAACCTTAAATCTGATATAAAGCCTAAAATATCTTCTTTCTGATGTTTTAATAAATCATCTCTTACATCTTGATCTTTTTGGCTTATAATAGCCAAAGTATCTCCTTTAGAAACAGTTTGATTTTCTTTAATATTAAAATAAGTAATTCTACCTCCAGAAGAAGTGTATATAGAAACTGGAGTTTCTTTGGATACAACCCTTCCTAGACTTGTAGAAGGAACATCTATGTTTATAAAAGGTAAGGATATAAATATCCCTAATAGCGTAAGAAATAATAGCCAAAAAATAAGATTAGTTTTTTTGTTGTGCTTTGCTATGTGATACTCGACTGTGTTGTGTAATATGTCCTCTGGGAATATATTATTTTCGTTCATAATTCAATCGTTGTTTAGGGTATTATTTTTTCAGACTGAATTTTCTAACGAAAAAATCGTTGTATGTAAAATATGTCATTTGCTTGAGTTTTGATTCAAAGCAACATATTATTAATAATATATACAAAGTATAGCTGCTTATATTTATAAATTAAGACCCTGTTTTTTTGTTTTATTTTTTTGAAAATTAGTTATTTATACGATTTGTGTAACGAAAATAAAATTTTAGTTTAATCCTAGTGTATGTGGTTGTTGTAAGAAATAATTTTAGAAATATTAGATCATTTTTTTGTTAATTATAAGCTAAATTACAATTACTTTTAGCACAGAAATAAACAAATTAAACCCTTTGTCTATATTTGTAATAGATAAAGTAGTATGAGTAAAAAAGAAAAGAAAATTCCATTAAAAAGAAAACTACTTCATAAGTATCGATTAGTAATATTAAACGAAGATACTTTTGAGGAGCGCATTTCATTTAAGTTAACACGACTAAATGTATTTGTATTAGCTACAATTTCATCAATATTATTAATAGCACTTACTACATTATTAATAGCGTTTACTCCAATTCGGGAATATATTCCTGGTTATTCTTCTACAGCATTAAAAAAGAAAGCAGTAGAGCTTAATTATAAAACAGATTCATTACAAAAGGTTATTAGGTTAAATGAACAATATTACAGCTCTATAAAAAAAGTGCTAAAAGGAGAGGTAAGTACTGTAGAGTTTAATAGAGACTCTATTTTATCTGCAGCAAAACTAGATATTGGCGAGGTAGACTTAGACCCAATTAAAGAGGATTCTATTCTTAGAGAAAAAGTAGATAAGGAAGATAAATACAATTTATTTGAAACAGCTAAAACCAAAGCCAGCTTTGTTTTATTTCCTCCAGTGAGCGGAACCATAAGTGAGACATACAACGTAGAAGAAAAACATTATGCAGTAGATGTAATAGTTGCAGAGAATACACCAGTAAAATCTGCAGCAGATGGAACTGTTATTTTTGCAGAATGGACTACAGAAACGGGGTATGTAATTATAATAGAGCATAGCCATGGCTTAATATCTGTTTATAAACATAATGAGTCGTTAACTAAAGCTCAAGGGGATTTAGTTAAATCTGGAGAAGTTATAGCAATGGCAGGAAACACAGGAGAATTAACAACTGGTCCTCATTTACATTTTGAATTATGGAGTGATGGTTACCCAGTAAACCCAACTAATTTTATAGATTTCAAATAATTTAATGATACCATTTAAGTCTGCATTAGCAAAACAATTTGCAAAGAAAATATATAAATCCATTCAAAAATGGGCAAATAACCCAATTGAAACTCAAGAGAACGTTTTTAAAAACTTAATAAAAGAAGCTTCTCATACTAATTTTGGGAAAGACCATAATTTTAAGACCATAAAAACTCATGAAGATTTTGTAAAACAAGTTCCTGTAAGAGATTATGAGTCTATAAAAAAATATGTAGATAAAGTTGTTGAAGGCGAGAAAGATGTTTTATGGAAAGGAAAACCATTATATTTTGCAAAAACGTCTGGCACCACTTCTGGAGCAAAATACATACCAATTACAAAAGAAAGCATGCCATATCATGTTAATGCGGCGAGAAATGCTATATTAATGTATATACATGAAACAGGGAATACGAAATTTGTAAATGGTAAAATGATTTTTTTACAGGGTAACCCAATACTAAAAGAAAAGAATGGTATACAGTTAGGTCGATTATCTGGTATTGTGGCACATTATGTACCTAAGTACCTTCAAAAAAACAGAATGCCATCTTGGGAGACAAATTGTATAGAAGATTGGGAAACTAAAGTAGATGCTATTGTAGAAGAAACACTACCTGAGAATATGACTATTATTTCTGGAATTCCTTCATGGGTACAAATGTATTTTGAAAGACTTCAAGAAAAAACAGGAAAAAAAGTAGGAGATATTTTTAAAAACTTTAATCTATTCATTTTTGGAGGCATAAATTATGAGCCATATAGAGCTAAGTTTGAAAATTTAATAGGGAGAAAAGTAGATAGTATAGAACTATACCCTGCAAGTGAAGGTTTTTTTGCATTTCAAGATAAGCAAAACGAAAAAGGAATGTTGCTACAGTTAAATTCGGGTATGTTTTACGAATTTATAAAAGCAGATGAATTTTTTAATGAGAATCCAAAACGTATAACCATTGCAGAAGTAGAAAAAGGTGTAAATTACGTAATAATAATATCTACTAATGCAGGTTTGTGGGCTTATAATATAGGAGACACTGTACAATTTACAAGTTTAAGTCCATATCGAGTTATTGTCTCTGGTAGAATAAAACACTTTATATCTGCCTTTGGAGAACATGTAATAGGTAAAGAGGTAGAACAAGCATTAAAGGAAGCTATAGAAAGTTCTGAAGCTAGAGTTAATGAATTTACAGTAGCGCCACAGATTACGCCTCAATCTGGTCTACCCTATCATGAATGGTTTATAGAATTTGAAAAAGAACCGGAAAATATTACTAAATTCACTAATAAAATAGATAAAGCATTACAAGAACAAAATAGTTATTATTTAGATTTAATAAAAGGAAAAGTATTACAGCCTTTAAAAATATCTAAAATAGATAAAAATGGATTTCAAAATTATATGAAATCTATAGGAAAATTAGGAGGGCAAAATAAAATTCCACGCCTTTCTAATGATAGGAAAATTGCAGATGCTTTAGAAACGTATATTCTCTATAAATAATAGTATATTTGCAGGCTAAAGAAAGATTATGAGTAAAATAACATATCATGAAAGAACGAGGGCTCAAGAAAGCTCAAATGCAATAGAAAGAATGTATATTACTATGCGTCATTTATTTAATAGAGGGTTTTATAAACCAATGGGAGTCTCTGGAGAAACCTTAAGAGAAGCACTTTTAGTTTTAAGGCCAGAAATATATGGTTCTATTGCAGATGAAAAAGCAGAATTAGATGGTCTATTATATGTAATAGATAGATTGCCAATAGGCATAGAAGAGTGTCGTTTTATTAATTTAACAAGTGATGAAGGCTATGCTAATTCACATTTTGAGGCGATAATACCACCCAAAAGAAGACGTAATTGCTATCGTATAGACGATGAGCAAATGAATATTGAAATTACCCGAGGACGATCGGAAATTTATGATATTTTAACTCACTTAACGTTTCTTTTTGTAGAGTCTCATAAAATTAGTAAACGTGTAATAATTAATGACGAAGGGCATACTACAAGAGATTGGTTAAAACTAGAAAAAGCAGTTTTAAGTAAAAAGAAACTTACTCAAAAAGAAAGAGAAATAGCCATTACTCATACAGCCAATATACTTGGAAGAACGTTTAGAGAATTATCTTCTGTATATTCTAACTTTGCAACAAAGGAAAAACCAGAACGCTTATTACATATTGTATATTGGTTAGGTAAATTGGCAATAGATGAAGTTGTTAATAATACTAAACGAACAGTTACTTTTAGTCCTGTTTTAAGAGAGAGACTGGGGCACCATATACATGGTGAAATATGGGCAAATACAATTAAAGAAACACTTAAAAAGAATAATTTATTAGAACGCCCAATACATATAATTAGTGCAAACTTGCATAGTGTAATGAATACGCTATATGCACCAATAGCATTAAAAAATTTAATATCTAAAAAGGATATTTTTGGTGTTTATGAAGACTTAAGTAGTAGTAAAAACGAAGCCCTACGCAATAAAGTAACACAAAAAGCGTTACAGCAGGGAATGATTTATATAAAAGATACCTCTGGAACTAATATAGATGTTCAAATTTTTGATACAGCTAAGCTAGATTTAAGCCAAACAGACTTGGGTTTAAATAAGCAAAATAAAGAAGATAATGAGGCTCCAGTTATTTTTGTTATGGATTATGCTTTTGGTGAACAAGCTTATGAAACTATAGATGAACTTTTAAAACCTTATGGGGATAAAGGTACTAAAGTTCACTTAAATGTAGAATCTATTTCTGTAATGGGGAAGGCTGGAATTTTAGAAGGAGGAAAAGGAGATATAATGATACCGTCTGCACATATTTTTGAAGGCACAGCAGATAATTATCCTTTTAAAAATGAATTAAGTAAGTCAGATCTAGAAGGGCAAGGCGTAGATGTGTACGAAGGTTCTATGATTTCAGTGTTAGGAACATCATTACAAAACAAAGACATATTAAAGTTTTTTTTCAATTCAACATGGAATGTAATTGGATTAGAAATGGAGGGAGCACACTATCAAAAAGCTATTCAAGCAGCATCGAAAGTAAGGGGGAGTATTAATCCAAATGTAAAGGTAAGGTACGCATATTATGCTAGTGATAATCCATTAGAAACAGGAGGTACTTTAGCATCTGGAGGATTAGGAACCTCTGGAGTTCGGCCAACCTATTTAATAACAAGAAAGATTTTAAAACAAATATTTAATTAACCATTTTACCGCAATTATGAGTAAAGAATTACCATCGAATAAAAATACATCTGAAGAAGTCGACTTAGTTGTATTTTTTAATATAATAGGCAATCTGTTTACTAGACTTTTTAATTTTATAGGTTCCATTTTAAAGTCAATTTTTTCAGTAATAATAATTATTATTAAGTCTGTTGTTATTAATTGGAAAATAATTGCAAGTGTAATTATTGCTACTGCTATATTAGGATACGTTCTTGAGCGAAATAAACCCAAAGTATATAGCTCAGACATGTTGGTGAGGCCATATTTTGACTCTAAATATCAGTTAGTTACTAATATTAATTATTTTAATGCTCTAATTGCCAATCAAGATTATAATACATTAAAAGCTATTTTCGTAAAAAACGATACTGTAAAGATTGATATAGATAAAGTAAAATCTTTTAAAATTGAACCTGGACCTGAAACAGAAAACGATAAAGTTTTACAATATCAAGGTTTTTTAAGAGCATTAGACAGTTCTAGTGTAGAAAATGTATCATTCGAAGACTATATAGATAATCGAAGTATATATTCTGGAAGCTTATTTTTAATAACAGTAGAATCTTACAAAAAGGATATTTTTAAAGATTTAGAATATGGTATTAATTCGGCATTCACAAATGATTTTTCTGAAAGAAAGAAAAAGAAAGAGAATAAATTATATGAGTTAGAAAAAAAGAATATTCTTGAAAACTTAAAAGAAGTAGACTCCCTACAAAGAATTTATATAGATGTTTTACAAGAAGAAACAAAGAATCCTAGTAAGGATTTTAAATTAGGAGGGTTTTCTCTGCAGCAAGAAAAATCAGGAACAAAAGAATACGAGTTACTTGAAAAAGAAATAAAATTAAGAGAGCAATTAAGAGAGTTAGAAGAAAAAGCGATATCTAAAGATGTTTTTGTAGATGTAATATCTAGTTTTCAAAGAGTAGGGAATCAAAAAATCACCTTTAAAGAAAGGTATTCTATTATTTTTCCATTATTAGCTTTTGTTATGTTATGCTTGATTTATATAATAATAAGAATTATAAAATATGCAATGCAATATGAAAACTAATACGGTTTTAGTCACAGGAGGAGCAGGTTTTATAGGTTCTAATTTTATACCTTTTTTTTTAGAAAAAAATAAAAACACCAAGGTAGTAAATATAGATAAACTAACTTATGCAGGAGAACTGACTAATTTAAAAGAAATTTATAATCATGAAAACTACACCTTTATCGAAGGAGATATTTGTGATGGTAATTTAATTGAAGAACAGTTTAATAAATATAATTTCAATGGTGTTATTCATTTTGCTGCAGAGTCACACGTAGATAATTCTATAACCGATCCAGGAGCATTTATAAATACAAATATTGTAGGGACATTTAATCTCTTAGAAACAGCAAAAAAATATTGGATGAAGGGGCCTAATAAAATAAAAGAAGGCTATGAAGATTGTCGATTTCACCATATATCTACAGACGAAGTTTATGGAACTTTAGGAGAAAATGGGTTATTTACTGAACAAACACCTTATGCTCCTAATAGTCCATACAGTGCATCTAAAGCATCTTCAGATTTTATTGTTAGAAGTTATTTTCATACTTATGGAATGAATGTAGTTACTACCAATTGCTCTAATAACTATGGGCCTAAACAACATAACGAAAAGCTCATTCCTACAATAATTAGAAAAGCTATTACAGGAGAGCAAATACCTATTTATGGGAATGGTAAAAACATAAGAGATTGGTTATATGTTTTAGATCATTGTAAAGGCATTGATTTGGTTTACAAAAAAGGTAAAACAGGGGAGACCTATAACATAGGAGGTAGAAATGAAAGAGATAATTTATATATAGCAGACACTATTTGTAGAATTTTGGATGAAATAAAACCATCTAAAAAATCTTATAAAGAACAGATAACATTTGTAAAAGATAGACCTGGGCATGATTTTAGATATGCAATAGATGCCTCAAAAATAGAAATGAATCTTGGGTGGAAAGCCGATGAAAACTTTGAGACAGGTATTAAAAAAACCATTGATTGGTATTTAAAGAAGTATGATAATTAGTTCTTTTAAAAATAATTTATAAAAAATAGATGAAAGGAATAATACTAGCTGGAGGATCAGGCACACGACTGCACCCATTAACGTTGGCGGTAAGTAAGCAATTAATGCCTATTTATGATAAGCCAATGATATATTATCCTTTATCTACATTAATGTCGTCAGGAATTAAAGAGATTTTAATAATATCTACACCTCACGATTTACCTCTTTTCGAAGCTCTTCTAGGTGATGGAAAAAAGTTTGGATGCAATTTTCAATATGCAGTGCAAGAGGCCCCTAATGGGTTAGCAGAAGCATTTATAATTGGAGAAGAATTTATAGGTAAAGATAAAGTCGCTTTAATATTAGGAGATAATATATTTTATGGAACAGGGTTAGAAAAATTACTACAAGCAAATAATAATCCAGAAGGAGGTATTATATATGCTTATCATGTTCTAGATCCAGAGCGTTACGGTGTTGTAGAATTTGATAACAATGGAGAGGCAATTTCTATAGAAGAAAAGCCAAAAAAACCTAAATCTAATTATGCAGTACCTGGTATATATTTTTATGATAATAATGTAGTTCGTATAGCAAAAAATATAAAACCTAGTCATAGAGGAGAATTAGAAATTACAGACGTTAATAAAGAGTATTTAAGGCGGAAAAAATTAAAAGTTAGTGTATTAGATAAAGGAACTGCCTGGTTAGATACAGGGACTTTTAATTCGCTAATGCAAGCTTCTCAGTTTGTTCAGGTAATAGAAGAAAGGCAAGGGCTAAAAATTGGAGCTATTGAAGAGGTGGCTTATAAAATGGGGTATATAAATAAGGAACAATTAGGTGAGCTCATTCAACCATTAGTTAAGAGTGGTTATGGAAAACACCTTATTAGTATTCTAGATAAATAATACTTTTTTAAGATTGTATGAAAGCTATTAAAACAAAACTTGAAGATTGCTTTATTCTTGAACCTACTATTTTTAATGATGAAAGAGGTTATTTTTTCGAAAGCTTTAATAATAGTGTTTTTAATAAAATAATGGGAGTAAATACGGTTTTTGTTCAAGATAATGAGTCTTATTCAACTAAAGGGGTTTTAAGAGGGTTACATTATCAACAAGGAGAATTTGCTCAAGCAAAATTAGTTAGGGTCGTTAAAGGTAAGGTGTTAGACGTTGCTGTAGATCTAAGAAAAAATTCAAAAACCTATAGCGAATACATTTCGGTAGAGTTAACTGAAGACAACAAAAGGCAATTGTTTGTTCCTAAGGGATTTGCACATGGTTTTGTCGTGCTAAGTGATACGGCTATTTTTTCATATAAATGTGATGGTTTCTATAATAAAGATGCAGAAAGAGGCATCATTTATAATGATATAACTTTAAACATAGATTGGAAATTACCAGAAAAGGAATTAATTATTTCAGAGAAAGACCTACTTTTGCCAAAATTTGATACTATAGAATTATGATTACAAAAAGGGTTTTAGTTACTGGGGCTAGCGGGCAACTTGGTAAATCCATACAAGAACTCTCTCATAATATAGAAGATGTTGATTTTACTTTTATGGATAGTAAAATGTTAGATATTACAAATAAACTTAAAATAGATAGTTTGTTTAATTCTAAACATTTTGATTATTGTATTAATTGTGCCGCATACACAGCTGTAGATAAAGCTGAGGAAAATAAAGAAAGAGCATATGAAGTAAATGTAATAGGAGCTAGGAATTTAGCAGAATTGTGTGAGATTAAAAATGTAACATTAATACATATTTCAACTGATTTTGTTTTTGATGGAAATGGTAATATACCTTATATAGAAGATGATATAACAAATCCTATATCCATTTATGGATTAACAAAACTAAAAGGTGAAAATGAAATAAAAACGACTTTAAAAAAGTATTTTATTATTAGAACCTCATGGTTATACTCAGAATATGGTGGTAATTTTGTTAAAACAATGCTTAAGTTAAGCCAAGAGAGAAATCATTTAACAATAATTAAAGACCAAGTAGGAGCTCCTACTTATGCTATAGATTTAGCAAAGGTTGTTATAAGGATTATAAAAGATCAAAGCCATAATTTTGGACTTTATCATTACAGTAATGATGGGTTGGGAAGTTGGTTTGATTTTGCAAAGGCTATTTTTGAGTATAAAAAAATAGACCTTGATGTTAAAGGAATATCTAGTTCGAGTTACAAAACATTAGCAAAAAGACCACACTTTAGTGTGTTAGATAAAAGTAAAATAAAAAGAGAATTAGGGATTACTATTCCTTATTGGAGAGATAGTTTAAAGGAGTGTTTGAATAAAATAGACTAAAAAATGAATAAGACAATTGCTATAATCGGTTTAGGTTATGTTGGCTTACCTCTAGCTGTAGAATTTGCAAAAAAATTTAGAGTTATTGGTTTTGATATTAATAAAACTAGAGTGAATGCTTTAAATGAAGGTCATGATAGTACATTAGAAGTTAGTGACGATAATTTAAAAGCAGTACTAAATAAAACGAAGGCAGGAATAGGTTTACAGCTTAGTTACGATGTTAATACAATTGCAGATTGTAATGTATATATAGTAACTGTTCCTACTCCAGTGGATAAGAATAATAGACCTATTCTTACACCATTAATAAAATCATCTGAAACTATTGGTGAGGTTTTAAAAAAAGGTGATATAATTATATATGAATCTACTGTTTACCCAGGGGTTACAGAAGACGAATGTGTCCCGATTTTAGAAGAAATTAGTGGCTTAAAATTTAATAAAGATTTTTACTGTGGTTATTCACCAGAAAGAATAAATCCAGGAGATAAAAAACATACTGTAGCTAATATTAAAAAGGTAACATCCGGTTCAACAAAAGAAATAGGAGAAGTTGTAAATAGCTTATACGCATCTGTTATCACTGCTGGTACGCATTTAGCACCAACCATAAAAGTAGCAGAAGCAGCCAAAGTAATTGAAAATGCTCAACGAGATATTAATATTGCTTTTGTTAACGAATTAGCTAAAATATTTAATAAGTTAGACATAGATACACATGCTGTATTAGAAGCAGCATCTACAAAATGGAATTTTTTACCATTTAAGCCAGGATTAGTTGGAGGGCACTGTATAGGTGTAGATCCATATTATTTAGCTCAAAAAGCACAAGAAGTAGGTTACCATCCTGAAATTATTTTAGCAGGAAGACGTTTAAATGACAGTATGGGAGAATACGTTGCTACTGAAGTATTAAAATTAATGGTAAAAAGTAATATAGCTATAAAAAATGCAAAAGTTTTGATGTTAGGTATTACATTTAAAGAAAACTGTCCTGATATTAGAAACACCAAAGCTATAGATGTATATCGCGCTTTAAAAGAATTTAATATGGATGTAGATGTATATGATCCATGGGTATCTAATGCTGAAGTAATGCATGAATATAATTTAGAAACCATATCAGAAATTAGTGAAACATATGACACTATTGTTCATGTTGTAGCTCACAAGCAATTTTTAGAATTAGATTTAAATAAAATTAAGAGAGATAATGCAGTAGTTTACGATGTAAAAGGTGTTTTAGATAGTAAATTAGTAACAAAAACGCTTTAGAAATGTATTCTCAAAAATATCATAATAAAGATCTTTCGAGTTTTTCTTTTTTAGTAACAGGTGGAGCCGGTTTTATTGGCTCTAATCTTGTTGAATACTTGTTGAAATATAATGCGAAAAAAGTAGTAATACTAGATAACTTAGCCACAGGTCATATAGAAAACATAGAACCTTTTATAAAACTTCCAAATTGCGAGTTTATAAATAATGATATTAGAGATTTAGAGGTTTGTAAAAAAGCAATGAATGGTGTTGACTACGTCTTACATCAAGCAGCTTTGGGGTCAGTACCTCGATCTATTAATGATCCTATAACATCAAATGATGTTAATATTTCAGGTTTCTTAAATATGTTAGTCGCAGCAAAAGAGTCTAAGACAGTTAAAAGAATGGTTTATGCAGCATCTTCTAGTACTTACGGAGATAGTAATGGGTTACCAAAAGTTGAAGATACTATTGGTAAACCGTTATCCCCTTATGCTGTAACTAAGTATGTAAACGAATTATATGCAGACGTATTCTATAAAACATATAACTTAGAAACTATAGGATTGCGTTACTTTAATGTTTTTGGACAAAGACAAGATCCAAATGGAGCATACGCAGCTGTCATTCCAAAATTTATTGGTCAATTATTAAATCATCAAGATTTAGTTATAAACGGAGATGGTAAGCATTCTAGAGATTTTACTTTTATAGAAAATGTGGTACAAGCAAATATAAAATCTGTTTTAGAAGAAAGTAAAGATTCTGTTAATCAGGTTTATAATGTAGCCTTTGGTGAAAACACAAGTTTGTTAGAACTTGTAGAAGCTATAAAAGAAGGTTTTAAAAATTTGAATATTGATATAAAATCATCAGTTAAGCATGGACCGGACAGAATAGGGGATGTAAAACATTCTCTAGCAGATATTTCAAAAGCAAGAAATTTGTTTTCATATACCCCTATGTATTCTTTTAAAGAAGGTATTAAATTAACTGTTAAATCATATTGCGAGAAATAATGGGAAACTTTTTTATACATGAAACAGCAGTAGTAGATGAAGGGGCTATTATTGGAGAAGGCACTAAAGTTTGGCACTTTTCTCATATTATGTCCAATAGTAAACTAGGAGAGAAATGTAACATTGGTCAAAATGTAGTTATCTCACCCGAAGTAGAATTAGGTAATAATGTAAAGGTTCAAAATAATGTATCTATTTATACAGGAGTAAAATGTGAAGACGATGTGTTTTTAGGCCCATCTATGGTATTTACAAATGTAATAAACCCTAGAAGTGCAGTAAATAGAAGAGGTAATTATGCAAAAACAATTGTGAGAAAAGGAGCTTCAATTGGGGCAAATGCAACTATAGTTTGTGGTAATGATATTGGAGAGTATGCTTTTATTGGAGCAGGAGCTGTAGTAACAAAAACAGTAAAACCATTTGCATTAGTTGTTGGAAATCCGTCACGGCAAATAGGGTGGATTGGGGAGTATGGACATAAACTTATTTTCAATGATGATAATATAGCTATTTGCGAAGAAAGTAATCAAACATATAAACTAGAAAATAACAGCGTAACACGAGTTTCATAGTATGAAAAATTTTGCATTAATAGGTGCATCAGGATATATTGCACCAAGACATCTTAAAGCAATTAAAGACACTAATAACAATTTAATTGCAGCATTAGATCGTTTTGATTCTGTAGGAATAATTGATAGCTATTTTCCAGAAGCAGATTTTTTTGTTGAACCAGAAAGATTTGATAGACATTTAGAAAAGCTTAAATACGATAAAAAAACAAAATTAGATTATGTAAGTATATGTACACCAAATTATTTGCATGATTCACATATAAGAATGGCATTAAGAAGAGGTTCAGATGCGATTTGCGAAAAACCTTTAGTTCTCAACCCATGGAATATTGAAGCTTTAGCAAATGTAGAAAAAGAAACTGGACGCAGAGTTTGGAATATTTTACAATTAAGACTACATGATAGTATAATTGAATTAAAGAAGAAGATGGCATCAGCTCCAAAAGATAAAATTTTTGATGTTGACTTAACCTATTTAACTTCTCGCGGTAATTGGTACTACACTTCATGGAAAGGAGATGTATCTAAATCAGGAGGAATAGCCACAAATATTGGAGTTCATTTTTACGATATGTTATCATGGATTTTTGGTGAGGTTAAAAAAAATATTGTCCATGTGCATAGGCATGATCGTGCTGCTGGGTATTTAGAATTTAAAAGAGCTCGAGTACGTTGGTTTTTATCGATAAATAGTGATGTATTACCAGATTATATTAAAGAAAAAGGACAAAGAACATACAGATCTATTCAAATTGAAGGAGAAGAATTAGAATTTAGTGGGGGATTTACAGATTTACACACCAAAGTCTATAAAGATATACTAGATGGAAAAGGTTATGGTCTAACAGATGCAAAACAAGCCATAAATATTGTTCATGATATTAGAAACTCAGAACCAATAGGTTTAAAAGGAGAATATCATCCATTAGCAAAAAAAGAATTTACAAATCACCCTTTTGGGAAACTTTATAATTAATAAAATGAAATTAGACAATTCAAGAGTACTAGTAATAGGAGGAGCTGGGTTTATTGGAGGCTTCGTAGTTAGTGAACTATTAAAACATAACGTTAAAGAAGTTGTTATTTATGATAACTTTGCAAGAGGAAAACAAGATAACATTATTGAAAGTCTTAAAGACTCAAGATGTACAATATATCCATATGGAGGAGATGTAAGAGAAACAGATATTCTTGACACAGCAATGCAAGGTGTTGATTATGTATTTCATTTAGCAGCGATGTGGTTATTACATTGTAAAGATTATCCACGTACAGCATTTGATGTCAATGTTGGTGGAACCTTTAATGTTTTAGAAGCTTGTGTGAAAAATAATGTTAAAAAATTGGTGTCATCATCATCTGCATCTGTATATGGTGATGCGGCTGAAGTACCAATGACAGAAGCTCATCCATTTAATAACAAAAACTTTTACGGAGCAACTAAAATTGCAGGAGAAGCAATGGCTACAGCTTTTAATGATCGCTATGGATTAGAAGTTGTGAGTTTACGTTACATGAACGTATATGGTCCAGGACAAGATCAACACGCTGTTTATAGTGGTGTAGTGCCAATTATGCTTAATAAAATTGAAGCAGGAGAGCAACCAGTGATTAACGGAGATGGAAGTCAAGCATATGACTTCGTATATGTAGAGGATGTTGCAAAAGCTAATATTGCAGCTTTAGAATCGGATGTTAAAATAGGAAACTATAACGTAGGAACTGAAGTACAAACAACTATAAAAGAACTTTGTGATACTATTTTAGATCTTAAAAAATCAGATTTAAAGGTGAAATACGTACCATATTCAGCTGATGATGCAAGAGCATTAGTCCAGAATAGAATAGGTTCTCGCCAAAGAGCAGAAAAAGAATTAGGGTTTTTGTACAAAGACTCATTAAGAGAAGGATTACAAAAATTAATAGACTGGAGAAAATCTGTCGGAATCGATAAAGAATAATTGTTATGAATATTCCATTAATAAAACCATATATTACTCAAGAAATTAAAGATAAAGTTATAGAAGTTCTTGATAGTGGTTATTTAACTGAAGGTCCAGTTACAAGAGAATTTGAAAGTAAATTAAAAGATTTTTTAGGAGTTAACTATTGTCTAGCAGTAACATCTGCTACTACAGGGTTAGAAGTTGCATTAAGAGCCTTAAAAATTGGTCCAGGCGATGAAATTATAGCGCCAGATTATACTTATCCTGCTACTGCAGCAGTTGGGCCTATTGTAGGAGCAAAAGCTATAATTGTCGATGTTGAAAAAGATACAATGAATATTGATTATGATGCTATTGAGGCGGCCATAACAGACAAAACAAAAGCAATTATACCTGTATCATTGTTTGGAGCGCCATTAGATTATAATAGATTAAATACTATTAAAGAAAAGTACGGTGTTTATATCGTAGAAGATGCTGCATGTTCAATTGGTGCAGAATTTAATGGAATTCGAGTTGGAAGTCAGGCTGATATTACAATTTTTTCTTTACACCCAAGAAAATTTATTACAACTGGAGAGGGAGGAATTATAACCACCCAAAATAAAGAATGGGCAGATTGGATGAATTCATATAAACATTTTGGAATGGATATGAGCGGTAATTCAAGAGAAGGTATTCAATTTGAAATTATAGGAACTAATTATAAATTATCTAATATTCAATCGGCGGTTGGATTAGGTCAATTAAATCATATAGATAATTTACTTTCAAAAAGAATTGAATTAGCAAATAACTACATTAAATTATTTAAGGATGTTGATGGAGTTGAAATACCAAGAACGGTAGAGAATAGTCAACATTCATATCAGACGTTTGCAGTTTTTGTTGAGGATAGAGATCGTATTATGACAGAAATGCGAGCTAAAGGAATAGAAGTTCAAATAGGGACTTACTCATTGCACAAGCATAAAGCGTTTCAAGATAACGACTTAGTAGAGATCAAAGGTGATATGAAAAATAGTACATGGTGTTATAAGCATGCTTTAGCTCTGCCTCTGTATAATGATTTAACAGAAGAACTACAACAAAAAGTTGTTTCAGAATTAAAAGCTTGTATATAAATGTGTGGAATTGTAGGTGTTTTTAATCTTAATGAAGAAGCTGTATATAGAGATCAATTAAAATCTATGACAGATCAGATTGCTCATCGTGGACCAGATGGGCAAGGTTTCTTTGTAAAAAATAATATTGGTTTATCACATAAAAGACTTGCGATATTAGATACAAGCGATAAAGGGGCTCAACCTATGAGCTCTAGAAATAATGAGTGGACTATTATTTTTAATGGATGCATCTACAACTTTTCAGAATTAAAACAAGAATTAAAATCAAAAGGGCACATTTTTGTCTCTGAAACGGATACAGAAGTCATTTGTGAAGGGTTAGCAGAGTACGGAGTATCCTTTTTCGAGCGTTTAAATGGTATGTTTGCTATAGCTGCTTGGAATGATAAAACTAAAGAACTTTACTTAAGCAGAGATCGTTTTGGTATTAAGCCTTTATACTATTGGTTTAATGGTAAAACGCTCTGTTTTTCAAGTGAAATTAAAGCGATTATTAAACACCCTGATTATAAAATAGATGTAGATTTAAAGGCTTTAAATGAGTATTTTACATTTCAAAATGTCTTTTCATATAATACATTATTTAAGGATGTAACAATGTTGCCTCCTGCAAATACAGTTAAAATAGATACTAATACCACATACGTTGAACACAATTCATGGTGGGATTATGATTTTACTAAAACTGATGAGTCAATGTCTTTTAATGAGGCTCAAGCTGAAACTAAACGATTATTTAAACAAGCTGTAACTAGACAAATGATTGCAGATGTTCCAGTTGGATCTTATTTGTCTGGAGGTATGGATTCTGGTTCAATAACCGCAGTCGCTTCAGAGCATGTAGACAGACTATCAACCTTCACTTGTGGGTTTGATATGAGTGAAGTTACAGGCAGGGAAGCTAATTTTGATGAAAGAAGAGACGCCGAATTAATGGCAAATCACTTTAAAACGGAACACTTTGAACAAGTTATGAACGCAGGTGATATACGCTGGTCTTTACCAAAATTGGTATATCACTTAGAAGACCTTAGGGTAGGGATGTCTTATCCGAACTATTATATATCTAGATTAGCTTCGAAATTTGTTAAAGTATGTTTACAAGGAACTGGAGGCGATGAGTTATTTGGTGGTTATCCTTGGCGTTATTATAAAGTATTTGATTCTATTAGTAAGGAAGATTATTTTGATCAATATTATGAATTTTGGCAACGTTTAGTTCCAGATACAGATAAAGAGGCATTATTTACAGAAGAAGTTTTTAAAGAAATAGATATAGACGAACCACGAAAAGTATTTGAAAGGGTATTTACTTTTAACGATAAATTAAAGTATGATACACCAGAACAACATATAAACAATTCATTGTATTTTGAGATTAAAACATTCTTACCAGGTTTGTTTTTAGTCGGTGATAAATTAGCAATGGCTCACGGTTTAGAGGAGCGTTTTCCTTTTATGGATAACGACTTGGTAGATTTTGCTATGAAAGTTTCTGTAAAGCATAAGTTAGGTAATTTAGAAAAAGAAATAGAAAAAATAGACGAGAATACAGAACGAAAAAAGAAAGTATATAGAGAGTTTGACGATGGTAAAAACGTGTTACGTAAAGCAATGGCAGACTTTATACCGGAAGATATAATTAATCGAAAAAAACAAGGCTTCTCTGCACCAGACGAAAGTTGGTATAGAGGTGAAAATGCCGAATATGTAAAAGAGTTATTACTTTCAGAAAGCACAGTAAGTACTAAGTATATAAATAAAGATTATATTATTAAAACGGTTGATGAACATATAAATAAAGGAATTAATCATCGTTTATTAATATGGTCTTTGATGAATTTCGAATGGTGGTGCCGAATATTTATTAATGGAGAAAAAGTATAGTTTTAATGTCCATAAATTATAGAGCAATACAAATTATAAAAGATACCATTAAAAGTTTAAATTTAGATTTAACTTCTTATGTTGTTTTAACAGAAGTTGGGAGTAATAATTATTTATATACGCCAATTATTCCATTATTAGCAGGCGCTAAAAAAGTATATGCTTGGACTAGAGATTCCTATTATGGTAAAGGAGAGGAAATTGTTAATCAATGTCTAGAAATTGTTAAATACTTAGGTTTAGAAGATACCATAGAGTTTTCTATAAATTCTGGTAATGAAAATCATATTAAAGAAGCAGATATTATTACTAATTCAGGTTTTATTAGACCAATTACTAATGCTTTTTTAAAAAATGTAAAACCTGGTGTTGCAATTCCTTTAATGTTTGAAGCTTGGGAGATTAGAACACAAGATTTAGACTTAGAAGCTTGTACAAATTATAACGTTAAAGTTGCTGGAACATGGGAAAATCATCCCAAAATTAAAGTATTTAACTATGTAAAAGAATTAACATTAAAAATGTTGTTTGAAGCAGGTTATGAGATTAGTGGTAATAAATTCATTATTTGGTCTAACGATCATTTTGGAGAAAAAGCAGAAGAAGTGTTAAACTTAAATAATGCTAGAGAAATTATTGTCACTACAGACTATCAAGTTTTAAAGTCTAATATTTATAACGTAGATGCAATTTTATTATTTGATTATCACGAAACAAAAAATTATTTTGGAGACGATAGCATATTCAATTTAAGAGAATTAAAACAATTAAATAACCGCTTTGGTATTGTTCACCTATATGGTAATGTAGATTATAATTATTTATTAGAAAGAAATGTAAATGTCTACCCAGCTAAGGATGGAAAAGCCTTAAATATGACATTTACATTAGCATATGTTGGGTTATTACCCGTTTTAAGACTATTAACAGCAGGATTTAAAGTAGGGCAAGAAAGTCTTCAAAACACCAAATCAGAATTATCACAACCTATAAATTTTTAATTTAGAAAATGAGAATAGCAATTATTGGTAGAAGTGAGTTATTATATAGTACAGCCGAGTTATTAGTTAATAAAGGGTTTGAAATCCCTTTAGTTATCACAAGTAAAGCTGCACCAGAATATAAAAAAACAGAGAAAGATTATAAGAATTTGGCTGAAACACTAGATGCAGAATTTATCCAAACAGGAAGAATAAATACTGAAAAAATAATTGCTAAAATAAAATCATTGGAAGCTATAGATATTGCTGTAAGTATTAACTATTCTGGTGTAATTGCTGATGAAATTATAAACTTATTCCCTATGGGGATTCTTAATGCACATGGTGGAGATTTACCTCATTATAGAGGAAATGCCTGTCAAGCATGGGCAATTATTAATGGTGAAGAAAGAATAGGGTTATGTATCCATAAAATGATAGGTGGAGAATTAGATTCAGGAGATATTATATCAAAATCATATTTACCTATTAATATTAATACAAGAGTAGGCGAAGCTTATAACTGGATGGAAAATGAAATTCCTCCATTAATGCTTAATGCAATTGAGAAATTATCTAAAAACCCAAGTGAAGTAGAGAAGCAATCACTAGACCCAAAAAAAGCATTAAGAACGTATCCTAGGAATCCAGATGATGGAGAAATTGATTGGACTAAAGATAGAGAATCAATAATTCGATTAATCAACGCATCTTCAGAGCCTTTTGCAGGAGCATTTACTAGTTATGAAGGAGAGAAAGTGATTATTTGGCGAGCAAAAATATATATTGATGATGAAAATTATTATGCAGTACCAGGTCAAATTGCGAAAATTGATAAATTAACTGGGAATATTATAATAATAGCTGGTAATGGTAAAATTGAAGTTGAAGAAATTGAATTTAAAGGAGACAGAAATAAACCATCTAATTTTATTAAATCTATAAGAAAACGTTTTAAATAAGTTGTATCCAAATATTTTACATTGAAAAAATATAAATGAAAAAAATAGCATTATTAGGAAATATGAATAATAACCATAATTCCTTAACACGATATTTAAGAGATGCAGGGTTTGATGCTCAATTGTTTTTATATGAAAATGAAGTAGATCATTTTATGCCAGGTTGTGATCAATACGGCACTGTATATAAAGAATATACAAACTACCTCAAATGGGGATCCTATAAGAGTTTAGTTTTCTTTAATAAAAAGAAGATTAAGGACGATTTGAAAGATTTTGATTTTGTTATAGGAAGCCGTCTAGCTCCAGCAATATTAAACAAGGCTGGTATGAAATTAGATGTAGCAATACCTACAGGAAGTGATTTGTATGAGTTTCCATTTTTTCAAGGATATCGTTTAAAAAATTTATTGAAGTATTTCTTTGTTTCAAAACATCAACGTAAAGGTTTTGAAGAGTGTAGTCATTTAATTTGGGATGAAACGAATCCTGGTATTGAAAATAAAATAGGTAAAATAAAATTTAAAGGAAATAGATTAAAATGTGGTATACCTATGATTTATTTGCCCGAATATACAAAGGAGAATATCCAAAAACATATTTCTGAATCGCATCTATACAGCAGGTTTAAAAAGATTAGAGACGAAAATGACATAGTTATATTCCACCAAACAAGACATTTATGGAAATCTGTGCCAAGTAATATGCCAGAACATAATAAAGGTAATGATAGATTATTTCATGCTGTAAAAAAGCTAATTGACAACAACCCGAATTTAAATATTGCGGTTAATACCTTTAGTTATGGAGGAGATGTGGATGAGAGTAAAAAACTAATTAAAGATTTAGGCATAGAGAAGTACGTAAATTGGTTTGAAAAATCTCCAAGAAAGGAAATTATGATAGGAATAGATCTAGCTGATATTGTCGCTGGACAATTTAAAAATTGTTATTACACTTATGGTTCTGTTTTAGAGGGTGTTACTATGAAAAAAGTGATTATCCATAATAGAAGTAATGAAATGGAATATAAGAAAAAACTTTCTAAATTATTTCCAGTTATTCATGCAGAAACAAAAAATGACATATATGAAGGTTTAACGAAGTACATTAATAATAAAGAATATTATGATACTGAAGTTGCTAAAGAAGCTTATAATTGGCTAGAAAATGTACTTATAAAAAAACCAGTAAATTATATTATAGACGCCATACAAAATAAAACTTAGTAAATTAATGTCTATAAAAACTAAAATATCAAATTTTTATTCTAATAATATATTATTTAAAAAAGGAATTAAAGATTCCTTATTGTATGCTTTGTCTATTATTTTGGGTAGAGGTTTAAGTATTTTAGTGTTTCCTTATTTAGCAATAAAATTGTCTCTTGAAGATGTTGCTAAGTATGATATTTTTTTAATTGGGGTTAATTATATTCAACTTTTCTTGATATTAGGCATAGATTCTGGAATTGCAATTAGAATCGCAGATAATAAAAGTGATAAAAAAAAACTCTCTTTTTATTATACTATTTCAATAGTTATTTTAGCCATTACATCAATTGTTTTATGCCTTCTCACTTTAATAATCTATTTCGTAACAAACCTAGGTTTGTTTTTACTTATTATCTTACTCATACAAGGTATTTTAATGAGTTTTCAATATTTATCTTATAATTATTTTAAGTGGCTCGGAGAATCTAAAAAGGCTTCACTATTAATGTCCCTTGGTCATGGATTGGGGGTTTCTACGGGAGTTGTTTTGTTGTTATATAATAATACTTTTGAAAGCTTTTTAATAGGTATTATATTAGGTAACTGTATTGGCTTTATAGTTAGCCTTTATCTAACAAAATCATTTATAAAAATTTCCTTAAATAAAGAAACAGCATTAGAGTCTATTCGTTTACTTAAACTCTCTATACCGTTTTTCTTTAATAGTCTATTAAACCAGTCTTATAAATCTATTGATAGATTTATAATTTTATACTTTTTAACTCCAAAAGTTTTGGGTATTTATAGTTTACTAATAAGAACAGGGCAATTATTTATTTTAGGGGGAAATGTTATTTTAAGTGCTTTTCAAGCCATAACATTTCTAAATTACAAGAGTAAGGAAGGTGTTAAATTATATAATCAAGTACTCAGATTTAACTATACAATAATTGGGTTTGTAATTGTGTTAATTTCATTACTTTTATTTTTTTCTGTATCACTAGTTCCAAAATTGGATGGTATTAATAATTATGCTTTTCTGTTTCCATTAGTATTATGTAATTTAGGGTTTATAGCATTAAGATCTTATGGAGGGTTTTCTTATTACGCACACACCAAAACAGTATATATTACCTACATTACTTTAGTTTCATTAATAGTGTATGTTTTGTTATCTGTATTGCTAATCAATTTTGGTATTGTTGGTATTGTAATTAGTGGGGCATTAGTTTCTTGTATAGGTACATATACATTTTATTATGTAGGATATAAAATAGAATCTTTTAATGAGGACATGAAATTAATAATGTTGTTAAGTATTTTTAATTTAATTGTTGTATTTGGCTTAACCTATACATTATGGATTTCGTAAAGAAGCATTATTTATATATTCTATTTCTACCTTTAGTAGCTTTTCCACTTTTTGAGTTTTCTTTGTCATCAAAGTTCCTTATAATATGGTCTGCCATTAGTGTTGTAGCTAATTATAAGACATTTAACAAGCAATATAAAATTTTTAAACTAAAGCCTGTTTTAATATTATGTGGATGGTTTTTCCTTTTTTTTATTACGCAGTTATTTTCAGATAATCCCTCTCTTAATTTAAAAGCACTAAAAACTTTAATTCCAATTTTTATAATTCCTTTTATTTTATTTTATTTTACTCCTAAAAAATTTACAAATAAGCAAATTAAAGGTATTTATGTTGTATTTATTTTAGCTAATTTTATTTATCTTTTATTAGTACTAAGATTTTTACATTATAAATTTTTACCACTCTATCAAAACAAGTTTGAATATTTTAAAATTCTAGAATACATAAAATATTTATACGATAATCATCATTATTTATATGATAATAGACCAGATATAGGATTTAATTTATTTTTTCATAAACTTTATAATTCTTCTTATATAGCTATCACAATATTATTCCTATTGGAGTTATATTATAACAAGTACAAATTATACATAAGGGTATTAGTTATTTTGTCCATAATACTATTTACAATTGTTTTAATCTTACTTATTTCTTTTCCTATACTATTAGCTTTTTCAGTTGTTTTAACAGTTTATATATATTTAAAGTACATAAAAACGAAAGTTAAAAAAACTGTTTTTATTATATCTATGGCTGTGGTATTGTTAGTTGGTGGGTATTCCACTGTAGAAAAAGTATCTATAGAAAAAATAAAAACAAATATCTCACAAGGTATTTCAGATAGAAGTAAAATTTTGAGATGTGCTAATGGATTATTATCATTAAACCCAATATTAGGAAATGGAATTAAAGAACAGCAATTTTTGTTAAACGAATGTTATAATAATTATACAATAAAAGGAAAAAGAAATTTTCTTAGAACGGAAGCGTTAAACTCTCATAATTACTATTATTATTTAATGTTATCGTCAGGTATTTTTGTTACTTTATTATTTATAATAATGCTTATTTATTGTTACTATATATCTATAAAAAAGAACTTAATACTTTATTTTTGTTTTTTAATTTTAATAACATTAAGCTTAATAATAGAAAATTATTTACAAAGAATGTATGGTGTTTTCTTTTTTGCAATTTTTAATACTATATGGATTCGTAATATATGGAAATAATATCTAACATATATTTTCTTGTTTTAAATGCATTAATATTAACTATAATAGTTGCTGCTAATATTATTGTGGTAAAGAGAATAATTAAAAACAATAAACATTTAAGTCTATTCAATGCTTCTTTTCTGTGGTTTTTATTATTAGAACATTTACTATTAGGTATATTATTTTATATCATTAGTTTAAACTCTCAAGTTGATTCAATAGGTTACTTTAATACAACGAAAAACTCTCAAAGCCTTTTTGAATTATTTAGTGTTGGTACAGGGTTTATAAGATTTATAATATATCCATTTATAAAATTAGGAGTATCCTATTTTAATTTATTTTTTATTTTTTCAACAATAGGTTTAATAGGTATATATAAGCTATACATACTACTTATAAGCGAGTTTAAATATGAGACTAAAAAAATGTTTTGGGTGTATTTTCTTTTTTCTTTACCAACATTACATTTTTTTACTAACGGTATTGGTAAAGATAATTTAATAATATTTCTTTTAGTACTAATGTTTAATGCTCTTAAATCGAATAAATCGATTACTGTTAACCTTATAATATTTTCTGTTTTTCTCTTTTTAATAAGACCTCATATTTTCATACTTTTTATACTTTCCTATGTATTAGTAATTTTCTTTAGTAATAGAGTAAAGTTACTTTATAAAATTGCTTTACCTCTTTTAGCATTACTAGTTATTATTATTCTTAGTCCAATAATTAATGAAAAATTTAAAATGGATATTTATTCTATAGATAGTATAAATAATGCATTGTCGAGATTTTCGTCGCGTGGTGCAAGATCTAATATGCCAGGTAGCACAGTAAATTTTGCTAAGTCCCATTTTTTAATAAAAATGTTTGCTTTTTCATACCTGCCCTTATTTAAGTATGCAGATAATATTTTTAAATATATAGTCTCGTTAGAAAATTTATCACTAATCGTTTTATTCTTAGGATACTTTATTAAAGGAGGTAAGTACAAATTTTTTAAAAAGGGAGAATTGTATTTAAAAATAATGCTTGTTTATTCTATTTTAACTTGTTTTGTACTAAGTTTAACAATATATAACTTAGGTTTGTCAACAAGGCAAAAATATATGTATATTCCATACTTCTATTTTACTATACTTCTGTTTTTTAATAATAAAAAAACAGTGGTAATAGATAAAACTATAAAAAGTTAATTATTGGCTCAAATATAAATGAAGAAATTAGTAAGAATAACAACTGTCCCATTATCGTTAAATAAGCTCCTTGAGGGTCAATTAAAGTTTATGACCTTACATTTTTCAGTTACTGCTATTTCTTCAAATAAAGAGGAATTGGAAAAAGTCGGTAATAAAGAAGGTGTTAATACGTATTGTATAGAGTTAACAAGAAAAATCACTCCTTTTAAAGATTTAGTATCTGTATATAGATTGTATAGATATCTTAGAAGTGAAAAACCTAGTATTGTACATACGCATACTCCTAAAGCAGGTATTGTAGGCATGTTAGCCTCTTATTTAGCTAAAACTCCTAATAGGTTTCATACTGTTGCAGGATTGCCTTTAATGGAAGCACAAGGATTTAAAAAAAAATTGTTGATTTTTATAGAGAAATTAACTTATAAGTTTGCAACTAGAGTTTATCCTAACTCTTTTGGATTAGAATCTTATATTTTAGATTATAAACTAGTTTCACAAAATAAATTAAAAGTAATAGCTAATGGAAGTTCTAATGGAATAAATATTAGCTATTTTTCTCCTCAATCTATAAATGAAGTTCAAACAAAAAATTTGAAAGAAAATTTAAACTTGAATAGCAAAGACTTTATATTTATATTTGTTGGAAGAGTTGTTAAAGATAAAGGAATAGAGGAACTAGTTTCAGCATTTAGTCAACTTTGCAAAAAGTATAAAGATATAAAACTTCTATTAGTAGGCAGTTATGAAAAAAAATTAGATCCTATAAATTTAGCTAGTGAAAATACTATAAATACTAATAATCAAATAATTCATGTAGGTTATAAGGAAGATGTTAGGCCATTTTTTACTATTGCCAAAGTTCTTGTTTTCCCTAGCTACAGAGAAGGGTTTCCAAATGTGGTTATGCAAGCCGGAGCTATGGCTTTACCTTCAATAGTATCGAATATTAATGGATGTAATGAAATTATAAAGAATAATTATAATGGATTAATAGTTCCTCCAAAGGATACTAATTCATTGCTAAAAAAAATGGAATATTTCATTAATAACCCTAAAGTAGTAGATGAAATGGCAACTAATTGTAGAGAAAATATAATTGCAAAATATAGCCATAAAATGATATGGAAAAAATTACTAGAAGAATATAAAACAATAGAATGATATGAAATTTAAAAAAAATATTTGGTACACTTTTTTAATATCCTTTATGATTATTCATACTTCATGTAAAAATGATAAAAAAATTACTGATCCAATTAATGAAAATAAAGAAGTTGTTAATGAAGACAATAGTTCAGAAGAAAAAATTAATGAAGATGAATTAAGAATTAAAATGGAATTTATTGTAAGTGAAGGTGGGTTATTTCAATTTGTCTTTAAAAGTGAAGAAAACCCTGTAATAACGAAAACGGTATATAAATCTATTAAAAAGTTAGATGAATTTCAATCTGTAGAAGTTATTTATGATTTAAAAGAAAATGATTTCCCCCATACGATTAATTTAATATTAGGACATGAAACTCCTAAAACTATTATTTTTAATCAAATAGAATTTAGAGGAGATGGAAATACATTGAATTTAGACTGCACGAATTTAAATGACTATTTTATTTTTAATGGTTTTGTAAAGTTTAGTAGTGATAGTAAAAAACTTACTACTTCTAAAATCGATGATAGGCATCTCCCAATCATAGCACTTAGACAAAGTGTATTAGACTCATTATTATATTAACTAAGTTGAAGTTTTGTATCAAAAATATTTTAAACGGATTATAGACTTTATAGGCTCATCACTTGGCCTTTTTTTATTTAGCCCTTTATTTTTAGTAGTTTATTTTTATTTGTTAGTATATAACAATGGTTCTCCATTTTTCTTTCAAAAAAGACCAGGGAAAAATGAAAAGATTTTTTCTATCATTAAGTTTAAGACCATGAATGATAAAAAAGACTCTGAAGGCAACTTACTTCCAGATGAGAAAAGATTATCTAAAGCTGGTAAAATAATTAGAAAAACCTCTTTAGACGAATTACCACAATTAATAAATGT
Organism: Pontimicrobium sp. MEBiC06410; assembly: GCF_053601615.1. NCBI lineage: Bacteria > Pseudomonadati > Bacteroidota > Flavobacteriia > Flavobacteriales > Flavobacteriaceae > Pontimicrobium > Pontimicrobium sp. MEBiC06410. The sequence goes on from NZ_JBSHNT010000162.1 coordinate 378,315, forward strand.
TTTAAAAGGAGATATGAGCTTAATTGGTCCAAGACCTCTTTTACCGGAATACCTACCGTTGTATAATGAAGAGCAAAAACTGCGTCACAATGTAAAACCTGGAATTACTGGATGGGCTCAAGTTAATGGTAGAAATGCAATAAGTTGGGAAGAAAAATTTAGGCTAGACATATGGTACGTTAAACATCTGTCATTTCTTTTAGATGTGAAAATTTTAATTAAAACAGTATTAAAAGTTGTGAAATCTGAAGATATTAATAGTGCAGGACAAGCAACTACTTTACCATTTAAAGGGAGTAATTAATGAGCAAGCAAGTTTTTTTATATGGAGCAAGCGGGCATAGTAAAGTTATTATCAATACCTTAGAGTTGTTGGGCATTTCTATAGCTCGAATATTTGATGATGATTTAAATAAAAAAGAACTATTATCTTATAAAGTTAATCGCTTTAATAAATTACTGATTCAAAATATTCCTTGCATAATATCAATAGGAAATAATATAATTAGGAAAAAAATAGCTGAAAATTATAAGGAATTAAAGTTCCTATCTATTAATCATCCATCTGCAATAATAGATAAATCAGTAAATATAGGAGAAGGAACGGTTGTTATGGCAGGAGTTGTTGTAAATTCTAGTTCGATAATAGGAAAACATTGCATAATAAATACAACGGCATCAATAGATCATGATTGTTTAATTAATGATTTTGTACACATTTCGCCAAATGCTACTTTATGCGGAAATGTAACTGTTGGACAATGCAGTCAAATAGGAGCGGGAAGTGTTATTATACAAGGTGTCACAATTGGAGATAATGTAATTGTAGGAGCGGGAAGTGTTGTACTAGAAGATGTTCCTAACGATACCATTGTTGTTGGAAACCCAGCTAAACCAATAAATAAAAAATAGAGAAATGAATTCTAAAATATGGTTGTCATCACCACACATGGGAGGAACGGAATTATCGTTTGTTAATGATGCTTTCGAAACTAATTGGATTGCTCCTTTAGGCCCTAATGTTAATGGTTTTGAAGAAGACTTATCTTCATACTTATTTGAAGACGTTAAAGTAGCTTGTTTAAGTTCAGGAACTTCTGCAATCCATTTAGCTTTAATAATGGCTGGAGTTGGCTTGGGAGATGAAGTAATTTGTCAAAGCATGACCTTTTCAGCATCAGCAAATCCAATTGTATATCAAGGAGCAACACCTGTTTTTATAGATAGTGAAGCAGAAACTTGGAATATGTGTCCTATTCATTTAGAAAATGCTATAAAGGATAGAATTGAAAAAGGAAAAATACCAAAAGCTATAATAGTAGTTCATTTATACGGTATGCCAGCTAAGATGGATGAGATATTAGAAATAGCAAACAAATATAAAATTGCACTAATAGAAGATTCGGCAGAAGCTTTAGGATCAACCTATAAAGATCAGAAGTGTGGTACTTTTGGAGACTATGGTATTTTATCATTTAATGGAAATAAAATAATAACAACCTCAGGTGGAGGTGCTTTAGTTTGCAAAACTAACGAAGTAAAAAATAAAGCTGTTTTTTTAGCTACTCAAGCAAGAGATAATGCACCTCATTATCAACATAGCGAAATAGGCTATAATTATAGAATGAGTAATATAACTGCAGGAATTGGCCGAGGACAAATGCAAGTTTTAGATAAACATATTGCTTTAAGAAGGAAAAATAATGTGTTCTATAAAGAATTATTTAGCGATATTGATGGTGTAACCGTTTTTACAGAGCCAACTAATAATTATTTTTCTAATCATTGGTTAAGCTGTATTGTATTTGATTCATCAGCTAAAATCTCATCTAAAGAATTACGTATAGCATTAGAGAAAGAAGATATAGAATCTAGACCTTTATGGAAACCAATGCATTTACAGCCTGTTTTTAATGAAAACCCGTATTATGGAGATAAAGTTTCAGAAAACCTATTTTTAAGCGGTTTATGTTTACCTTCAGGGTCTAATTTAACGGATGATGATAGATATAGAATAAAAAAAGCAATACTTTTGGCTTTTAAGTAATAAAAATAAAATAATGCCTAAAACTCTTCAAGAAAAAACATACGATTATTTAATTGTTGGAGCAGGAATAATTGGTTTAACTACAGCTTACGAGTTGTTAAAAGTTAAACCTAAAGCATCAATATGTATAATAGATAAAGAGCATGATGTAGCACAACATTCTAGTGGTAGAAACAGTGGTATACTACATGCCGGTTTTTATTATACTGCAGATTCTCAAAAAGCTAAACATTGCTTAAACGGTAATATTTTAATGAAACAGTTCTGTAAAGAGAATGACATTGAAGTAAAATCAACAAAAAAATTAGTTGTTACTAATAATGAAGAAGAGTTGGTACAATTACATGAGATAAAAAAAAGAGCAGATGCTAATGGTGTAGAAACGTATTTGATTTCTCAAGAAGAAGCCGAGCAAATAGAGCCTAATATTAATACATATAAAGAAGCGCTTTATTCGCCTTTAACAGCATCTGTAAACCCAATTGAAGTATCTATTAAATTAAAAACAATACTACTCGAAAAAGAGGTTTCTTTTAAATTTAATACACCTTACAGTAAAAATTTAGACATTAATTACAATTATATTATTAATACTGCTGGGTTATATTCAGATAAGATTGCACAGACGTTTGGTTTAGCAAAAAAATATACATTACTTCCTTTTAAAGGTATTTATATGAAAGTCAGTAATGGAGTAATACCAACTAATATTAATATTTACCCAGTCCCAGATTTAAAATTTCCTTTTTTAGGTGTTCATTATACAATAACATCGGATAATGATATAAAAATTGGACCATCAGCTTCTCCTGCATTTTGGAGAGAAAATTATGCAGGATTTAAAAACTTTAATTTAGGTGAGTTTTTAGAGATTTTAAGAATTAATGCTAAACTATTTGTTACTAATGCATTTAATTACAGAAACTTAGCGTTGCGTGAAATAAAATATTATTTACCAAAAAACCTAATTATGGAGGCAGAGCATATGGTTAAAAATGCTATGAATTCTAAATACAAGAAAAAAAAACCAGGCATAAGAGCTCAATTATACGATAAAAAAGCTAATACTTTAGTTAATGATTTTATCATAGAGCATACATCAAATAGTACACATGTATTAAATATCATTAGCCCAGGTTTTACTTGCTCTTTTTCATTAGCCAAAGAGATAATAGAAGAAGTTTTTAAAAACGAAAAAAAACACGATTAAATTGATAATAAATGCATTGTTTGTATTATTGCTTGTTATTTTTACTGTAAGTAAAAGTTATTTATTTTTAAAAAAAACGAATAATACCTTTGTTACTTATTTATTAATTTTAATGAGCATCTTTCATTTTTCATTGTTCGTCTTTCATTGGGATTGGGCATTAAATGCAAAAGCAGATTCCTTAACTTTTTTTAATAGAGCTAGCGCTTCAACCAGTTGGTTATATTTGTTTGGTACAGGAAATAAATCTCTTCCCTTTTTAATTTATCCGTTTACTAAAATAGGGTTAAATTATTTTAGTATTTCTTTTATGTTTTCAGTAGTTAGTTATTTTGGGTATTTAGCCTATCTAAAGTTCTTAACTAGTGAAATAACTGTTATGACCTATTTAGAAAAAATAATCATAGCTCTATTTTTTATGGTGCCTTCAATACATTTTTGGACAGGTTCGATAAGTAAAGAAGCCATTATTTTTTCTTTAATGGCTATTATCTTCATTAGAGTAAATACTAAAAACGTAAATAGTTGGATTCTATTTTTTAGTGTTTTACTAATTCTGTTTGTGAGACCTTATTTAGCGATTCTTTTAATTGCACCATTAGTTTTATTATACTATAAAAGTTTTAATCGTCTTTCTAAAATAATAATTGTTTTTTTTATTGTTTTCGCTATACCTATATTAATACGTTTTTTGAGAATTAAGAATGTTGATAGTTTTTATGAGAACTATCAAAAAATCGTAATATATGCTCAAAATTACGGAGGAAGTTCAATTAACTTATTAGAATCTAATTATTTCGAAAGATTAATTTTAGTTTTATTTAGACCGTTTTTCATTGATGCTAAAACAACTATGCAGTATTTTGTATCATTTGAAAACTTTATTTGGCTTATTATGTTTTTTTGCATTATACTTTTGTTAAAACATTTTAAAGAAGGGTTTAAATATAAAGTTTTTAAATTCCTTATCATTTACCTTATTTCTATTGTTGGTTTTTATGGTATTTATATGTATAATTTAGGTTTGGCTAGTAGAATGAGAGTCCTTTTTATACCATACACAATAATTTTTCTTTTAATACTTATAAACATTAAGAATAAGAAACTTAAAAGTTTGAGGTAATTCCTTAAAAGAAGTATTGTCTTAATTATATTTCGATATTGTAATTATAATTAAGATATTTGCTACATATATGTAATTACCCAAATGCTTAAAAAAATAAAACAAGCTTTAAGACAAGTATTAGAATCTAGTAAGAAAAAAATAGATTTTAAAAACATAAGTTATTTACCGAGATGGGCAATACTATGTTTTGACTCTGTAATTCTTTTTATAGCTCTAATAACAACTAAAATAATTGTAGGTAATTTACAGAACATAAATTACATATACTTATCACCAACAAGTCAGGAGTTTATTGTAATTTTAGTTAATATACTATTCTTTATATTATTTAGAACCTATGCAGGGTTAATTAGGCACTCAACTTTTATAGATGCTGTAAAGTTTTTTTTAGCAACAGCATCTACAATAGTAACAGTACTAGTAATCCATTATGCTTATCTTTTAATTGCAGGAAGCGCATTATTTTTAGTTCCTCAAATATTAGTATATGCTGTTATTTCTTTTTGTGGCTTATTTTTATTTAGAATTATGGTAAAACAAGTTTTTGAAGTTTATCTAAATTTTAATTATGCAGAATCAGAATTAAATGTATTAGTGTACGGCACTGGAGAAAATGCAATAGCAATAGCGAGTGCGTTACGTTCAGAAAAACCAACACGATATAAAGTAGTTGGTTTTATAGATAAAGCAGATAAAAATAAAAGTAAGGAAATACTAGGTCTACCAATTATTCATCTTAATAGAAAAACGGCTGTATTATTAAGAATCTATAAAGCACAAGCATTAATCTTAGCAGATAATGAATTAACTAAAGAACAAAGTATATCTATAGTAGATAATTGTTTGGAATATAATTTTAAAGTCTTTAGAGCACCTTTAATTTCCGATATAGAAAGCAATACAAATCTATCGAATCAAATTCAAAATATTCAGATAGAAGATATATTAGAAAGAGAACCTATACGGTTAGATAATAAGTTGGTAGCTAAAGAAATATATAACAAATGTATTTTAGTTACTGGAGGAGCGGGGTCGATAGGAAGTGAAATTGTTAGGCAAGTAGCTAATTACAAGCCAAGTATGTTAATTATTCTAGATCAGGCAGAATCCCCACTATACCAAATACAATTAGAAATAAAAAATAACTTCCCTAGTCTACCTTTTGAAGCTGTTATTGCAGATGTTAGAAAAGAAAAAGTAATAGACGAAATATTTAAAAAGTATAAACCAGATGTGGTATATCATGCAGCAGCATATAAGCATGTGCCACTAATGGAAAATTATCCTTCTGAGGCCATATTTGCCAATGTGTTAGGGACAAAAAATATTGCAGATTTATCCTGTAAATACAATGCAGAAAAATTTGTAATGGTTTCTACAGATAAAGCAGTAAACCCAAGTAACGTCATGGGTGCCTCAAAACGTATTGCAGAAATATATGTACAAGCACTACAAGATAAAGTAAAAGAAAAACGAAAAATTAAAACAAATTTTGTAACCACTAGATTTGGAAACGTATTAGGCTCTAATGGCTCTGTAGTACCATTATTTAAAAGACAAATAGAAGAAGGCGGGCCATTAACCATAACACACCCCGATATTATAAGGTACTTTATGACTATTCCCGAGGCATGCCAGTTAGTAATAGAAGCAGGAGCCATGGGTAACGGAGGGGAAATTTTTATATTCGATATGGGAGAAGCTGTAAAAATTATAGATTTAGCCAAAAAGATTATAAGACTAGCTGGCTTTGTACCATATAAAACTATGGATATAAAAGTAATTGGGTTAAGACCAGGAGAAAAGTTATATGAAGAACTTTTAAACGAAAAATCAAAAACGTTACCAACATATAACGATAAAATAATGATAGCTAAAATTGAAACGTATGATTATGATTCTATAAGCGATTCCATAAACGACTTAATAAATATAGCAAGAAGAGAAGATAAAACTGAAATTGTAAAGAAAATGAAGGATATAGTTCCTGAATTTTTAAGTATGAATTCAGATTTTGAAACATTAGATAAGAAAGTAGTATAATATGAAAATAACAGTAGTAGGAACAGGGTATGTTGGTTTAGTAACAGGAACCTGTTTAGCCGAAACCGGAAACGATGTACTTTGTATAGATATAGATGAAAATAAAGTAAAACAAATGCAGCAAGGAGAGGTGCCTATTTATGAGCCTCACTTAGATGTTTTATTTGAACGAAATATAAAAGCAAATCGTTTAAAATTCTCTACTAATTTAGAAGAAGGATTACAACACGGAGATATTATTTTTTTAGCATTGCCAACACCAGAAGATGAAGATGGCTCAGCCGATTTAAAATATATACTAGGTGTAGCCAATGATATAGGAAAATTAATAACAGATTACAAAGTAATAGTCGATAAAAGTACAGTACCAGTTGGCACATCAGATAAAGTTAAAGAAGCAATATCTAAACATACAACAGTACCGTTCGATGTCGTTTCTAACCCTGAATTTTTAAGAGAAGGATTTGCAGTAGATGATTTCTTAAAACCAGAACGAATAGTCGTAGGAGCAAGTAGCGAAAAGGCGATTGCACTTATGGAAAAGTTATATAAACCTTATGTAAGATCTGGAAACCCAATTATTATAATGGATGAAAAGTCTGCAGAACTTACAAAATACGCCTCAAACTCATTTCTCGCAGCAAAAATTACTTTCATGAACGAAATTGCAAATTTTTGCGAGAAAGTTGGAGCAGATGTAGATAAGGTAAGAATAGGTATGGGAACAGATTCTAGAATAGGGAAACGTTTCTTATTCCCAGGAATAGGCTATGGAGGATCCTGTTTTCCAAAAGATGTAAAAGCGTTACATAAGTCTGGAAAAGACAATAATTATAATTTTAAAATATTAGATGCTGTTATTTCTGTAAATGCAAAGCAAAAACTAGTGCTAATACCTAAGATAAATCAATATTTTAATAATGATTTAAAAGGTAAGAATATAGCCGTTTGGGGTTTAGCATTTAAACCAGAAACAGATGATATTAGAGAAGCCCCAGCACTAGATATAATAGATAGCTTATTAGAATCTGGTTGTAATATAACAGCGTTTGATCCAGAAGCTATGCCAAATGTAAAGCGAAAGTTAGGAGATAAAATTAAGTTTGCTAAAAGTATGTACGATACTTTAGAACAAGCAGATGCCTTGGTTATTTGTACAGAATGGAGCATATTTAGAACACCAAACTTTGAAAAAATAAAGACGCTAATGAACGGAAATGTTATTTTCGATGGTAGGAACCTTTACGATGTTAAAGATGTCGAAAACGAAGGATTTAAATATGTTTCAATAGGTAGGTAATGGAGAACAAAAAAGTATTAATTACAGGAGCAGCTGGGTTTCTAGGATCTCACTTATGTGATCGTTTTATAAAAGAAGGTTACACGGTTATAGGAATGGATAATTTTATAACTGGAGACAGAAAAAATATAAAACATTTAATAGACCATCCTCGTTTTAATTTTATAGAACATGATGTAACAGAATTTATTAAAATAGAAGGAGAGCTAGATTATATTCTTCATTTTGCATCACCAGCAAGCCCAATAGATTATCTTAAAATACCTATTCAAACACTTAAAGTAGGCTCTTTAGGAACCCATAATTTATTAGGATTAGCAAAAGCTAAAAAAGCCAGATTATTAATAGCATCTACTTCTGAAGTGTATGGAGATCCATTAGTACACCCACAAACAGAAGAATACTATGGAAATGTAAATACCATAGGACCTAGAGGTGTTTACGATGAAGCCAAACGATTTCAAGAATCCATAACAATGGCCTACCATAGATTTCATGGATTGGAAACTCGAATTGTAAGAATTTTTAATACCTACGGGCCAAGAATGAGGCTAAACGATGGTAGAGTTATTCCAGCCTTTATGGGGCAGGCACTTCGAGGAGAAGACTTAACTGTGTTTGGAGACGGATTACAAACACGTTCGTTCTGCTACGTAGATGACCAAATAGAAGGTATCTATAGATTACTACTAAGCGATTATTCAAGCCCAGTAAATATTGGAAACCCTCATGAAATAACAATAAAAGACTTTGCCGAAGAAATTATTAAGTTAACAGGAACCTCGCAAAAAGTAATCTATAAAGATTTACCTGTAGATGATCCAATGCAAAGACAACCAGATATCACTTTAGCGAAAAAGCTATTAAATTGGGAACCTAAAGTAGATAGAGCGGAAGGTATGCAAATAACTTATGATTATTTTAAAAATTTAAGCGAAGAAGAACTCTATAAGAGCGAGCATAAAGATTTTTCTAGCTACAATAAATAATAAGTTTAAAATATGGAATATAAACGCGGAAGGTATTCATGGCTTATACGCCCCTTTCTTATCATTTTTGATATTACTGTCATAAATGTATTAGCGTTTTATTTTTTCAATTTTAATGAAGAAAAATTATATTTTTTTTCCAACGATTTTTTTAATAATAAACACCTTCTATATTTTTTCTATTCAATAGAATTATGGATACTCTCAACATCATTATTAAAATTTTATAAAGTATATCGCTATACTTCTGCATTAAATATTATATCTCTACTAATAAAACAGCTTTTTGTTTACAGTATTATATTTTTAGCCTTTGTAGGAGCCTTTAGAAGTATAAATATTCAAGCATTCGAAATGCTTAACTATTTGTTACTTTCATTTGCGGTTATTAGTTTGATAAAACTATTAAGTTATTATGCTTTAAAAACGTATCGATCTTATTTAAGAGGAAATGTAAGGCGCGTAATTATAATAGGTAAAAGTGAAGGCGCTAACGAGTTAAAGGCATTATTTACTCAAAAAAAAGAATTAGGATATAACCTATTAGCAACATTTAGCGATTCTAAAACAGGAGAATATACAGGAACAGTTGCAGAAAGTTTTAATTACCTTAATGAGAACACTGGAATAGACGAAATATATTGTGCTATAGATGAATTAACAGAAAAACAAGTTAATGACTTTGTTAAGTATGCAAATATTAACCACTGTAACATAAAATTTATTCCAAATACAAAGAAACTATTAACAAAACGACTTAAAACAGACTTTTATAATTACCTACCCGTTCAGTCTATTGAAGAAGTAGCACTAAATAACGATTTTAATAAAATTATAAAACGTACTTTCGATGTAATATTTTCTATATTTATTATCGTTTTTGTTCTATCCTGGGTTTCTGTAATTCTTTTTATTTTAATAAAATTAGAATCTAAAGGTCCTTTATTTTATAAGCATACACGTAATGGAATAAACTATAAAGAATTTAATTGTTATAAATTTAGATCGCTTAGAACTTTAGGCGAAGTAAAAGGAACATACGTAAAACAAGACGACAATAGGGTTACAAAAATTGGGCGATTTTTACGTAAAACAAGTATAGATGAATTACCACAATTTGTTAATGTATTAAAAGGAGACATGTCTGTTGTTGGGCCAAGACCACACATGCTATCTTATACAGAAGATTATTCTAAAAAAATAGACAAGTATAACTTTATATTTAGGCACAATGTAAAACCAGGTATTACAGGTTTGGCACAAATAAAAGGTTACAGAGGAGAAGTAAAATCTGATGAAGATATAATTAACCGCATAAAGTACGATATCTTTTATATAGAAAATTGGTCTTTATTAATAGATATAAAGATCATTCTGCAAACCGTAGTACATATTTTTGTAGTACAAGACGAAGCTTATTAAAACAGCTTTATAAATGAATAAATTAGTCTCTATAATAACCCCAATGTATAATTCTGAAGCTTTTATAGTAGACACTATAAACAGCATTATAGCACAAACCTATACAAATTGGGAGTTATTACTTATAGACGATAAGTCTTCAGATAAAACAATAGAGATTGTTAACCGCTTTATTAAAAAACAGTCTAATATAAAATTATTAGAAAATACTGTAAACTCTGGAGCGGCAATTACTAGAAATAAAGGCATCATGGCTGCAAAAGGAGACTACATAACCTTTTTAGATGCAGACGATTTATGGAAACCACAAAAACTTGAAAAGCAAGTTGCTTTTATGCAAATTCATAATTGCGATGTTAGCTTTAGTAGCTATGAACAAATAGACGAACAAGGAAAACCATTAAATAAATTAGTAAAAGCATTACCAGTTTTAACCTATAAAAAATTTTTAAAAAGTAATTATATCGGTAACCTAACAGGAATGTATAATACTGCAACTTTAGGTAAAGTAATGTCGCCAAATTTGCGAAAACGCCAAGATTGGTTAATATGGTTAGCAGCCGTAAAAAAATCTAAAAAACCAGCACAAGGCATTCAAGAATCTTTAGCATATTATCGTATTAGAGAAAACTCAATATCTTCAAATAAAGTTAATTTGTTAAAGTACAATTATGCTGTTTATAAAAAAGGATTAGGATTTTCTACAATAAAATCAATCTATAGTATGTTAGTGTTTTTAAAAGAACACTTTTTAGTAAAATCTAAGCAAACGGTTAATTTAAGTGAGAACTAAACTGCTTCAGTTTACCACTTTTAGCACGTTTTAATACTGTTTTACGCTCAAAAGAAACAGATAAACCTGTTTCTAAATATTTAGAAATAGCGCCCTTAATAAGCTCTATTTTCTCTTTAGAAAGAGGACTTTCACTAACATAGCTTATTTTAAAAGTATCTAGTTTAAGTTGTTCAATAATAAACTCTTTTACATTTCCGTCGTCTTCAATAATAGTTTTAGTAACGTAGTAAAAGGTTAAACCAGCTGCACGTTTTCCACTAGGTAAAATAGCAATATCGTTAGTGCGTCCAACTAAATGTTTTAAAATAGGTTTTCTAAGAGTGCTTTTTTCCGAAAACGCACCAATATCTCCCAATTGATAACGAATAAAAGGATGTGCTTTGTTGTAAAGCGAAGTAATAACAACTTTGCCTTCTTGTCCATTAGGAACAGGTTGGTTGTTTTCATCTAGGATTTCAATAAATAAATCCTCACTATTTACTATCCATTCATCATCGATATTTTGAAATGCTATTAAGCCCAACTCGGCTGCGCCGTATTCGTTCACTACGGGAATACCAAATTGTTTTTCTAAAAGCGCTTTATCATTATCAAAAAGCATTTCAGAAGTTACAATACAAACTTGTAAGCTAGGGCAACTCTCTTTTAGAATACTATTTTTGCGCTCTAAAAATTTAGCAAACTGAACTATAGAGCTCGTGTAGCCATTAATATAATCGAAAGCAGTATTTTTAAATTTGTTGAGGTTTTTTTCTAGTTGAGCATCACTTAAATCAAAAACTGAAAATCGATAACGACGACTTAAAAGGTCTTTTAAGCGCTCCTTATAATACCCTATTGTATTTAAGGGGATTCCGTAAAAACGAGCTTGTTTAGAAGTGTTAAAATCTAAATTATACCAACTATATCTATCTATAAAACCAGACCAAGTAATAGCATGGCAATATTTGTCTTTTGCAAAAATAAAAGGCGTTCCTGAAGATCCAGAAGTTTTATGAATATGGCAATTTTTAGCCGAGTACCCTTTAGATAACCTATTTTCTAGAGGTTGTTGTAAATCTAGTTTTGTTATTACAGGAATACTATTCCAATCTTTTGGGTTTATATTGGAGGCTAACTGTTTGTAAAACGAATTATTTTGTAAATGATAATTTATAATAGTGTCTCGCTGCTTATAAAAATAAGCTTCATATTCTGTGTCGTTTAAGTTTTTAATAACTTTAAAAGCAGTAGAAGCTTCTTTAATAGGGAAGCCATTAATTCGTAGAGAAAGATTAAATAAATTCAAAAGAAAAACGTATAAATATGTTTATGTAAAGTAAATAATTATTTTTGCGCAAACAACAACAAACTATGACTATTTTAATACTTGGTTCTGGTGGAAGAGAACACACTATTACTTGGAAATTGGCACAAAGTCCAAAAGCAAAACAATTATTTGTAGCACCAGGGAACTCTGGTACTGCCCAAATAGCAGAAAATGTAAATATAAAAGTTACAGATTTTGAAGCAATTAAAGCCTTGGTTCTAGAAAACAACATTAATATGGTTGTTGTAGGGCCAGAAGATCCTTTAGTAGAAGGTATACATGATTTCTTTTTAAATGATGATGCTTTAAAAAACGTAGCAGTTATTGGGCCACAAAAAGCAGCTGCAGAATTAGAAGGGAGCAAGGAGTTTGCTAAAGAGTTTTTGTTTAGGCATAATATACCAACGGCAGCATACCAAAGTTTTAATAAAGATACTGTTGAAGAAGGCTATACCTTTTTAGAAACATTAAACCCCCCTTACGTATTAAAAGCAGATGGTTTAGCAGCAGGAAAAGGAGTTGTAATACTAAATGATATTAATGAGGCTAAAGCTGAGTTAAAATCTATGTTAGTAGATGCTAAGTTTGGAAACGCAAGTACAAAGGTTGTTATTGAAGAGTTTTTAGATGGTATAGAATTAAGCTGTTTTGTATTAACAGATGGTAAAAACTATAAAATATTACCAACAGCAAAAGACTATAAACGCATAGGAGAAGGAGATACAGGATTAAATACAGGAGGAATGGGTGCCGTTTCGCCAGTGCCATTTGCAGACGAAGCCTTTATGTCTAAGATAAAAGAACGCATAGTAATTCCAACCATACAAGGACTAGAAAAAGATAATTTACCATATAAAGGGTTTGTATTTATTGGCCTAATTAAAGTAGGTAATGATCCTTTTGTAATAGAATATAATGTACGATTGGGAGACCCAGAAACCGAAGTCGTGTTACCGCGCTTAAAAAACGATTTAGTAGACGTTTTTGAAGCCATAGCTAACCAAACGTTAAACACTATAGATATAGAAATAGATGAGCGTGCAGCAACTACAGTAATGCTAGTGTCTGGAGGTTATCCAGAAGCCTACGAAAAAGGAAAAGTAATATCTGGGATTGAATCTGTTGAAAACTCAATAGTATTTCATGCAGGAGCAACAGTAAAAGAAGGTAAAATAGTAACCTCTGGAGGAAGAGTAATGGCTGTAACTAGTTATGGAGAGACTTACCAAGAAGCCATAAAAAAATCTTATCAAAATATAGAAAAACTACATTTTGATAAGATGAATTATCGAAAAGATATTGGTTTCGATTTATAAGATAAAATAACGATTATAGGTAAGAGTGTGATGATATGCTCTTATCTTCTTCGTTATTGGCATTAAATTTCTTTAATTGAATCATCCAGTAAGTTATTGCAACAGCACCAACAATCATAAAAATCCAATTCATAATATTTGCAGACCACCAATTTTCAAGTTCTTGAGCTCTAAAAGCATCAAAAGGAGCAAATAAAACGTTTACAAATAAATCTTGGATTGCGTAAAATAAATCTTTCATATTAGTATATTTATAAGGCAAAAATACAAAAACAGATAATGATTACAAGTATTTTTAGTAAATCTAAACCAATTAATTTTTTAATTGTTTTTTTCATTTCGCTTTTAGCCTTTTTTGTAGCTATTTTAAAGTTTGATGAAACTGAATTAACAGCAAGCTATATTGTAAAATTAAACCTTGTTTTTCTGTCTTGTTATTTTTCGATTTTATTAACAGATTTTATAGTAAGTAAAAATTATTTATCGCAAAAAAGTAATTACGAAGTTTTCTTTTTTAGTTTGTTTTTACTTCTTTTTCCTAAAGTTTTTTTGCATATAGATATTGTTTTAGCTAACCTTTTTTTGCTATTAGCTATACGCCGTTTATTAAGTCTGAGGTCTCAAAAAGAGCTTGTTAAAAAACTGTATGATGCTGCTTTATTTATTGGTATAGCAACACTTTTCTACTTTTGGGCGATTTTATTTTTTGTTATTATTTTAGTCACTTTATTTTTTCACTCTAAAAATAAAATAGAACATTGGTTCGTTCCAGTATTAGGCATTATAACTGTAGCTCTAATTGCTTCGGCGTGTTCGGTTATTTTTAATAATGATTTCTTTTCGATATTAAATATTACTCCAGAGATAAGTTTAGATTATAGCTATTATAATTCAACACAGTATATTGTTGCTATAACATTATTATTTTCTTTTGGTATTTGGTCTTCTGTATATTATTTAAAAGCTATTAAAAAGAAAAAAAAGGTATTGCGGGCTACTTATAGAATTGTGTTTGCAACAAGTTGTATTGCCTTTTTAGTTTTGTTATTATCGCCAGAAAAAGATGGTAGCGAGTTTTTGTTTTTATTTGCGCCATTAGCTATTATAATTACTAATTATGCAGAAATGATTAAAGAGAAATGGTTTAAAGAGGTGTTTATATTAATAATAGTAATTACACCATTTATACTGTTAATGCTGTAATTTCTCCCCAAAAGCTAAATCGCCAGCATCTCCTAATCCAGGAACAATATAGCCTTTACTATTTAATGTTTGGTCTATAGTGGCAATCCATAAATGCGTATTATTAGGAAATTTATCCTTAATAAAATCAATGCCTTCTTCTGCCCCAATTACAGCAACTAAATGTATTTCTTTAGGCTCTCCAAAAGGTTTTAAAGCTTCATAAGTTGCGACTAAAGATTGTCCGCTAGCAACCATTGGATCTGCTAAAACTAAAGTCTTACCTTCTAAATTAGGGCAAGCTAGATATTCTACAATAATTTCAAATACTTCAGGATTATCTTTATGGTGTCTGTATGCAGAAATAAAAGCATTTTCAGCTGTATCAAAATAATTTAATAAACCATTATGTAAAGGAACACCAGCTCTTAAAATAGAGCATAAAACTACATTATTTTCTGGTAACTCCATTATGGCTTTGGCTAGAGGAGTTTGTATCGTTTTAGAATTGTATTTAAAGGTTTTGCTCATTTCGTAACCCAAAATTTCTCCAATGCGTTCAATATTTCGTCTAAAACGCATGCTATCTTTTTGGATAGATTGATCTCTTATTTCAGAAATAAATGTATTTAAAATAGAGTTTTTAGAAGATATATTGTGTATAATCATAATAACAAAACTTGATTTTTAAGAATGTAAAGTTAATTATTTACTAGCAGAGTTACATTTATCTATTATAAGATTCTTATATAATTTGCGTAGTTTTGCGTTTTAAAATTATATAATATGTTTACAAACAAGGCAAATGCTATTTTTCAAGATGTAATAAATAAATACCATGTAATAAATACGGTAGATCAAGAGTTTACCAATGTTTATGATAAGAATGAGCATTTAATAGAGCATTTATTATATAGAAAATGTTGGATAGATACAGTGCAATGGCATTATGAAGACATTATTAGAGATCCACAAATAGATCCTGTAGCTGCCTTAACTTTAAAACGTCAAATAGATGCTTCTAACCAAGACAGAACGGATATGGTGGAGTATATAGACAGTTATTTTTTAGATAAATATGCAGATATAATCCCTAAAGACTCTGCAAAAATAAACTCCGAAAGTCCAGCTTGGGCAATAGACAGATTATCTATACTTGCATTAAAAATTTACCATATGAATGAAGAAGTAGAAAGAAAAGATGCTTCTGAAACTCATATTGCAACCTGTCAAAAAAAATTAGATATTTTACTAGAGCAACGTGTAGATTTAAGCACTGCTATAGATGATTTAATTGCAGATATAGAAAAGGGAGATAAGTACATGAAAGTTTATAAGCAAATGAAAATGTACAATGACGACGAATTAAACCCTGTATTAAGAAACCAGAAGTAATAAAACTTACTTATTGTGTTAATATAACATGCCGAAGCCAAAACATATTTTAGTGATTCGTCTTTCGGCTATGGGAGATGTAGCCATGACTGTTCCGGTCTTGCGGGCATTAACCAGCCAATACCCAGAAGTTAAGCTTACAGTTCTTACACGTGCTTTTTTTAAACCATTTTTTCGCGATTTACCCAACACTTCAATATACGAAGCCGATTTAAAAGGAAGACATAAAGGTATCTTAGGTATATTTAAACTATCTAAAGAATTAAAGGCGTTAAAGATTGATGCAATAGTTGACCTACATAATGTATTAAGAACTAAACTTCTTAAGTTTTTTCTATTTGGAAAAGTGTTTAAGCAGATAGATAAAGGTAGAGCAGAGAAGAAGTTATTAGTAAAAGGAGAAATTTTTAAGCAACTAAAAACAACTCATGAACGCTATGTAGATGTCTTTAAAGAGATAGGTTATTTTATTGATTTATCTAAAAAAACAGATATTAGAACTAATAAAATAAATGATACCGCTTTAAAATTAATAGGTAATAATACCAAAAAATGGATTGGTATTGCCCCTTTTGCACAATACAAGTCTAAAATGTACCCATTGGATTTGCTTGAATCTGTGATTAAAAATCTATCTGAGAATTATAAAATTTTACTATTTGGAGGCGGTATAAATGAAGAGGAAAAGCTTAATAAGTTTCAAAATAAGTATAGAAATGTCGTTAACTTAGCAGGAAAGTTTAATTTAAATGAAGAATTAAATATCATTTCTAATCTAGATGTAATGTTAGCTATGGACTCAGGGAATGCCCATATTGCAGCAATGCTAGGAGTAAAAGTAATTACTATTTGGAATGTTACACACCCTTATGCAGGCTTTGCTCCATTTGCACAACCAGAGCAACACCAAATACTTCCAGATAGAACGAAATACCCTTTAATACCTACCTCTATTTATGGAAATAAATATCCTGATGATTATGAAGATGCGGCAAGAACAATTACTCCAGAAACAATAATACAGCGATTAGAAAGTATTATATAAAAAATGTCTCACCGAAAGATGAGACATTTTAATTTATAACAATCTTAAAATCGAGTATCATCCCTTAAACTAACAAATCTATTTTTAGAGTTATAAACTAAAATAAATTTAAGCGTTTTGTCGATAAAAAATACTTTTAAATGAGAAAAATAATATCATTTCGATAAAGTGTTTGTTTTTATAGATTAAAAGTATTTTAATCGTTAACAACCTGTAGTTTACTTTCGATAGCTTTTAAGCTAATTACTTTTTTGATTCTATTAATGTTTTAAGAGATTTATTCTGTTTCTTTAATTCCTCTACAGCCTCTTTTAATAACTCTATTTGCTCTTGTTGTTCTTGGATAGCTTTTACTGTTACTGGTATAATTTGATAAGGCATTATGCCTTTTGGTTTAGCATAGGTAACTCTCGTTTTTCTGTCAGATTCATCGAGATGTACCCAATCGGAAGTTTTAACAGCTTCTGGAATAACTTCTAGAAGCTCATTGGCATAGAAGCCCAGTTTAGTATCTTTCAAATTGTCTGGTATACTAGTTTTATTAACAGTAGATGTATTGTCTAAATAAGAGATGGGTTTCAATCTTAATATTTCAGACAACCCTCTTTGACTTAAATTTGATGCCCTTCCACTATTTCTAGAGTATGTATTTGTTGGTGTGATAAAGTCATCTGCGTAGACATCATCCCACATTCTTGTGGTTCCAGAAAAAGGATCTGCTCCTAGATCTGCTCCAAGGTTAGTCATGGGGCTAAATGCACCACCTTCATAGAATAACTCGTTGGTTCCATCAACGATATATTCTATGGAGCCTAAAGCTATTGAAGTTCCTCCAGATGCTCCATTATAGGCGCCTAAAACAAACGTTTTAGTAAATGGGCCACCTCCATATGTATCGGTAAATGTGGTTCCATCGTCAGCATCTACAAAAGCACTACCAGAGCCAAAGTTTATATAGCCTTCTGCAAAATTCGTAGTCATAGCGGGTTGGCCTGCATTGTCTTCAAAAGTAATATTTCCTGTTCCACTACCTTCAAAATATAAATCATTAGTATTTAAATCTAAATAAGTAGCATTAGTTAGAGTGCCACCTAATCTAACAGTCCCTAAAGATTCTGTCAACCCGTTCGTAAAAGTATAAATTCCAGTTCCTCCAGAAGTTGGTATAGTTACTGTATTGCCATTGGATATGCTTAATTGGTTTCCAGTTATAGAAAGTGTTTGGCTATCTGTGCCAGAACCTCCGTTGGGAGCCATCCATGTTGCATAGCCATTGGCATCACTTGTAAGAACATAACCAGATTGTTGTTGGCCATCTTCTAGCCTAAAAGTATAGCTACCTGAACTGGCTGTAGAGGTCTCTGTTACTAGAACATTATCTACAGTGGCACCGTAAGCATATGTTCCAATATACTCTAGCCTTAACGAGTAGCCTGTGCCAGCTGTTACGGTTAATGTTCCAGAATAAGAGGTATCTGTATCTCCTCCAGTATTTATATTTACAAGATTTGCTCCAACTTGTGAGGTGCCATCATGTAAATAAACTCTAAAAGAATCAGCTCCAGAAGAATATTCTCTAACAGCATAATCAAAAGAGAGGTCTACAGATGTTGTTGTTGGAGTAAAATTAAGTAAAGCAGTAGCATTTTGATCGCACCCAGAATCGTCTGAATCAATATATAAATAGGGAGCAACACAATTAGAACATTCGTATGTGGCTGGTGCAGTGCTACTGGTAATCCAACCTGTGGTAGTTGTACATGAAGCATCGGGGCTATAGTTTTGGATAACAGTGTAGCTTGAAAAATCTTCATTAATTAAATTAGTAGTACCACCAGTACTTCCTAAAGTTGTAGTCCCAACTATATGTAAAGTTGCATCAGGAGATGTTGTGCCAATACCTACTTGAGAATAGGTAAGAGTAGTTAGTATACTAAACAACATTAGAATAAAATGATTTGTTTTCATGGCGTTTTTTTTAGATTTTTTCAAATCTATAGATACTATGTATAAAAGAAGATTTGATGATGTACAGTATTACGGAATCAGTACTATTTTCCCTATATTTGGTTAGTTGTCCCAGCTAATTTTATGAAACCTGCAATAATTACAATATCCTTTTTGGCCTTTTCAATGGCTCTTTTTCATTATGCTAAAAAGAAGAGAAGCAGAATAGAACTCTTTTTTTACCTGTCTTGGTTTTTGCTTTTTGGTAGTTTGATTGTAGCATCAGATTATAAATCTGTTTTTGTAGAAGAAGTAATAAATGTTTTTTCTCTACTGTTTTTTGTTTGGCTTACGTTATTACCTCCATTATTATACAACATAGTGTATGATAGGTTGAAAATAGGGGTGTATGATAATAAAAATTATTATTTACCAGCAGCGTTATTTCTTATCAATATTTTCTGCTTAATATATTTTGGTATAGAAAAGGACGATGATAATTTTACATATGAAGTTGTAGAAAATGTAATGAGTTATTCCAATTATGTAATTATTCTATTTATTTTTCCTATATCAACAATATACTACAGTTATAAAGCTTATAAACTACTCAAATACATACCCTCCAAGAAACTTTATATAGAGGATAAGAATAAGTTTTTCTTGTTTTGTTTCGTTTTACTTTACGATGTTTACATATTGATATGGATTATTCAGAATTATTTCATGTCAGATTCATATCTAAAAACAACGTTGAAGTTTTATTACATACTATATTTTATAGTTTCATATTATTGTGTATGGAAGGTTGCTCATTCTCAAGTAATGGTCGATGATAATGAAGGGGAAGATTTCGATAAGGTTTTGAATGATATAAATGAAAAACTCATTCAAAAGATTAAAATGGAGAGTGTATTTTTAAACTCAAAGCTTACGGTTAAAACATTGGCAAAAGACATAGGAACAAATGAGAAATACCTCTCTCATTTAATAAATAAGAGATATGATAAAAATTTCTCTAATTTTATCAATGACTACAGAATAGAATACTCAAAGAAACTACTAACCGACAAAAATCATCAAAATTATACAATTGAAGCCATAGGGGGATTGTCTGGTTTCAATTCGAAATCTGGTTTTAATTCAACTTTTAAAAAATATACAGGGTATACACCCTCGCAGTACAAGAACAAAGAAAGTTTGTAATAAGGGTTACTTATACATCATCATAATCTACTGTTATTTTTGCTGTAGTAGGCTGTGCTTGGCATGTTAACACTAAGCCATCTGCAACTTCACTATCGGTAAGAATATTGTTTTGTCTCATTACCGCGTTACCTTCTGTTATTTTTGCAATACAACTACTACAAATACCTCCTTGACAGGAGTAGGGCGCATCTAAATCTTGATCTAAAGCAGCTTCAAGTATGGTCTTTTTTTGAGACATTTTAAAAGTAGCTTCTTCATCATCAACAATAACTTTTATTAAGGTATTGCCGTCTGCACCAATATTTTCCTCAGCATTAGTTGGTGTAGAAGCTTTAAAAAGCTCGTAAAAAATAGAAGAATCTACAATGCCGTTTTCAGATAGGACATCTTTAACGGTATTAATCATAGCTTCTGGTCCGCATAAGTAAAAGGCATTAATAGTAACATCTTTATATCTATTTTTAACAATTAAGTTAACAGTGCTTTTTTCTATTCTTCCAAAAAGAGCATTTTGCTCTTGTGCTTTACTATAAACGAATTGTATAGTAAAACGATTGCTGTATGTGTTTTGTAGTTCTAATAATTCATTTAAAAATATAGTGTCTTGTATTGTTTTGTTTCCATAAACTAATATAAAAGTACTATTAGGCTCGTTTTCTAAAACTGTTTTTGCAATACTTAATATAGGTGTAATCCCACTACCAGCAGCAAAAGCTGCAATAGTTCTGGTTTTAGAAGCATCAGCTTCAAAAATAAAACGTCCGTTTGGTGGTGCAACCTCTAAAGTATCACCTTCTTTTAAGTCATTGTTAGCATATTTAGAAAAAGTACCATTCTCTACTTCTTTTACAGCTACTTTAAAAACACCACTTTTAGGAGAAGAACATAATGAATAGTCACGTCTTACGTCGTTACTATTAATATTTGCTTTTAAAGTGATGTATTGTCCAGCTTTAAATGCAAAAGTATTTTTTAAATCGTTAGGAACATTAAATGTAAGCGTAACACATTTAGCAGTTTCTCTATGTATATTTTGTATTGTAAGTTTATAAAATTGAGACATCGTATAATTTTTTTGTAAAAATAGTGAAGCCGTTTTAGTTAAATAAACCAATTATGAAAAAAATAATACATAATTTTCTTATGCATAAGAAAATTATGTATATATTTGTGTTATGAGCAATTCAAAATTATATAAGGGGAGTTTAGCGACCATTATTTTAAAACTTTTAAATGAGAGTGATAAAATGTATGGTTACGAAATAACTCAAAAAGTTAAAGAGATAACAAAAGGCGAACTAAAAATAACAGAAGGTGCTTTGTACCCTGCGCTGCATAAGTTAGAAGCAGAAGGTTTACTAGATGTAGAAGTACAAAAGGTAGATAACAGACTCCGTAAATATTATAAGTTAACAGAAAATGGGACTAAAGAAACCGTTAATAAGTTAGCAGAATTAGAAAGTTATATTAAAACAATGCAAGCATTAGTTAATCCTAAATTTAGCTTAGAATAATGAATACATTAACAAAAGAAAATATAGAGTTTATAGATAATTACCTGGGTAATTCGGGGATTATTTATAATGATGTTAGGTTAGAGATGATAGATCATATTGCTACAGAAATAGAAGAGCAAATAAGAACTGGTGATGATAGATCTTTTTATGTTATTTTTAAAGACTATATGGTGAAAAATAAAAAGACCATATTAGATAATTACAGGATATTTATAAAAGCAACAGATAAAAGAATATTAAAAACACTTTTTAAGGAGTTGTTTTCAATAAAAGGAGGTTTATTGTTTATAATAATTGGGTTGATATTATATTTTGGACTAAACCAATTAGAGGTTCAAACTTTTAATGATCTTGTTAGCAATGTTACTGCCTTTTTAATATTGGGGTTTATTTTGATGAATATAATAACCTGGTGGAAAAATAAGATAAGATATTCTGCCTTAGAACGATTGCTGATTGTTTTCGGGATGTGTTTCTTATATGTGTATATAATTTTCAATTTTAAATATAACCCTGATTTTTCTAAAGGCTATACCTATGTTTATTTAATAGGGAAATCTATTTTATTTATACTGCCTGTTTTATTCTTAATGACTGCTGTTAAATTTAAAAAAGAATCTGAACTAAAGTTTAAAAATATTATTTAAGTGAAGCTCTCTAAAGAAGAAATACAGTTTATAGACCAATATTTAATTAAGAATGGCGTGAAATATTGGGACGTTCGTTTAGAGTTATTAGATCATATAATTTTAGCAGTTGAGTACAAAATAACAAACGAAGGTATTTCTTTTAATGAAGCATTAATTGAAGTTCATAAAGGATTTGGTAATACTGCTAATACTTATGGAGTAAGTTTAACATCTATATTTAATAAAGCATTATATAGTGATAATAAGGGTTTTAATAAATTCACATTATCAAAGCAAAAAGAATTAGGGAGAAAGCTAAGAAAACAAATATGGAGAACGGTATTGGACAATTTTAAAACACCTAAATTTTTATTAGAATATATTGTAATAATCTTCTCGCTATTTATCGTTTTTCAGAATTCAGAAAAAGCAGCATTAATTTTAGGGGTAGCTTTTGTTTTTGTACCCTATACTTATATTCTTTTATATGGTGTTAATAAAAAATTCATTCGTAAATCATTAAACATGAGTCTAGTTACAAACCAATTATTTGGTTTAGTTATGCTTGTGCAATTGCCTTTAAATACAATGAATCTTTTTTATGACAAAGGAGAGCCTAAACCTTATATTATATTTATAATTATGATTTTTGTGCTATACCCTTTTGTTAGAGCAAGTATAGATACCTATCTAAAAACAGCTAATAAATATAAAACATATTATAAATTAATGCATTCTTAATTTAATATGTAGTTTCATTACTATATTATACAGTTACATTAGTCTAGTGTTATTGCAATAAGAGGTAGAATACTTGTTAAAAGAAACCTATATAGAATATAGTTTGTAACAATTTTCAGTTTTATAATACTAACATTTAAATCTAATCAAATAATAATATGTTTAAACGTTTTATAAGTTTGGAGTGGAAGCAATTTAGGCGGGCTTCCTATTTCCAAAAAGGATTGGCAATTAAAATATTACTCTTTTTAGCTGTGTTATATTTTGGAGGGGCGGCAATTATGTTAGGTGCAGGATTGTTTTTCATTCTTAAAAAAGCAATACCAACAGTCGATCCTATTCAAACAGTCAATAATTTTTTAATTTACTGGTTTCTTTTCGATTTACTTATTCGTTATTTTATGCAGCAATTACCAGTAATGAATGTAAAGCCATTAATGACGATTCCTGTTAAACGAAATACAGTCATTCATTTTCTGTTAGGAAAAACAAGTATATCGTTTTTTAACTTTTTACCATTATTTATATTCGTGCCATTTAGTATTGTGTTATTAGCGCAGGGATATCCAGTAATAAATGTGTTATGCTGGCTTTTGGCTATGGTAGCAATTACGCTTTCTAATAACTTTCTAAACTTTTTAATTAATAAAAATAATAAAGCCTTTTATGCTATTTTAACATTACTAGTCGCTTTTGTAGCTATGGAAGTCTATGGGGGCTTTAAAATATCAAAACCTATAGGAGTTGCATTTAATTATCTATACAACACCCCATATTTAGCTATTGTACCAATATTATTAGCTATTATACTTTATAGAGTAAACTTTAATTTTATAAAGAACGGATTTTATTTAGACGATGCTGTATCTAAAAAAGTGAAAGAAGTAAATGCAGCAGATTTATCTTGGATGAATCGCTTTGGAGCCGTGGCACCATTTATTAAAAACGATGTAAAGCTAATATGGAGAAATGTAAGGCCTAGGCAAGTTATGTTTATGTCTTTTCTTTTTCTTTTTTATGGCTTAATATTTTACACACAAGAGACTTACAGAGGTATGCCTGCATTTTTAGCTTTTGCATCTATGTTTGTAACAGGAGGATTTTTAATGACGTTTGGGCAATTAGTACCCTCTTGGGATAGCGAATACTATAAAATGTTAATGAGCCAGAATATACCATACAAAACCTATTTACAATCTAAATGGTACTTAATGGTTTTTGCGGTAATATTATCGTTTATTTTAAGCACACCATACATTTACTTTGGGTGGGATATTTTCGGAATGATCGCGGCAGGAGCATTGTTTAACATAGGGTTAAACTCTTTTTTAACACTGTATGGAGGTGTTTTAAATAGAGTGCCAGTAGAGTTAAATGTAAAAGCAAAAGCATTTAGTAATACAAATGGATTTAATCCTACCCAGTTACTTATAGCATTACCAAAGTTTTTATTACCAATGCTATTGTTTTATATACCGTATAAATTAATAAATTATGAAGCAGGGATTATTACGTTAGCGCTAGGTGGAGCATTAGGAATAATTTTTAGAAACTTTATTTTTAGAAAAATTGAAGCAGAATACCAAAAAGGAAAATACAAAACAATAGCAGCTTTTTCAGAAAAAAAATAACACAACACTTAAACTAAACAAGATCATGATAATAACATCAAATCTTTCAAAAAAATATAATGATGTCACTGTTTTAAATATAGAAGGCATAGAAATACCAAAAGGACAAAGTTTTGGGCTAGTAGGAAACAATGGAGCTGGAAAGACCACTTATTTTAGTTTGTTATTAGATTTAATACAACCAACAACTGGCCATATAGAGAACAATGGTGTTATGGTTCATGAAAGTGAAGATTGGAAACCGTTTACCGCTTCGTTTATAGATGAAAGTTTTTTAATAGGCTACCTAACAGCAGAAGAGTACTTCTACTTTATAGGAGAGCTTAGAGGACAAAAACCGAGTGATGTTGATGCACTATTATCGCAATTTGAAGACTTTTTTCACGGGGAAATCTTAGGGCAGAAAAAGTATTTAAGAGACCTAAGTAAAGGAAACCAGAAAAAAGCAGGGATTGTAGCAGCATTAATAGGAAATCCAGAAGTAATTATTTTAGATGAACCTTTTGCTAACCTAGATCCAACCACGCAAATACGATTAAAAGGAATCGTGAAAAATTTAGCCGAAAAACAAGGCGTAACGGTTTTAATATCTAGCCATGATTTATTGCATGTTACAGACGTTTGCGAGCGTATTGTGGTTTTGGAAAAAGGAGAAGTTGTTAAAGATTTAAAAACAAGCGAAGCAACTTTAAAAGAATTAGAAGCACATTTTTCTCAAGCAAGCGAAGTGTAAAAGCCTTCAATTTTTCAGTTTAATTGGTAAAAACTGAAAAAGATGCTTATTTTTACGTGCTTGTGCGATAAATATATAATATTTGCGCAAGTTTAAAGTTTATGTATTAGACTAAATACAACAACGTTGAAAATAGCACTAAAACCCATAGTATTCGTAGCAGTTTCTGCAGTAATTATAACAAGTTGCTCTCGTAAAAAAGACAATTTTATAAGTAGAAATTTTCATGCGGTAACCGCAGAGTATAATACTCTATTCAATGGTTATGAAGCCTTAGAAAAAGGAAGAGAGAACCTTAATAATTCATATAAAGACAATTATTGGGAGATACTTCCTATAGAGCGTATGCAAGTAGATGAAGATGCTATTTTGCCTGGGCAATCTAAAAATGAGAGTTTTTCTAAAGCCGAAGAAAAAGCCGTAAAAGCCGTGCAGCGACACGGTATGAATATTCAAGGAAAAGAAAAAAACCCTCAAATAGACGAAGCCTACTTATTATTAGGGAAAGCACGATATTTCGATCAACGCTTTGTACCAGCACTAGAAGCCTTTAATTATATTCTGTATAAGTACCCGGCAAGTAGTAATATAAATCAAGCAAAAGTTTGGAGAGAGAAAACAAATATTCGTTTAGAAAATAATGAATTAGCTATAAAAAACTTAAAACGTTTACTAGACCAAGAAGAATTAAAAGGACAAGACTTAGCAGATGCTACATCTATATTAGCACAAGCCTATATAAACACAAAGTCTTTAGACAGTGCACTAACACAAATAAGTGTAGCAGCAGATGTTGCAAAAAAACGAAACGAAGAAGGACGCTACCGTTTTATACAAGGACAACTGTATAATGCGTTAAACGATAAAGATAGTGCTAACATAGCTTTCGATAAGGTTATAGAATTAAACAGAAAAATTCCTCGTAAATATCATATTGCAGCACATGTAGAGAAATCTAAAAACTTCGATTACGAAAAAGGAGACAAAATAGCTTTTTTAGAATACCTAACAGATTTAGAAGAAGACAGAGAAAACAGACCGTTTTTAGGTAAAATTTATCACCAAATAGGAGAATACCACCTTAAAACAAATAACGACTCTTTAGCATTTGCTTATTATAATAAATCTATAAGAACCCAATCTCAAGACAAAATTTTAGTAGCTAAAAACTTTGAAACATTAGGAGATATGAGTTTCGATGCAAACGCATACAAAGATGCAGGAGCATATTACGATAGCACAATGACTAATATGGTTAAAGACAGTAAGCCATTTAGAGTAATAAAACGAAAAAGAGAAAATCTAGACGACGTAATACGATATGAAGATATTGCAGAGGCAAACGATAGTATTCTAGGGCTTGTAAGAATGACAGATGTCGAACGCTTAAGTTATTTTGAAGAATACACAAGTAAGCTAAAAGCAGAGGCAGAAGCTGAAAAAGAACGAAAAGAAATCGAAGCTCAAAAACAAGGTTTAGCAATAAATAATACTGGAAGCGGAAACATTGTAACCCCTAAAGGAGGGCCAAATGCAGAATCTTCATTCTATTTTTATAATACGCAAACAGTAGGGTATGGTAGAAACGAGTTCTTAAAAATATGGGGAGAACGCGAATTAAAAGACAATTGGAGGTGGTCTAGCTCTAAAGCATCAACAGGAATAGGCATTGCGTCAGGAACAGGAATTTTAGATGTAGATGCAAATAGCGAAGCTTTCAACCCGCAAACGTATATAGCTAAAATACCAACAGAACAGAAAGTAATAGATAGCCTGTCAAAAGATAGAAACTATGCTTATTACCAACTAGGGTTAATTTATAAAGAAAAGTTTAAAGAATATAACCTATCAAAAAGTAAATTTTTAAACTTATTAAAAAGCAATCCAGAAGAACGATTAATATTACCTTCTAAATATAACTTATATAAAATTTATGAAGCTTTAGAAGAAAATGGAGAAGCAACGATAGTTAAAAACGAAATTATAACGAACTACCCAGACTCTCGTTATGCACAAATTTTAAGTAATCCAGAATCTGTAGCAGCTAAAGATGAAAATAGCCCGCAGAGTCTTTATGAAAACACGTATAAACTATTCGAAGAACAAAAATATGCAGAAGTTATAGAAAAATCTGAGAATTATATTACTGCACTCGAAGGAGATGCTATCGTGCCAAAATTCGAGCTATTAAAAGCAACAGCATCTGGTAGACTATATGGTTTTGAAGCTTACAGTAAAGGTATAAATGCAATTGCAGTAGATTATGCCAATACAGAAGAAGGAGTACAAGCACAGGACATTATTAATAAAGCATTTAAAGTAATCTCTAATAAAAACTTTAACGATGATGCAGATGCCAAGCATTTTAAGGTAATATACCAATTTAAAAATGCAGAAAAAGAAGAGATTAACGATTTTGTAAAAGCTCTGGATGAAGCTGTGAAAAAAGTAAAGTATTACGAATTAACAACATCTATAGATTTGTACAACCCAAATACAACCTTTGTTGTAGTACATGGCTTAAAAAGTATAGAAGGTGCAAAAGGGTTTTCTCAATTATTAGAAGAAGGAGAAGGGTATAAAATAGAAAAACCATCGTTTGCTATTTCTTCCGATAATTATAGAATTATACAAATTCACAAAAACTTAGAAGCGTATTTAACAGCACAATAATAGCAAAGTATAATCCCCTAAAATTAATAGCAAATGTTTTCCGACAACAAAAAAGACAAAGGACAAGACGGTACCTCCATTCAAAATAAAATAGCAAAAGGCACTAAAATAGTAGGAGATTTTTCTAGTGAAGGAGATATAAGAATAGACGGTGTAATAGAAGGTAATGTAAAAACACCAGGAAAAGTTGTAGTTGGGAAAACAGGAGAAATTATTGGAACTCTAGAAAGTGCTAATGCGTATTTTGAAGGTAAATTTTCAGGAAAATTAAATTTAGCAGGAACACTAACTTTAAAATCATCTGCTCAAATAGAAGGAGAGGTAACAATACAAAAATTAGCTGTAGAACCTGGAGCTACATTTAATGTGTCGTGTGTTATGCAAACAACAATAAAGGAACTACAAAGTGGCTCAAAAACCAAAAAAACAGCCTAGTCCATATTTAAGATTTACTACAGTTGCTTTTCAAATGGGAGCAACAATATATCTTGGTAACCTTTTAGGTTCTTGGTTAGATGAAAAATATAATCTTGAAATTTGGGAAAAAATAATTACTCTTTTTGCTGTTTTCGCTGCAATGTATCTAGTAATAAGTCAGGTTTTGAAAATATCTAAAGACAATGATTAAAAATAGTTTTAAATATTGTCTTCTTTTAATAACTACAGCAGTAGTTGTTTTCCTGAGTCATAACTATGCTCTTAGTAGTCTAGGCAAGTTATTACGTTTTGCTTTATTAGATATATATGTTTTTCATGCTTTAGCCTCATTATTCATATGTATAAGCTTAATGTTTTTATCGAAGACAGAGAAGTGGGCAAATCAAATAGGATTTATATACATCTTTTCTTTTGTTACTAAGCTATTATTTTTTGGAGCTGTATTTAAAGACTCTATATTCGAAATAGAGAATTTAACTAAAATAGAAAGCTTTAGTCTATTAATTCCAGTGTTTATTTTTTTGTTTTTTGAGGTTTATATTATTTCAAGAATTTTAAACCCAAAATAACTTAAAACATTATTATCTAAAAATTAATTTTATTTTCAAATAATTAACTACCTTTGCACGGAATTTAAAAACGCGGTTTTTTTTTATTTTATTAACAATGAAGGTAGCTAAACAAACTTTTAAATTTTTCGTAATTATATGTGCACTCCTAGCAAGTAATTTTGCAGTGGCTGAAACGACCGATAAAGATGGAGGTCAGGTAGATACGAAAAAAGAGGTAGAAGAATATATTTTACATCATATTCAAGACTCTCATGATTTCAGTTTGTATTCTTATACAAATGATGCTGGAGAACGTAAACATGTTGGTTTTCCGTTACCAGTGATTTTATGGACAAGTAAAGGTTTGACAACTTTTATGTCATCTGAATTTCATCATAATGATGATGGACATGTAATTGTTGAGAAAAATGGACTAAAATTCGCTAAAATTCATTCTAAAATTTATGAGTTGGAGCCAGGAGCTTCTAAAGTTGCTTTCGATGAGACTCACCATGCTACAAATGCTCACAAAGTATTAGATTTTTCAATTACTAAAAGTGCTTTTGGAATTTTAGTAATAGGGTTATTAATGCTACTTTGGTTTTCACGTTTAGCAAAACAATACAAAACAAAGAAAATACCTACAGGGTTTGCTCGTGTATTAGAGCCTTTAGTTTTATATGTTAGAGATGAGATTGCAAGACCAAACATTGGAGAGAAACACTACAGAAGATTTACAGGATACCTATTAACAGTATTCTTTTTTATATGGTTATTAAACTTATTAGGGTTAACACCTCTTGGGTTTAATGTTACAGGGCAGTTAGCAGTAACAGCATGTTTAGCTATTTTTACATTAATTATATATACAGTTAGTGGTAATAAAGATTATTGGATGCATATTTTATGGATGCCAGGAGTACCAGTTTTAATTCGCCCAGTTTTAGCAATTATAGAATTAGCAGGAGCTTTAGTAATCAAGCCATTCTCGTTATTAGTGCGTTTATTCGCAAACATTTCAGCAGGTCACATTGTGGTAATGAGTCTAATTGCAATTATGTTCACATTAAAAGAATCACTTGGTGTGGTTGGTGCAACAGGGTTGTCATTAGTATTATCATTTTTTATAACATTAATTGAGGTTTTAGTAGCTTTCTTACAAGCCTATATCTTTACAATGCTTTCAGCATTATTTATAGGTATGGCAGTAGCAGAGCACGAGCATCATTAATACATTTGTTTAATTTAATAAATCAATTATTATGTACAATTTAATTGGAGCAGGTTTAATCGTAATCGGAGCAGGAATTGGTCTTGGTCAAATTGGTGGAAAAGCAATGGAAGGTATTGCACGTCAGCCAGAAGCAACAGG
The DNA here is from genome assembly GCF_053601615.1 of Pontimicrobium sp. MEBiC06410. Taxonomy (NCBI): domain Bacteria; kingdom Pseudomonadati; phylum Bacteroidota; class Flavobacteriia; order Flavobacteriales; family Flavobacteriaceae; genus Pontimicrobium; species Pontimicrobium sp. MEBiC06410. Next base: position 408,936 of record NZ_JBSHNT010000162.1, read on the forward strand.
AAAAATCCAAACAGCGATGATTATTATTGCAGCACTTTTAGAAGGTTTAGCATTCGGTGCTTTATTCTTAGGGAAATAAGCAGCAATCAAACTATTAAAACACAAATCTGCAACGGTTGGTTGCAGGTTGTGTTTTTCAAATTAAACAGGAAAAAAATAAATACATTTAGAAATGGATAAATTATTAAATGACTTTTCACCAGGATTATTTGTTGTTTCAACAATCTTATTATTAGGATTAATTTTCCTAATGGTGAAGTTTGCTTGGAAGCCAATTCTTAATTCTTTAAATGAAAGAGAAGAAGGAATTCAAAGTGCATTAGATGCAGCAGAGAATGCAAAGTTAGAAATGCAAAACCTTCAAGCAGATAACGATAAGCTATTAAAAGAAGCACGTGCTGAGCGTGAATCTATGCTTAAAGAAGCGCGTGAACTTAAAAACACAATGATTGAGGATGCTAAAACTGAAGCTCAGACACAAGCAAACACAATGATAGCACAAGCACAAGCTGCAATAGAAAGTGAAAAGAAAGCAGCTATGGCAGAACTTAAAAATCACGTAGCTGGATTATCTGTAGATATCGCAGAAAAAGTAGTACGTCAAGAATTATCTAACAAAGACAAGCAATTAGCTTTAGTAGAGTCTTTATTAGGAGAAGCAAAACTTAACTAAACAATATGGCAGGGTCAAGAGCAGCAATACGTTACGCAAAAGCAGTGTTAAGTTTAGCATCAGATCAAAAAACAACTGAAGTTGTAAATAATGATATGAAGTTAATCGCTAATACTATTGCAGAAAGTAAAGACTTACGCGACATGCTTAATAGTCCTGTAGTAAGTTCTTCAATTAAAAAAGCATCATTATTAGAAATCTTTAAAGGTTCTAATGCATTAACAGTTAATGCAATTGATACATTAATAACTAACAAGCGAATAGCTTTATTAGAAAATGTATCTCTAGAGTATACAAGACTGTATGATGAGCAAAGAGGAACAGAAGTAGCTACAGTAACTACTGCTTTACCATTAACAGACGACTTAAAAGTAAAAGTTTTAGCGAAAGTTAAAGAATTAACTGGAAAAGAAGTTGAGGTAGAAAATATTATAGATGAAGACATTTTAGGAGGTTTCATCTTACGTGTAGGAGATATACAATACAACGCAAGTATTGCAAATCAACTAAACAAATTAAAAAGAGAATTTACATTAAACTAAGATATATTTATATCTAAATAAATAATAAGATGGCAGAAGTAAAACCAGCTGAAGTATCAGCAATCTTAAAACAACAACTTTCAGGCTTTGAAGCAAGTGCTTCATTGGACGAAGTTGGAACAGTATTAACTGTAGGTGATGGTATTGTACGTGCTTACGGATTAGCTAACGCACAATACGGAGAATTAGTAGAATTCGATGGTGGTGCAGAAGGTATTGTACTTAACTTAGAAGAAGATAACGTAGGTATCGTATTATTAGGAGGATCAACTGGAGTAAAAGAAGGTTCTACAGTAAAACGTACCTCTCGTATCGCATCTGTTAAAGTAGGAGAAGGCATTGTTGGACGTGTTGTAGATACTTTAGGAAACCCTATCGATGGAAAAGGACCTATTACTGGAGAAACTTACGAGATGCCTTTAGAACGTAAAGCACCAGGAGTTATTTATAGAGAGCCAGTAACAGAGCCATTACAAACAGGAATTAAAGCAATTGATGCGATGATTCCAGTAGGTAGAGGGCAACGTGAGCTTGTAATTGGTGACCGTCAAACTGGTAAAACAACAGTTTGTATTGATGCAATCTTAAATCAAAAAGAATTTTACGATGCTGGTAACCCAGTATATTGTATATATGTAGCTGTTGGACAAAAAGCATCAACAGTAGCAAACATTGCTAAAACTTTAGAAGAAAAAGGAGCTTTAGCTTATACAACAATAGTAGCTGCAAATGCATCAGATCCTGCTGCAATGCAAGTATATGCACCAATGACAGGAGCATCTATTGGAGAATATTTTAGAGATACAGGTAGACCAGCTTTAATTGTATTTGATGATTTATCAAAGCAAGCCGTAGCTTACCGTGAGGTATCTTTATTATTAAGACGTCCACCAGGACGTGAAGCATATCCTGGGGATGTATTTTACTTACACTCAAGATTATTAGAACGTTCTGCAAAAGTAATTAACGATGATAACATTGCTAAGGAAATGAATGACCTTCCAGAGTCATTAAAACCATTAGTAAAAGGAGGTGGTTCTTTAACTGCATTACCAATTATCGAAACACAAGCAGGTGACGTATCGGCATATATCCCAACAAACGTAATTTCTATTACAGATGGGCAAATCTTCTTAGATGGAGATTTATTTAACTCTGGTGTACGCCCAGCAATTAACGTGGGTATTTCTGTATCACGTGTTGGAGGTTCTGCACAGATTAAATCAATGAAAAAAGTATCAGGTACATTAAAATTAGATCAAGCACAGTTCCGTGAATTAGAAGCGTTTGCTAAGTTTGGTTCAGATTTAGATGCCGTTACATTAAACGTAATTGAAAAAGGTAAGCGTAACGTAGAGATCTTAAAACAAGGTCAAAACGATCCTTATACAGTAGAAGACCAAGTAGCAATTATCTACGCAGGTTCTAAAAACTTATTAAAAGACGTTCCTGTAAATAAAGTAAAAGAATTCGAAAGAGATTTCTTAGAGTTTTTAAATGCTAAACATAGAGATGTATTAGACACTCTAAAAGCAGGAAAATTAACTGATGAGGTTACAGACACACTATTATCTGTATGTAAAGACCTTTCAGCTAAATATAAAGGATAATTAGATTTCAGTATTGAGTAGTGAGATACTATAATTCTCACTACTGAATACTCAATACTTAATTCTAAAAAAATGGCAAACTTAAAAGAAATACGTAACAGAATATCATCTGTATCTTCTACAATGCAAATTACCAGTGCTATGAAAATGGTATCTGCTGCAAAGTTAAAGAAGGCACAAGATGCTATTACTGCTATGCGTCCTTATGCAGATAAGTTAACAGAGCTTTTACAAAATTTAAGCGCAACACTTGATGCAGATTCTGGAAGTAAATTTGCGGAGCAACGTGAAGTAAAAAATGTACTTATAGTTGCTATTACTTCTAATAGAGGATTATGTGGTGCATTTAATTCTAACATTATTAAGCAAACAACTAACTTAATTAACAATGTGCATGCAGACAAAAATGTTTCTGTTATTGCTGTTGGAAAAAAAGCAAATGATGCTTTTGAAAAATTAGGATGTGTTATTGCTAATAAAAGTGAAATTTTTGACGATTTAACATTCGATAATGTTGCTGAAATAGCAGAGATGTTAATGGAGAAATTTGTTGAAGGTGAATTCGATAAAATCGAGATTGTTTACAATAAATTTAAAAATGCTGCAACGCAAATAGTAATGACTGAGCAATTTTTACCAATTGTACCAGTAGAAGGAGAAGAAAATGCTAATCTAGATTATATCTTTGAGCCATCTAAAGAAGAAATCGTAGAAGAGCTAATACCTAAATCTTTAAAAACACAGTTGTATAAAGGTATAAGAGATTCTTTTGCTAGTGAACATGGTGCGCGTATGACGGCTATGCACAAAGCAACCGATAATGCAACTGAGTTAAGAGATCAATTAAAATTAACATATAACAAAGCACGTCAAGCAGCGATTACTAACGAAATCCTTGAGATTGTTGGTGGAGCAGAAGCTTTAAATAACTAAAACAGAGTTGTTATATAATATATACAAAGCCTTACTTTTTTAAGTAAGGCTTTGTACTTTTATAGATAGAGCTTTTTAAAACAGTAAACATCTATTTTTCATTGTAATTCGTATCTTTAGAAAAACATAATTACAAATGACGTTTTCAAGCCCCACTTTCAAATCTCTTGTAATATTAATTACCATAATGACACTTTTCAACTGTTCTAGCTCTAAACTAAAACTACAGGACAAAGCGCCCATAGAGCATACTCGACCTTATTTTCAAGAATGGGTTGCAGGAATAAAAGATGGAGGATCTGGTATAAATATATACTTTCCTAATTTAGTAACTAAAAACAATGCTATTATAGATAGTGTTTTCTTTAGAAAGATGAAAGGTAAATTAAGAAATGGCAAAGCATCTTATTTTGCAACACTTAAAAAGCCTAAGCCCATAGACTTAACCATGAGTAGCGACCCTAAATCTGAATATGGAAATAAACTTCCAAAGTTTCCTTTTGAATTAAAAAACAACGAATGTGTTATTAGTTACATAGAGGAAGGAGAAACAAAATATGTTAAAATAGGTAATTTAAAAGAAAAAGCAGGAGAATATTACCCTTCTAGTCCACCAGTTAACTAAAACAAGAGAGAATACTTTTTTAGGTCTAATGAATTCAATACTTTTAGGCTAAATTTATACTACATTGAGCGTACTTAAAAAGTTCTTTAAAGACACAATTATATATGGTTTAGCTACCGTTTTGCCTCGTCTTATGAATTTTGTTTTAGTACCATTACATACAGATACGCTTGAAACTAATAGTTATTCAGATAACACAACGTTTTATGTGTATGCAGCCTTTTTTAATGTGCTACTAACTTATGGAATGGAAACCGCTTTCTTTAGGTTTTTTAGCAAAACAGAAGAAAAAAACAAAGTATTCTCCACAACTTTTATTAGCCTTATAACAACAACCCTTTTATTTTTACTTGTAGTAATACTATTTAACACTCAAATATCAAATTGGATGGGAATTAATCAAACCTATTTTAATTTGTTAATAGGCTTATTGGTTTTAGATACATTAGTTGTAGCTCCTTTTGCGTATTTAAGAGCTACAGGTAGGCCAATAAAATTCGCAGCAATAAAGATTATTAATATTATTGTAGTAGTCGTTTTAAATTTCTTTTTCCTTTGGGCAATACCAAAGTTTAAAATTAATTTTCCAAGTTATGACTCATCAGATCTGGTGAAATATATATTTATAGCTAATCTAGTAGCAAGTATTGTTACTTTTCTATTACTTATACCATACTTCTTTAAAACGAAACTACAATTTAGTACTACAATTTTTAAACAACTATTAAGTTATGGTTGGCCAATAATGGTTGCTGGTATAGCTTATGTTATAAACGAGAATTTCGATAAATGGATTTTACCTAGTTTATTAGGAAAAGATGTTAATGGCGCTTATAGTGGTTGCTACAAAATAGCAGTATTTATGACTATTTTTATTCAAGCATTTAGGTTAGGAGCCGAACCTTTTTTCTTTAACCATGCAAAAGAAAAAAATGCACGAGAAACCTATGCCACAATTATGAAATACTTTGTAATAGTAGGAAGTCTTATGTTGGTATTTGTTGTTGCATATTTAGACTTTTTTAAACTACTTATTGTAAGAGATGAAGCCTATTGGGTAGCAATAGATATTGTTCCAATAGTATTATTGGCAAACTTATGTTTAGGAATTTATTTCAATCTAGCCATTTGGTATAAGCTTACAGATAAAACAAGATATGGAATGTATCTATCTATAGTTGGAGCAGTAGTTACTATTGTTTTTAACCTAATCATGATTGAAAAACTAGGCTTTATTGCAGCTGCATGGGCAACATTAGCAGCCTATGGAATAATGATGTTATTATCTTACCTTTTAGGCCAAAAATACTATCCTGTACCTTATAACCTTAAAAAAATAATGGGGTATTTAGTATTAGCTATCCTATTTTCGATAGCAGCATTAAAGACTAATGCTAATTATTATATAAACACAGGTTTAGTTTTATTATTTTTGATGGTTGCTATACTTCTAGAGAAAAAAGAATTAAAACAATTAATAAAAAAATAGAGGAGACTTAATTGTAGTTTAAACAATAGAATAAAAAACATGCAAATAAAAATTATAAATAAATCTAATCATACCTTACCAAGTTACGAGACCATAGCCTCAGCAGGGATGGATTTAAGAGCTAACATTACTGAAAATATGATATTAGGTCCAATGGAGCGAGCTATTATACCAACAGGACTATTTTTAGAGCTCCCTATAGGAGCTGAAGCGCAAGTAAGACCAAGAAGTGGCCTAGCTGCTAAAAAAGGAATTACAGTGCTTAATGCGCCTGGAACAATAGATGCAGATTACAGAGGCGAAGTAGGTGTAATTTTAATAAACCTTTCTAAAGAAGCTTTTACAGTAGAAAATGGAGAACGCGTAGCGCAATTAGTCATAGCAAAACATGAACGGGCAGAATGGGTAGAAGTAGAAACGCTTACAGAAACAGAGCGCGGAGCAGGAGGATTTGGAAGCACAGGAGTTAAATAATTAAAAAGAGTAGAGATGAAGAAAGCCGTATACATTACAGTTATTTTATTTAGTAGTTTTTGTTTTGCACAAGATAATTCAGAAAAAATAGTAGAAGTCGCATACAATGCCTGTGAATGTATTGGTAAAATGGATTTAAAACTAGATTATAAAGAGAAAAGCGAAGCTATAAAAGAATGTATCAAATCGGCTAACATGTCATACCAATTAACGAATAAGTTAGCAGGTATTTCAGAGAAATTAAAGGACACATTACCAGAAACAACAACAAACAAAACTACAGACACCATTAATGTAGAACCTTTAGAAGTTAATATATCAATAAATGAAAGTGAAGATTTTAAAGAGATAGAAGCCTACTTATTGGAAACCTGTGGAGATTTAGAAAGTCTATATTTTTCTAATAATAAAGAAACCTCAAAGAAATCGATATCACAGAAAGAAGAAGCTTTAAAATATTATGATTTAGGAATAGACGCAGGAGAAAACCAAGACTACGAAAAAGCATTAGAGTATTACAAGAAGGCGCTAAAAATAGACAAAAAATTTACTTTTGCATGGGATAATTTAGGCATAACGTATCGTAGACTGGGAAATAATAAAAAAGCAATTGAAGCATATAAAAAATCATTAAAGCTAGACTCTAAAGGCAAAATGCCACTTATGAATATTGGTGTGGCTTACGCAGCAGAAGGCCAGTATGATAATGCAATTAAGTATTATAAAAAGTATAGAAGAATATATAAAAAAGACCCAGAAGCACCTTACGGATTAGGAAGGATGTATTTTGAGAAAAAAGAATATGAATTAGCTGTAGATAACATGATGCAGGCCTATGTATTATACACTGAAATAGGATCACCTTATAAAAAAGATGCAGAGAAAATGTTATCGATTATGTATAATGTTTTAGAAGATAAAGGCAAATTGGATATTTTTAAAACAGTAGCTAAGAAAAACAATATTAACCTTAATTAAAAAACACATTTAATAGTGTTCTTTAATTTTATAAGAATAAGTTTAACAATAAAAGGCACCTACGTTAGTAGTAATAAATATGAAAATAATAGTACCAATGGCGGGACGAGGATCTCGATTAAGACCACACAGTTTAACAGTACCAAAACCATTAATACCAGTAGCTGGCCAGCCTATTGTACACCGATTAGTAAAAGATATAGTTAAAGTTTTAAATGAACCAATAGAAGAAATTGCTTTTGTTTTAGGAGACCCAGCTTGGTTTGGAGAAGATGTAGTTGCCAGTTTACAAGAATTAGCAAAAGGTTTAGGAGCTAAAGCCTCTATTTATAGGCAAGACCAACCTTTAGGAACTGGGCATGCTATTATGTGTGCAAAAGATTCTCTGTCTGGCCCAGCAGTAATTGCTTATGCAGATACTTTAATTAGAGCAGATTTTAACTTAGATCCAGACGCAGACGCTGTAATTTGGGTAAAACAAGTAGAGCAACCTGAAGCCTATGGTGTCGTTAAATTAAACGAAAAGAAGGAAATTGTTGAACTAGTTGAAAAACCAGAACAATTTGTAAGCGATCTAGCAGTAATTGGAATATATTATTTTAAAGATGTTGCTGTTTTAAAAGAACAATTACAACACGTTTTAGATAATAACATTATAAATGGAGGAGAATACCAAATTAATGATGGTATAAAAGGAATGATGGCTAATGGTAAAGTTTTTAAAACAGGAGAAGTAAGCGAATGGATGGATTGCGGAAATAAAAATGTAACTTTAGAAACCAATACTAGAATGTTAGGCTTCTTACAAGCAGATGGAGAAGAGCAATTAATAGCTAATTCTGTAAAGCAAGAAAACGCTACAATTATAGAGCCCTGTTACATTGGAGAACATGTAATTTTAAAAAATGCTACTATTGGGCCAAACGTATCCATAGGAAATAATTGTGTTATAGAAAACGCAAGCGTTAAAAATAGCCTAATACAAAGTAATACAATTATAAAAAATGCTAATTTAGACGAAGCTATGATTGGTAACCACGTTAAATACAATGGAGAATTTACTAAAATTAGTATTGGCGATTACACAATTATGGAATAACTATTGATTATACAGTTCCCGTTTGCTAACAGGAAATATTATGAAACATAAAATCTACATACTTTATATTCTACTAGGATTATTTATTTTCCCAAAAATAAGTGGTGCACAAGTAGACTTCAATAAAACACCAGATGATGATTTAGGGAATGTTTCAGATGAATATCAAGAATTGTTTTTTGAAGCCTTAAAACAAAAAGGAATTGAAAACTATGATAAAGCAGTAACAGCATTACTTAAATGTTTGCAGTTGGACGATTCAGAATCTATTTTATATTATGAATTAGGTAAAAACTATAACAAGCTCAAAAATTTTGGTGCAGCAGAAGATGCTCTTAAAAAAGCAGTAAAAAAACAACCAGATAATGAGTGGTATTTAGATGAGCTTTATGAAGCCTATGTGCAGCAAAAAAACTACGATAAAGCTATAAAAACAGTTAAACAACTGGTAAAATTTCATCCTGATTATAAAGAAGACTTAGCTTCTATTTATGTTAGAACTAAAAAGTACAAAGACGCATTAAAAGTATTAGACGAGTTAGACGATGAATTAGGAGTTTCAGATATTAGAGATAGACTTAGAAACCAAATTTATAATGCAACAGGTCGAAAAAAAGAACAAATAGCTAATTTAAAAGAACGAGTAGAAGACAATCCAAATGTAGAAAAAAACTATCTCGAACTTATTTACAGGTATAGTGAAAACAACAATGAGAAGAAAGCATTTGAAACGGCTCAAAAACTATTAGAAATAAATCCAGAATCGCAATTAGTTCACTTAGCTTTATATAAGTTTTATTTAGATAAAAACGAAGCAGAAAAAGCGATTGAGTCCATGAAAATTGTTTTAAGTAGCAGGAAAATAAAACCAGAATCTAAAGCAAAAGTGTTATCAGACTTTGTAAAATTTGTTGCATTAAATCAACAATACGAAAAAGATTTAGTAGAAATTACTACTATGGTTACTAATACTGCAACAGACGGAAAAACATTGGTAGAGTTAGCACAATATTACTTAATAAAAGGAGATAAAGAAAAAGCGTTAAAACACTATCTAGAAGCACAACGATTAGAAGTCGATAATTTTGGATTATTACGAAACATCTTATTATTACATATAGATTTAGAGCAATATAAAGAAGCTGAGAAAAAAAGCGATGAAGCATTAGAGAAATTTCCATCTCAGCCAGTTTTATATCTTATAAATGGAGTAGCATTAAACCGTTTAAATAGAGCAAGTGATGCAGTAGATAGTTTAGATGCAGGCTTAGACTATATTATAGATAATAATAAAATGGAAGCTGATTTTTATAAACAATTAAGTAAAGCTTACACTACTTTAAACAATTTAGAGAAAGCAAAAACGTTTAGTGATAAAGCAAAAGCATTAGAACACTCAAACTAAATGAATAGTAAAAACATTAAATTTTCCGTTTTTTTAATTATAATAATGTTTAGTACAGGCTGTAAGTCTGCTAAAACAATAATAGCTAATGGTACATTAAATTCTAATTTATCTACCAAGCAAATAATAAAAGAAACAAATAGTAAAAAGTCTAATTTTAAAACATTAGCAGCACGTTTAAAAATAGAAACCAATGATGGTAAAAAAAGCCAATCAGTAACAGTTTCTATGCGTATGGAAAAAGATAAAACCATTTGGCTAAGTAAATTAGGGATTGTAAAAGCATTAATAACACCAAACCGTGTTGCTTTTTATAATACATGGGATAAAACCTATTTTGACGGAGATTTTAGTTACATAAGTGAGTTGTTAGGCACCGAGCTAGATTTTAAAAAAGTACAAAATTTATTATTAGGAGAGACTATTTTAGATTTAGAACCTAAAGGATATAAAGGAGATGTAAATGATAAATCGTATGTGTTAAGCCCTAAAAAACAAGATGAATTATATGAAATATTTTTTCTAATTAACCCAAGCCTTTTCAAGCTTGATTCTCAGCAGATTTCGCAATCTGAAGAGAAACGGCATTTACAAATAGATTATACTGCATATCAAAAAGTAGAAACAGAAACATTACCTAAAATTTTGGATATTGTTGCCGTACAAGCAAATGAAGAACTTAATATAGATTTAGAATTTAAATCAGTGTCTTTAAACCAGAAATTAAAGTTTCCATTTAGAATACCTTCAGGGTATGATGAAATTGAATTAAAGTAATGATAAAACCATCAATACAATTACTCCTTTTTATAAGTGTCTTTTTATTAAGCACAACAATATCCCTATCACAAAGCGGAAAGCAAAAAGAGTTGGAAGCAAGACGCGTGGAGTTACGTCGAGAAATTAAAAAAATTAATGATTTAGTCTCTTCAAATAAGTCTAAGGAGAAATCTGAAATAACTCTAATAGAAGATTTAAACTATAAAGTTAGAGTAAGACGCGATTTAATTAAAGTAACAAATCAACAAGCTAATTTATTAACACGACAGATAAATAATAACCAAAAGCAAATAACAGCGCTTAGAGATGAGTTAAAAGGCTTAAAAGCAAATTATGCTAATATGATTCAAAACTCATATAAAAACAAAAACAAGCAAAGCCGTGTCATGTTTTTATTATCTTCTAATAACTTTAAACAAGCATACAAAAGACTTCAGTATATAAACCAATATGCAGATTACCAAAAGCAGCAAGGAGAAAATATAAAAGTTAAAACAAAAGAGTTACAAGACGTAAATATTAAGTTATTAGCACAAAAAGAAGAGAAAAATAAACTTATAGCCGAAAATAAGGTTGCTCAAAAAGAATTAGAAAAAGAATTGAAGCAGCATAATACCATAATGAGTGCTATAAAAAAGGATTTAAAGAAGTATACAGCCCAAATAAGAACAAAGCAAAAAGAAGCCGATAGAATAGATCGAGAGATAGATAAAATTATTAGAGACGCTATTGCAAAATCGAATAAAAAAGCAGGTAAAAAGAAAACAAAATCTGCGGTATTTGCAATGGCTCCAGAAGATAAAGCATTGGCAAAAGACTTTTTAGGAAGTAAAGGTAAGTTGCCTTGGCCAGTAGAACAAGGCGTAGTAAAAGTACGTTATGGGAAACAACCATCACCTATAGATAGATCGCTTACTATTAATAGCACAGGAGTGAGAATTTCTACAAGCAAAGGAGCAAAAGTTCGTGCCGTATTTAAAGGAGAAGTCTTAAGAATTATAAAGCCAAAAAGGAGCAACCCTACAGTTTTAATAAAACACGGTAATTATATTACTGCGTATAAAAATTTAGGAAAGCTTTATGTTAAACCTGGAGATAAAGTAAGTACAAAGCAAAATATAGGTGAAGTATTTACACACCCAAGAACTGGAGAAAGCTTGCTAAGGTTTAGTATATATAAAGAAACTAAAACTCAAAACCCAGCGAGTTGGATTTATAAAATGTAATACAGTTATACACTAACAATTTTATAGCCTCTGCATTTTTTATCTAAACAATTTTACTAGTTTAATAGCTACCCTAAGTTGAGTAAGAAGATAAATTTAAAGCAAAACAGTAGAAATAGAATAAATATAGCAACTCTAAAACTCTAAAGACTAGAAAATTAAAGTGCTATTTTGTTGTAAAACAATATAAAAGTTAAAACTATTCAAATAAAGCCTTTAATTCGGTAGCATCATTTGGTTTCATTTTCCCAGCAAGAACTAAACTTAATTGTTTACGCCTTAAAGCGCCATTAAAACGCTCTATTTCAATATCTGTTTCTGGTTTTAATTCTGGAACACGAACTGGTCTTCCAGTTTCATCAACAGCAACAAAAGTATATATAGCCTCATTTGCTTTAGCTCTAATGCCAGATTCTCTATCTTCTATCCAAACATCTATATAAACTTCCATAGACGATTTAAACGCTCTAGAAACCTTTGCGTCGACAGTTACAACGCTACCTAAAGGAATAGCTCTATTAAAAGCAACATGATTAACAGATGCAGTAACTACAATTCTTCTAGAATGACGACGAGCACTAATGCCAGCAGCACGGTCCATTCTTGCTAATAACTCACCACCAAATAAGTTATTAATAGGGTTAGTTTCACCAGGTAAAACCATATCCGTCATAATAGTTCTTGAATCTTTAGCAGTTTTTGTTTCCATAACAATATAATTTGAGTTTCGCAGTGATGCGAAAAAAGATATTTAAGTAAATGAAATGCAAAGGTAAGCCGAATAAAATTTTCGACATTATATATTTTTAGAAATATTAAGGTAAATTAGTTTAATTGCTTAACTAGTAACCATGCATCGCGATTACTCGAATTTCTAATAGCATTTAAAGCATTTAAAGCCTCAATTCTATCAGAGTGGCTAGAATAGGCTACTTGATGTAAACCATATTTATTCATGCCAATTTTTCTAGCTTTAAAACCTTGCTCAATAAGCTGTGCTACTTTTTTATCGCAGTTTTCTTCAACCCTAAATGCTCCAGCTACAATATGGTAATTTCCAGATTGTTTATTTACATTTAAAGTAGCAGCAGGTAAAGGTGTGCTAATTGCAAAAGTAGCTTCCTGAATTTTAGTTTCTAATTGCTCATTAGCTTCTTCTTGTGCTAACTCATTATGAGTTTCAATACTATTTATGTAGTGATTAGAGAAAGCTAATCCACCTAGAGTTAAAGCAATTACAGCTACAGCTGCATATTTAAAGTAAGATTTAGACTTACGCTTTTCAGGAGTAATAGTTAAAGGAGTTTCTTCTTCAATAACTTCTACTTCAGCTTTATATGTTTCACGCATAACGGGAGGTGAAACAAATTGAGATAACCCAAAGGCTTCAGTTAAGTAATTTAAATGATAAGAAGGATAAAACTGAATCTTACCTTCGCTATTTAAATTTAATTCTCCAATATTTTCAAGCTTTAAAGTTTTTCCTTCGTTTAAATATAACTTTAAAGAATTCACTTGCTTAGCAATTTTGGTAGAAGCAGTCTCAAAAGGAATTTTTTCGGTATCTGCAATATAGCGAGTTAGCAAACCATCATTAGTTTGTATTTGCTCGTTAAAAGACAAACGTTTTTTTGGAGGATAAAAAGCATTTGTAGATTCATGAACTGTAGCCGAAACATGCTGTGATAAGAAAGCACCAAAATTGGGCACTATAACACATTCATAACGGTATAATAAATCACTAATGTAAGTCTCTAATTGCATAAAACAAATTTAGAAATTTATTAAAACAGAATACTATTTATGATGTATTAGTTATTAACAGGGTAAAAAAATATAATCTTTTAAGCTCTAAATCAGATTTATAAAACTTTTATTTTTTTAAACTTTTTAAACAATAAATAATTCTAACATTTTAAATAAAAGACCTTCTTAATAAAGATGAGGTAGATTGGAATAGAGAGGCTGTGGTGTAACTTATTGTTTTTTAACATTTTATATCGCTTTTTATAAGTGTATTTTTATAAATTACACTATACATTGTTTTATTTGATCTAATTAAAAAAGTACTTTGTTCATATAAAACAAAGTAACAAGAATAGATTATGATGCAAGAGAGTAAAAAACATACAGTTTTAATTATAGAAGATCATCCGTTAATAGCAGAGGCATACAAGCAAGCTTTTAAAACAATAGAAAACAATAAGGAAAACATGTTTTTTGAAATTATAGAAGCAAAAAACTGTGAAATAGCAAAAACTATAATTGATGACTATAAAGCTAAAGATAAAACAATAGACATTGCATTTCTAGATATCATGTTAACACAATCAAACAATGCAAAAATAGTATCTGGAGAAGATTTAGGTGTTATAATTAGAGATCTTATGAAAGAAACTAAAATTATAGTTTCTACTTTTTTAAATAATAATTACAGAATACATAATATTATAAAAAATATTAATCCAGAAGGATTTCTTATAAAAAACGATATTGATACTAAAAATTTAATAGAAGCTATTAATAGAGTCATTACTAACCCGCCATATTATAGCAACACAGTAATAGAAATATTAAGAAAAAATGTATCATCTAAAATAATGTTAGATGACATAGATCGAAAAATTCTATACGAGCTATCAATAGGGTCTAAAATGAAAGAGTTGCCCAATGTAATTCCATTATCTAAAGCAGGTATCGAAAAGCGAAAACGCGCTTTATATTCTGTTTTTAACATAAAAGAAAATAGTGATAGACAATTAATTATTGAAGCAAAAAAAAGTGGGTTTATATAATAACTACAAGGAAATTTAAATGCGTTTTTATACTATAAAGTCTTAAATTAGTTGCTAACTAATCACAATTAATTAATGACCGATAACGACCTAATTTACATTTTAGCATTACAAAATGTTCCAGGTATTGGAGATACAACTGCAAAGAAATTAATAAATCATTGCGGGTCTGCAGAAGCCGTTTTTAAAGAAAAAAAGGGAAATCTTTTAAAAATTGATGGTATAGGAAGTGTTACCATTGGAGATTTATTTAGTAAAAATTATTTTGAAAAAGCGCAAAATGAATTAAAGTTTATTAAATCTGAAAATATAAAATGCCATTACTTTACTTCTAAAAGTTACCCTGAAAGATTAAAGCACTGTATAGATAGCCCTATTTTATTATTTGAAGCAGGAAATATTAATTTAAATAAAAAACATATAATAAGCATTGTTGGAACACGTAAAATTACCACTAGTGGTATAGCATTCTGTGAAAAGTTAGTTGAAGAATTGTCTATATACAACCCAATAATAGTCTCAGGCTTTGCTTATGGTACAGATATAACAGCGCACAAAGCTGCTATTAAAAACAATTTGCAGACTGTAGGATGTTTGGCTCATGGCTTAAATCAAATCTATCCTAAAGTACATAAAAAGTATATGGTAGAAGTAGAACGTAATGGTGGCTTTTTTACAGATTTTTGGAGTACAGATGCTTTCGATAGGAATAATTTTTTAAAACGAAATCGCATCATTGCAGGTATTAGTGAAGCAACAATTGTAATAGAATCTGCAGAAAAAGGCGGTAGTTTAGTAACAGCCGACATTGCTAACTCATACAACAGAGATGTGTTTGCTGTTCCTGGCCGAACAACAGATTCTCAAAGTATAGGTTGTAATAATTTAATTAAACAACAAAAAGCACATTTATTATCAACCCCTTTAGATGTACCATATTTATTAAACTGGCAGTTAGAAGATTTAAAACAACCAATAATACAGAAGCAATTATTTGTAGAGTTAGAAGATAATGAAAAAGTAGTATATAATTACCTTAAAAATAATGAAAAACAAATGCTAGATATTATAGCATTACACTGTAATATACCCATTTATAAACTTGCAGGCTTGTTGCTAAACATGGAGTTGAAAGGTGTAGTAAGGCCTTTACCAGGGAAATTGTTTGAGGTTGTTTAATGAAATAATAACTACTATTCTACATCGTCAATCTCTGAAAAATCAAACAAAGTAGTAAAATTGACTTTTAGACCTCTTGAGATTTTTCTTAATGTCTTTATTGTTGGATTAGTTCTACCTTTTTCAATTCTTTGTAAGGCATTTTCCTCCATTTCACATTTAATAGCTAGATCAAGTTGCGTTAATTCAAATTTAAGACGAAGGTTTCTTATTTGTTTTCCAATCTTGATAATAAATTCCTTGTCAGAAGTGCTACTCATTATATAATATGTATCTATATAATTTCAAATTAGAGTATTTATAAAACTTAAAAGCCAACATATATGTTGGCTTTTTAATAATATTTTCTATATTTGTATGTAATGACTTTAAAATGAATTTTTTAAAGTTTAAAAAACCAAAGAAGATTAGTTTTGTATTTAACAATAAAACCACTTTTATCATTGTTATGTACATAACCAAATAGTTATTAATATTAATTTTTTAATCCTTATAACCAATGAGAAAAAAACAATTCAAGCATTTTTTGAAAATAGTAATACTGTTATTCAGTATTTCATTACTAGTAACAAATTGTCAAAAAGATGATGACTTAAATATTGTTCAGGAAGAACATTTAAAAAGCAAAAATAAGTTTAAAGTTTCTACAATAGGAAAATCTAAGATTGATGCTAACAAAGAACTTCTCCTAAGACTAGACAAACTTTCAGAAAGTATCAAAGAAAAAAGTAATACTCAGAATAAAACAATTTATTCAAATGACTATGATTTTTACATTGATACAGATTTTGCTACATATATAGAAAATACGGATTCTAATTATCATTCTTATACTTTTCCTATTGAACGTAGTGAAGAGACTGATTTACTTGAAAATCTAGTATTATCTTTTCAAGAAGATGGAACGTATAAGGCTATGATAGTTACATATGATATTACTAATCAAGAAAAATTAAATTTAATAAATAGAGCTAGTTTAGATTTAGCTAATAAAGTATCTTCTTATCTAATTGATGATAGAACATTAGTAAGTGATATTTTTGACAAAGAATTAGCCCAAGGTGATTGTGTGGGGATTTTAATGTGTCCTTATGGAGATGACCATCCAGCAACCCAAGTATGTATTAATGAGGATCGAGGGGATTTGTATTTAGATGATTCCATGTGTACCGAGGATGAAATGAATAACGATAATAGTGATGGAGGAGGTTCTAGTGGAACAGGAACAATTCCAAGTGGGGGAGATATAGGGAATCCTACAGGAACCAGTAATGGAGGAGCTTATAATACAAACGTAAATCCTGATGCTACTATACCTGTATTATCTATTAAAGATAAGATAGAGCTTTGTTTGGGGCAAATAAATGAAAGTGGAGGGAGTAACGGTTTTACGCCAGGAATGTTAGATGGAATTGACAAGATAAAGCTTGGGCAAATTAATGGTTTTTTAGAAAATAGTAATTGTGACGAAGAGACTCAAGAATTTGCTTTAAACGTTATACAGGTGTTAATGGCTAACCCTGATGCGAACCCTCTTTTAGGGGCAGATTGCAGAAGTTTTGAGTATGCTCAACCACCAGGTGCTTTACAAAAAGGCTGTGCGGTAATAAATTTTAACCATACTTTTTATACAGCTGGAATTAGACCTAATGGGAGTCCTTATTATGGAGATATTGATATTCCTGTAAATATTATATATTTTACAATGCCACCTTGGATGACCAATGGACAAGCAGCTAATGCAACGGCAATAGCAGTCACAAATGCAATTAAAGAAGCCGATGTCTATTTTTTCGATAACCCAGATGTTTCGCAATATGAACTAGCAGATGTTTTTAGAGATGCTATAAGTGCTCATCTATCACTTGTTGGAGGTGCGTTTAGTACAACACAAGAACCTTTTCCTATACCTAGCTCAGCGCCCTATATTACGAGTATTCTAGGATTAAGTAATCCTTTTGATTGTTAATATTTTATATATGATTAAATTAGTCTTATTTTTAGCTTTAAACATGAATAACCAATCTATGAATTATATTGAGTTTGAAAAATTACTAGGGCAACATACTTTGGTTGTAGAAAAAGCTATTGGGAGCGATTTTGACAATACGCTTTATGGTGAAGATTCTTATTTTATTAAAGACGAACATGTCATTAAGGATTTTTATGGTATGTCATATAATTTTATTTCTGTAGTAAAAACAGAAAATGATACTCTACATTCTATTACAATTCATTTTAGAGATGTAATTAATCGTCAGTTTTTTGATACGTTTAATGAAAAATATGGAGAGCCAGATAACATACAAATAATTGAAAATAGGAAAGTAATAAGTAGAAGTACAGGAAAAGAGAAAGATATTTTTCATCAAAAACTAACAAAAAGTACTTTTGATTTAAGAGAAGGTACATTTGAAGAAAAACCTTTGTTCATAATATGGAAAAAAGAAAACTATCATATAAGAGCTTTTTTAAGACACAAGCAAAACATAAGTGAAATAAGGTTTGGTTACCCAGAAAAGTTACCTATGGTTAAAAATAACTAAGAATTTTATTACAAAAAACAAAGCCTCTAAATTTAAAATAGAGGCTTTATTTTTTGTATGAGTTATACTTTTTAATACCCTACTTTTGCTCTAACACGTTTTAAAACATCATTAGCAACTACAGTAGCCTTTTCAGCACCTTTAGCTAAAGCATCGTCAATAGCATTAAGATTATTCATATAATAATCATAACGCTCACGCTGTGTTTCAAAAGTTTTTAAAATAAGCTCAAATAGGGCTTGTTTCGCATGACCATAACCATAATTACCATTTTCGTAATTGGCTTTCATAGCATTTATTTCTTCTTCCGAAGCTAATAATTTATATATAGCAAAACAATTACATGTTTTCCAATCTTTAGGGTCTTCTAACGGAGTACTATCTGTTTCAATACTCATTATTTGTTTACGTAGTTTCTTTTCAGGTAAAAATATATTAATAATATTACCTTTACTTTTACTCATTTTAGCACCATCAGTACCAGGAATTAACATTGTTTCTTCTTGTATTTTGGCTTCAGGTAAAACAAATGTTTCACCAAGTTTAGCATGAAAACGAGTAGCAACATCTCTTGTCATTTCTATATGTTGCTTCTGGTCTTTACCTACTGGAATAATTTCTGCATCATATAATAAAATATCTGCTGCCATTAACATAGGGTAAGTAAATAAACCACCATTAACATCATCCAATCTATCTGCTTTATCTTTAAAACTATGTGCTAGCTCTAAACGTTTAAAGGGGAAGAAGCAATTTAAATACCAAGATAATTCGGTTACTTGTGGGACATCGCTTTGTCTGTAAAATACAGTTTTGTCTATGTCTAAACCAAAAGCTAACCATGTAGCAGCAGTAGAGTAGGTATTATTTCTTAACGTGTTGCCATCTTTTATTTGGGTTAAAGAATGCATGTCTGCAATAAATAAATAAGAATCGTTTTCCTTATCTCTAGACATTTTTATAGCAGGCATTAATGCGCCTAAAATATTTCCTAAGTGTGGAGTCCCTGTACTTTGTATTCCTGTAAGTATTCTTGCCATATTAATTTCCCGAACAAGTGGGAATCTTTTTTATGTGTACAAAGTGTTTTGCTTTGTACGTTATTTCTATTAAATTTCTTTTGTTGAAAAACAAAGGTAATTTTTTTAAGTAAAAGGAAAACGAATTACTTCAAATCAATTGTTTATTTTTGGCACTTATGATTGTATTTAAATACATTTTTTGGTTAGTATACCGCATTTGGTTTTATATTGTTGTTGCGATACCAATAATAATTTTATTTCCATTGCTTGTTGTTTCTATTTTAAAAGAATCTTGGTACCCATATTTTTTTAAGTTAGCGCGTATTTGGGCTCGTTTTATATTAATAGGAATGGGTTTTAAAACCAAAATAGAAAGAGAACAGACTACAGATATTAATAAGAGTTATATGTTTACAGCTAACCATACCTCTATGACGGATATTATGTTAATGTTAGTAGCTGTAAAAAATCCTTTTGTGTTTGTAGGTAAGGCAGAGTTAGCAAAAATTCCATTATTAGGATTCTTTTATAAACGAACCTCTATACTAGTAGACAGAAGTAGTGCAAAAAGTAGGCAAGCTGTTTTTTTAAGAGCACAAAAACGTTTAAAACAAGGTTTAAGCATTTGTATTTTTCCTGAAGGGATGGTGCCAGAAGAAAATGTAGATTTGGCTGAGTTTAAAGATGGTGCCTTTCGTTTAGCAATTAACCACCAAATACCGATAGTTCCATTAACATTTGCAGATAATAAAAAACGTTTTTCATATACTTTTTTTAGTGGAGGCCCTGGAATAATGCGTGTTAAAATGCATCGCTTTATAGATACTAAGGGGTTAGCAGTCGAGGATACAAAAGCATTAAATAAAAAAACAAGAACAGTTATTTTAAATCAACTTAAAGATTACGGAATAGTAAAAAAGTAAAAAGCTACTCTTGGCACTGAGCAGCTTTTTAACCTCATTGTTTTCTCGTCAAGCGAGAAGGGTATTTAGTTTAACCAACTAAAAAATTAAAACCTGTAGCTAAAGCCAGTATAGACTCCTATAATGTAAGGTTTAAAATCTCCTGAAACCTCACTGTATGCATTAATTTGATATTTAAATGTTGGTTCTAAGTTAAACTTAAAAGCATCATTAAATTTATAATCTATGCCTATACCTAAATTTGTACTAAAGCTTATATTATTTATATTATTGGCTTTTCCAATAAGTGTTTTTCTGTTATCAACTTCTGTAACGACTTCATTACCATTTAAAATAAAAGTACTAAGCCCTCCAATAATATTTACACCAAAACGTTTATTAACCAAAGCGTATTCCAACTCTACAGGAACTTCTATATAGTTAATACGTTGGCTTAAAGCAGCATTTAGTTGGTCATTTGCAATACCACTTATTTGCTGTATTCCAAGATTGTCTGTGCTTAAAACAGATAATGTTTCTCCTTGATTATTAGGTATAAAATCTATATTTCTTAAAGGGTTATGCCCAGGTGTGTTAGTTACTGTTTCATATACAATAACATTAGCAGTGTCATAACTTAAATTAAGTTTGCTAACTCCAGAACGTAGTTTTAACCTATTATTAAAAGCATAACCAACGTGTATACCGTAACTAGTATTTAACTCTCCATTTTTAGGATTGTCTATAAATTGATCATGAATGTGAGAGCCTTTGCCAAGAGTGTTGTAGTATACAGGCGCAATGTTTGCATTAACAGTCCACCTGTCTACTTCTTCTTTTTCTTTTTCATTAATATTTTGATTCTTGGCAATGGCCTCTTCTATAGCATTAGATTTTGTATAATCTAATGCCACAGCAATGTTCTCTTTTTCTTTTTCATTAAGAGAGTTAACTAATGCTATTGCAGTAGCATCAGTTGTTGTATTTATATCGTTTTTAGTATAATTATTTGAATTTGTTGTTACTGAATCGTATTGATTGGTTTCATTAGAACTGGAAACTTGAGATGAGTTTTTAACAGAATTAGCATAATTATTATTGTAAACAGTATTATTATTCGTTTTCTGTGAGGTGTTTTTTAAACTATTGTTGTCACCATTTGTTTTATTAAAAGTAGTATTAACTATACCTTCTAGTGTTGTAGTACTATTATTTAACTTATTAAATCCTGTTTTGTCATTAGAATTATTGTTTGTAGTGTTGGCTACAGCTTCGTTGATGTTAGTAGTAGATTTTTTTGAATTGTAAGGATTACTAGTATTTGTTTTCTGTGAGGTAACAGTTGCATTATTGCTCGAATTAGAACTGTTTTGTTTTTTAGTAGTGTTATTTACAACACCTTCATTTTTAGATGAGAATAAAGAATTTTCTTCAGGGTTTTCAGCAGTATTATTTGAATTTACTAAATTATTATTTGCTTTATTACTATCTAACTCTTTCTTCTGAGCATCGATATTAGTGTTTTCTTTTTTATCATTTATATTAACAACTGGCGGGGACGTCGAGTCATTATTACCTGTAAAAATGCTTCCAATAGAGATAAATAATAATAAAATAGCAGCAATACTTGCAACTTTAGCCCATAGAGGCATTGCTTTTTTATGTTTCGGGGTAGGCTGTTCAAGTTGATTTTGAATGTTTTCCCAAACTTTCGCGCTAGGTTGGGCTTCAAAATCCTTAAACTTTTCTTGGAAAAGCCTATCTATGTGTTTTTTATCACTCATTATAATGATTGGGACTGTAATCCTTTTTTATATTCTAATATTTTATTCTTTAAAATCTGTCTAGCTCTAGCTAGGTTAGATTTAGAGGTTCCGGTGCTTATTTTTAGTAATTCTGAAATATCACTATGCGAGTAACCATCCATAACGTAAAGGTTAAAAACTAGTCTGTATCTATCGGGTAAGCCTTGGATAATCTCTAATAAAAAATCCAAAGATACATCATCATCGTCATCATCTATATCTACAGTTTCATCTTCTATAGCATCTTCATTAACTATTTCAAAAACACCTTTACTTCTGTAACGTTGTAAAGCTGTATTTATGGTTATTCGTTTTAACCAACCTTCAAAAGAACCTTTATTTTTATATTGTTCTATCTTTTTAAAGATAGTAATAAACGCATCTTGTAAATTATCTTCTGCTTCTGCATAGTTTTTTGAATACTTTAGGCAAATAGAAAACAGTTTACCCGAAAAGAGTGTGTATAGTTCGCTTTGTGCCTTAGTATCATTAATTTTACAATTATATATGAGTTGTTCTAAACTCAATTGATTATGTGTTAGTTAAAATTCAATTTTTAATTTACAGGTACTTCAACCGTTAAATAAACATCTTCTCCTCCTTCATCTTTTCCTTTCCAGAATTTAAATATGTAAGATCCAGGAGTTGTAGCTTCAAAATCGAAAGTGGCTCCCAATTCTGTATTTGTTAATACAGTACAATTTCCATTACTATTAAAAACGGTACTTATTACAGCAATAGTTCTTTCATTATCTTGCTTTAAATAATATATGTCATTAAAAGCATGACAAGTTGTAGGTCTTAAGTATGTAATCGAAATTTCATAAGTTTCACCTAGTGTAAACTCTTCTGGCATATCTATATTTTCTATAGGTAATAACTCTTGAGTATCTGCCGATGATGAATCTTCAGAAAGACTACAAGAGAAAACCGTAGCTACCATAATAAGGCAAATAATTATTTTTTTCATTGTCATTTCTGTTAACTAAAACGTATCTTATTTTATACTTAGATGCGCAAATAGTTAAATGGTTGCGTATAAAAATAAAAAAATCCCGAATTTTTCGGGATTTAATTTTTATTGAGCCTCTTTAATGGCTTCTTTTATTTTTTCTTCCAGTTCTTCAAAAAGTTCTGGATTGTCTTTTATTATTGCTTTTACAGCATCTCTACCTTGCCCTAGTTTGGTTTCTCCATAACTAAACCAAGAACCACTTTTTTTAACGATACCTTTATCTACAGCAACATCTAAAATCTCACCAACTTTACTAACACCTTCTCCGTACATAATATCAAATTCAGCTAATTTAAAAGGTGGAGCTACTTTGTTTTTAACAACCTTAACTCTAGTTTTATTACCCATAACTTCACCATCTGTTCCTTTTATTTGGGTAGATCGTCTAATATCTAAACGTACAGAGGCATAAAATTTTAGAGCATTACCACCAGTTGTTGTTTCAGGATTTCCAAACATTACACCAATTTTTTCACGTAATTGGTTAATAAAAATAACAGTACAATTCGTTTTACTTATAGAAGCCGTTAATTTTCTTAAAGCTTGAGACATTAAACGTGCATGTAATCCCATTTTTGAGTCTCCCATTTCTCCTTCTATTTCACTTTTAGGAGTTAAGGCGGCAACAGAATCTACAACTACAATATCAATAGCTCCAGAACGAATTAAATTATCTGCAATTTCTAATGCTTGTTCACCATTATCTGGCTGAGATATTATTAAATTATCAATGTCTACACCTAATTTTTCGGCATAAAAACGATCAAAAGCATGCTCGGCATCAATAAATGCAGCAATACCTCCTGCTTTTTGTGCTTCTGCAATAGCATGTAGCGTTAAAGTTGTTTTACCAGAAGATTCAGGACCATATATTTCTATAACTCGCCCTCTTGGATAACCTCCAACACCTAAAGCAATATCTAACCCTAAAGACCCAGTAGGGATAGCATCAACATCAACGATTGCTGCATCGCTCATTTTCATTACTGTTCCTTTTCCGTATGCCTTATCTAATTTATCTAAAGTAAGTTTTAGTGCTTTTAATTTTGCTTCTTTTTCACTGCTCATTTTTCTAGTTTTATTGGTAATATTTGTGCTAAAATACCAATTCTTTTTAGGTATTACAATTTTATGACGCAACCTTTTTATACTTTCTGCATCTACTAAATAAAGCGGGAAATAATTAGCTGTGAAAAAGAAAAATTTACTCCGTTTTTTAAATGAATTATCTTTAATTTTAAGTGTTAAAGACATGGTATATTTAAAAAAAACATTAACATTGAACACATTAGGTGTTCCAGTTGCTGTCTTTGTGAATAGTAGCTGTAAAGCCGATGGAGGTTAGCTCGTTTTATTTTTTTGTGAAAGAAAAAATTAATAACGAGTTAGTCTATTAAAAGTCCTTTTTAAAGAAAAAGGACTTTTTTTATGCCTTGTTTTTTAAGTTAATTACCTGTAATAAAGTTATAGCCTTGTTTAATTAAGATTAAATAGTACTTTTGCAAAAAATAATCTTTTAACTTTAAAAATTAGTATAGCATGCAACTGTACAATAAACTAAGTGCCAAAGAAAGAGCAGAATTAATTGAAAGCGCAGGAAAAGAACGTTTAACGCTTTCATTTTATCAATATGCTAAAATTGGCAATCCACAATTATTACGAGACCATTTATTTATTACCTGGGATGCATTAGACGTTTTAGGACGTATTTACATTGCAACCGAAGGTATAAATGCACAATTATCGCTACCAGCAGATAATTTTAATGCATTTAAAACGCATTTAGATACCATAGACTTTCTAAAAGACATTAGATTAAACATTGCTGTAGAGCAAGACAATATGTCGTTTTTAAAATTGAAAGTTAAAGTGCGTAATAAAATTGTAGCAGATGGATTAAATGATGATACTTTCGATGTTACCAATAAAGGAATACACGTAAATGCAGATGTCTTTAATGATTTAATTGAAGATGAAAATACTGTTTTAGTAGATATGCGTAACCATTACGAAAGTGAAATAGGCCATTTTAAAAATGCAGTAAAACCAGATGTAGATACGTTTAGAGAATCGTTGGACATTATTGAAGACGATTTAAAAGCACATAAAGAAGATAAAAACTTAGTGATGTATTGTACCGGAGGTATTCGTTGTGAAAAAGCGAGTGCATACTTTAAACATAAAGGCTTTAAAAATGTTTACCAATTAGAAGGAGGTATAATAGAATACACGAGACAAGTTAAAGCAGAAGCATTAGAGAATAAATTTATAGGAAAAAACTTTGTGTTCGACGATCGTAGAGCAGAAAAAATTAGTGATGATGTTATTGCAAACTGCCACCAATGTGGTAATCCTTGCGATACACATGTAAACTGTGCTAACGAAGCCTGCCATTTGTTGTTTATACAATGCGAATCGTGTAAAGCAGAAATGGATAATTGTTGCTCAACAAACTGTAAAGAAATTATAGCATTACCTTACGAAGAACAAAAAGCATTGAGAAAAGGACAAGGTAACAGTAACGATATCTTTAAAAAAGGAAGAGCAGACCATTTGCCCTATAAAAAAGATTTAAGAAATATTTTTGAAACCTTAAAAAAAGAATAAATTACAATAAAATATTAATGTAAAACAAGCAGTGTTTACACAAATAAAAACCCGAAGTGATGCTTCGGGTTTTTTATATTTTCAAGTCTTTAGAATAATCTTATCTTTACAATCAAAAGTTATACATCTATACACAATGTATTTTAATATGTACTAACTTTAAAACTAAATCATATTTGTCATGCTTTTTTAAGTCATGTACAATTAATAATAACCATCTTCTGGTACGTACGGTACTCAGAATCAATATATAAAATTATATGGCTTGTAAAAGTTGCTCAACTAAAGACGGGAGCCCAAAAGGATGTAAAAACAATGGAACCTGTGGTACCGATAGTTGTAATAAATTAACAGTTTTCGATTGGTTATCGAATATGTCTGTTCCAAATGGAGAAAAACCGTTCGACTTTGTTGAGGTTCGTTTTAAAAACGGAAGAAAAAATTACTACAAAAACACAGAAAACCTATCACTTTCTATAGGAGATATTGTAGCTACTCAAGCACAATCTGGACATGATATAGGTATGGTAACCTTATCTGGAGAGTTGGTTCGTGTACAAATGAAACGTAAAAAAATAAGCCAGAAACCAGAAGATATTTTAAAAATATACCGAAAGGCATCACAGAAAGACATTGATATTTGGTCTAAAGCAAGAGATAGAGAAGAACCAATGAAGGTAAGAGCTCGTCAATTTGCTATAGATTTAAAATTACAGATGAAAATTTCTGATATTGAATTTCAAGGCGATGCAAGTAAAGCCACATTTTATTATACCGCAGAAGACCGTGTAGATTTTCGTGAGTTAATAAAAGTATTTGCAAAAGAATTTAGAACGCGAATAGAAATGAAACAAGTTGGCTTTAGGCAA
Organism: Pontimicrobium sp. MEBiC06410; assembly: GCF_053601615.1. Classification (NCBI taxonomy): domain Bacteria; kingdom Pseudomonadati; phylum Bacteroidota; class Flavobacteriia; order Flavobacteriales; family Flavobacteriaceae; genus Pontimicrobium; species Pontimicrobium sp. MEBiC06410. The sequence continues at coordinate 435,510 of NZ_JBSHNT010000162.1, forward strand.
GAAGCAGCCAGACTTGGAGGTATAGGATCTTGTGGAAGAGAATTATGTTGCTCTACTTGGTTAACCGATTTTAGGTCTGTGAGTACATCTGCTGCCAGATACCAACAATTATCATTAAACCCGCAAAAACTAGCAGGGCAATGTGGTAAACTAAAATGCTGCTTAAACTACGAGTTAGACTCTTATTTAGATGCTTTAAAAGCATTTCCTAAAACAGATGTAAAATTATACACTCAAAAAGGAACAGCAGTATGCCAAAAAACAGATATTTTCCGTGGACATATGTGGTATGCCTACGAAGGGGAATGGATGAATTGGCACAAGATTACAACCGAACAAGCTAGAGAAATTATCGAGTTAAATAAGAAAAAAGAGAAAATTGCTAGCTTAGAAGAATACGCATCAGATTTAATAGAAGATACTAAAGTAGAGTTCGAAAACGTTGTTGGACAAGACAGTTTAACACGATTCGATAATCCAAAAGGCAATAAAAAACGTAAAAACAATAAGAGTCGTAATAATCGCAACAGGAATAAAAGAAAACCCCAAAACAAAACAAACAATGCTAAAAACAGTTCTAAAAAAACTACAAAATAAAATAGTATTAAGTAGTGTTCTATTAGGAGTTTGTTTCCTTTCATGCGATTCAAATAGCATTTTCGATGAATATAAAACAGTACCCAACGTATGGAATAAAAACGATGTGGTAAGCTTTAATATTCAAGTTCCCGATACAACAAGTGCACATAATCTTTTTGTAAACGTTAGGAATACTAAAGACTATAAATACAGTAACCTCTTTTTAATTGTTGAAATGGATTTTCCACACGGTAAAATCATTAAAGATACATTAGAATATAAAATGGCAGACCCTAATGGGAAGTTATTAGGAACAGGCATAAGTAGTGTAAAAGAAAATAAACTTTGGTATAAAGAAGGTGTAGTATTTAATGAATCTGGAGAATACACTGTTAAAATACAGCATGCCATGAGAAAAAATGGAGAAGTAAATGGTATAGAAGATTTAGAAGGGGTAACAGATATAGGGTTTAGAATAGAAACACTAACCCAAAACTAAGTGTTACTATAAACACTTACATAATTATTTAAATTTAAGTAATAAATGGCAAAAGCAAAGCAAGCAAAAGAAAATCAAGGCTTCGAAAAATACATTCGTTGGTTTTGGGTGTTGTTTTTAGCAGGAGTACTATTTGTGGTATTATTATTTTCATTAGCATCTTGGGGTGCTTTTGGAGAGATGCCAGATCACACCGTTTTAGAGAATCCAAAAACCAACTTAGCATCCGAGATAATATCTAATGACGGCAAAACATTAGGAAAAATATATTTCAAGGACAATAGAACACCCGTTAGTTACGATGAGTTACCAAAGCATTTAGTAGATGCATTAGTTGCAACCGAAGATGCCAGGTTCTACGAACATTCTGGAGTAGATGCCAGAGGAACGTTAAGAGCCGCAGTATTTTTAGGTAAAAAAGGAGGAGCTAGTACAATTTCTCAGCAATTAGCAAAACAACTATTTCACGGGGAAAGAGCAAGAGGATGGAGACGATATACCCAGAAATTTAAAGAATGGATTATAGCTATTCGTTTAGAACGCCAATATACCAAAGAAGAAATTATAGCGCAGTACTTCAATATTTACGATTTTAATAATAATGCAGATGGAATACGTTCAGCAGCAAGAATTTATTTTGGAAAAGAACCAAAACAATTAAGCTTAAAAGAATCGGCTATGTTAGTAGGAATGTTTAAAAATTCCACACTATATAACCCAAGACCTCACAGGAATCCAATAGGAACAAAAAACAGGAGAAATGTAGTATTAGCACAAATGGCTAAATATGGATATATAGAAAATACCGTTAAAGACTCATTAAAAAAAACAGATTTAGATTTAAGGTATACGCCAGAATCTCATAACGAAGGCCCTGCACCTCACTTTAGGAGTTATTTAGACAAAGAGATGAGAAAATGGATAGCAGATAATCCAAAACCAGATGGCACTAAATATAATTTGTACAGTGATGGTTTAAAGATTTTCACAACAATAGACTCACGTATGCAAAAATATGCAGAAGAAGCAGTAACAAAGCATATGGCTAGACTACAAGCAGAGTTTTTTCATCAGAATACACCAAAAAAAAATCCTACAGCACCATTTGTAGACTTATCTAAAGCAGAGATAGATAATTTAATGCGAACATCTATGTCAAGAGGAGAACGATGGAGAGTAATGAAAGAAGCAGGGAAATCTAAAAAAGAAATAATAGCATCTTTTGATGTCCCTACAAAAATGACAATTTTTAAATGGATAAAAGGTAAGCCAAGTGAAGTAGATACTATTATGAAACCAATAGACTCTATGCGTTATTATAAATCGTTATTACACCCAGGAATGATGAGCATGGACCCACATACAGGCCATGTAAAAGCATGGGTTGGAGGTAATGACCATAAATATTTTAAATACGATCATGTAAAACAAGGAAAACGTCAAGTAGGATCTACCTTTAAACCATTTGTTTATGCCACAGCAATAGACCAGTTACATATGTCTCCTTGCGATAAACAACCACTATCTCAAATAACAATAGAAGCAAATAAGTTTGGAAACCCAGAGCCATGGACACCTAAGAACTCAGATGGAAAATATGGAGGAGAGAAAACATTAAAAGATGCTTTAGCAAACTCGGTAAATACTGTAACAGCCCGTTTAATGAATAAAGTTGGGCCTCAACCAGTAGCTAAATTAGCTCATAATTTAGGAGTTACTTCAGACATTCCAGAAGTCCCATCTATAGCATTAGGAACACCAGATATTAGTATCTATGAAATGGTTGGTGCATACTCTGCCTTTGCAAATAAAGGAGTCTATACAAAACCAGTAATGATAGAAAGAATTGAAGATAAAAATGGAACAGTATTATACCAATTTACACCAGAAACTAAAGACGTTTTAAGTGCAGAATCTGCATATGTTACTGTAAAACTAATGCAAGGTGTAGTAGAATCCGGATCAGGATCTAGATTACGTCACACATGGGCAGGAAAAACAGATGTTTATAAAGATATAATAACAGGATACCCATATAAGCTAACAAACCCTATAGCAGGAAAAACAGGAACAACACAAAACCAAAGTGATGGTTGGTTTATGGGAATGGTACCTAATTTAGTTACAGGCGTATGGGTTGGTGCAGAAGATAGAGCAGCACATTTTAAATCTATAACCTATGGTCAAGGCGCCTCTATGGCATTACCAATTTGGGGAATGTATATGCGTAGCTGTTATGATGATAAAACATTAAACATCTCTAAAAAAGACTTTGAAGCACCAAAAGATTTGTCTATAGAAGTAGACTGTAGTAAGTATAAGCCAGAAGGCGCTCCTGTAGATAATGGAATGCCAGATAAAATAGAAGATGATTTAGAACTTTAAAAAAATATTTAAAAGCCATTCGTTACAGAATGGCTTTTTTATTTCTTAATTTTAAGCCTCAATAAATTTTTGAATAAATGATTAGCAAAAAAGTAAACTCGGTTAAAGAAGCAACTGAAGGTATTGCAGATAACATGACCTTTATGCTTGGAGGCTTTGGACTGTCTGGAATTCCAGAAAACGCAATAGCAGCATTAGTAAAAAGTGGTGTAAAAGGATTAACCTGTATCTCTAACAATGCAGGAGTCGATGATTTTGGTTTAGGATTATTATTGCATCAACGTCAAATAAAAAAAATGATATCATCATACGTAGGAGAAAACGATGAATTTGAAAGGCAGATGCTGTCTGGAGAGCTAGATGTAGAACTAATACCACAAGGAACCCTTGCAGAACGATGTAGAGCAGCTCAAGCAGGATTTCCAGCATTTTATACGCCAGCAGGTTATGGAACAGAAGTAGCAGAGGGAAAAGAGACAAGAGAATTTAATGGTAAAATGTATGTTTTAGAGCAAGCCTTTAATGCCGATTTTGGTTTCGTAAAAGCATGGAAAGGAGATGAAGCAGGAAACTTAATTTTTAAAGGAACAGCCAGAAACTTTAACCCTAACATGTGTGGAGCTGCAAAAATAACAGTTGCTGAGGTAGAAGAATTAGTACCAGTTGGAACATTAGATCCTAACCAAATACACATACCAGGTATATTTGTGCAACGCATATTTCAAGGAGAAAAATACGAAAAGAGAATAGAGCAAAGAACCGTTAGAAAAAGAGAATAAAAAAACAATTTGATGATTAAATAATTTGAAAAAGAGTAACGATAAGGATAATTTAATAGTAAAATTAACATTCGAATTATCACTTGAAATGATTTCTACAATTGAAATCTGTAGTACTTATTATTTCTAAAATTATTTCAACGAGTAAAAAGAGGTTAATCATCAAATTATAACATTATTAAATTAATATTATGTTAGATAAAACAGGAATAGCAAAACGCATAGCAAAAGAAGTACAAGACGGTTATTATGTGAATTTAGGAATTGGAATACCAACTCTAGTAGCTAATTATGTTAGAGAAGATATAGAAGTCGAATTCCAAAGTGAAAATGGAGTTTTAGGAATGGGCCCTTTTCCATTTGAAGGAGAAGAAGATGCAGATGTAATAAATGCAGGAAAACAAACCATAACAACTTTGCCTGGAGCAAGTTTTTTTGACTCAGCAACCAGTTTCTCTATGATTAGAGGTCAGCATGTAGATTTAACTATTTTAGGAGCAATGGAAGTTGCAGAAAATGGAGATATAGCCAATTGGAAAATTCCAGGAAAAATGGTTAAAGGCATGGGAGGTGCTATGGATTTAGTAGCAAGTGCAGAAAATATTATTGTAGCTATGATGCATACCAATAAAAGAGGAGAATCTAAACTGCTTAAAAAATGCTCATTACCGTTAACAGGAGTAGGATGTGTAAAAAAAATAGTAACAAATTTAGCCGTTTTAGAAGTTACAAAACAAGGTTTTAAATTATTAGAAAGAGCTCCAGGAGTTTCTGTAGAAGAGATAATAAAAGCAACAGAAGGAACGCTTATTGTAGAAGGAGATATCCCAGAAATGAATCTTGAATAAGTAAGTGAAAAAAAAGTACAAAATAGCAGGTGTTGTTATACTACTAATTATAGTAACATTAGCATTTGTAATAAATAATGTGTTGCCGTATGCACTTTTACAACCAAAAAGAATAACCACACCCAATTATCTAGAAATAGAAAAACAAGACTACACAAAGTTAAGTCTTTTAACAAAAGATAGTATTGCTCTTAAAGGTTACCATGTAAAATCTAATAAAGATACAATCTATGGCTCTGTAATATTAGTACATGGTATAGGAGGGTGCAAAGAGCATTTTACAAAATTAGCAATAGATTTAGCTAACAGAGGATACGATAGTTGGCTTTTCGATAATAGAGCACATGGAGAAAGTGGAGGGCTATATTCTACTTATGGATATTATGAAAAAACAGATATTTCGCTTATTGTAGATGAAATAAAAAAGAAACAGCCTGACACTAAATTAGGTATATGGGGAAACTCATTAGGAGGAGCTATTGCATTACAAGCAATAGAAAGAGATAAAAGAATAACATTTGGAATTATCGAAAGTACATTTACAGACTTAAGGCAAATCGTTTACGACTATCAAAAACGATTTTCCTATGGAGTTGGTTTAGAATGGATTTGTAACATAACACTTGAAAAAGCTAGTGAAATTGCAGCATTTAATCCAGAAAAAGTAAAACCCATAGAATCTGTTAAAAATATATCTTGCCCAATTTTAATAGCCCATGGTAATGCAGATAATAATATAAAGTTTAAGTACGGAAAACAATTATATGCAAATTTAGCATCAAAAGACAGAGTATTTGTTACAGTAGAAAATGCAGATCATTATAACATATACGATATAGGTGGGCAAGAATACAGTAATAAACTATTTAAATTTTTAAAGCGACAAACCTAATAAATTCTGCAAAGAATCATAAGAATTGATAGTATATAAACACTTTAAATGTTAAAATTTAACGCATTTCGTCTAAAAATAATGCTTTTAAACAGAAATTTTAAAAACAAATGTATATTTGTAACCCCAAACCTATCAAAATTAATAAACCCAAATGTATCATAATTTAACCATTATGTTATGTTAACCCAAGTTTACTAAATAGATAATAACAACCCTAAATCTATCATAATTTAACCTACTTATGAATATTACAGCTAATTTACCAGAGATTCAAGAAACTAAGATAAATAAGCTGTATTATGGATTTAAAAACACAGTAGTTTTTATTAAGAATATAATTCATATCACTAAAAAAGTATTCATGCTATAACCCTTTTGGGATAGCGTCAATAAGTTTTTTAGTATATTCTTTTTTAGGAGAATTATAAATAACATCGGCATCATCTAATTCTTCAACTTTCCCTTTATTCATTACCAATAATTGGTCCGACATGTATTTTACAACAGCCAAATCGTGTGAAATAAAAATATAAGTAAAGCCAAAATTTTCCTTCAATTCATTTAATAAGTTTAATACTTGAGCTTGTACAGAAATATCTAAAGCAGAAACAGACTCATCGCAAACAATAAGTTTAGGATTTAAAGCAATAGTTCTTGCAATACCAATACGTTGACGTTGTCCTCCAGAAAATTCATGAGGATAACGATTAAAATAGGCCTCAGACAAACCAACACGTTCCAAAATATGTATAGCTTTAGCTCTACATTCAGCATCAGTAGCATATAATTTATGAACCTTCATGGGTTCTATAATAGCATTGCCAATTGTTATCCGTGGATTTAAGGAAGAATACGGATCTTGGAAAATGATTTGAATATCTTTCCTTAGCGTTTTAAGTTGAGAGCCACTTAGTTTTGTAATATCTATACCATTAAATAAAATCTGTCCAGCAGTAGCCTTATCTAATTGTAAAATAGCATTTCCTAAAGTCGATTTTCCGCAACCAGATTCTCCAACCAAACCTAGTGTTTCGCCTTCATATACTTTAAAACTAACATCGTTAACAGCTTTAAAAGATTCAGGTTTAGAAAACCAACCAGATCTAGAAATATATTCCTTCTCTACATTCTTAACCTCTAATAAAGGAGTTTTATTATATATTTTTTCATGTTGAAGTTTTCGCATGGTTTTAGTAACAATACTATTAGAAACATTGTCATTTAAAATAGCATCAATAGTAGGCAATGTCTTTAATCTAACATCTAAAGAAGGCCTAGATTTTATTAAAGCTTTGGTATAATCATGCTCAGGTGAATTAAAAATTGCTAATACATTATTTTGCTCAACAATAGTTCCTTTATACATTACCAATACACGATCAGCAATTTGAGATATTAAAGCCAAATCATGAGTAATGAAAATAATACTCATATTAGTTTCCTCTTGTAACTCTTTTAAAAGAGAAATAATCTCTTTTTGTACAGTAACATCTAATGCAGTTGTGGGTTCGTCTGCTATAAGAATTTGAGGTTTGCATGCTATAGCCATAGCGATCATAACACGCTGTTTCTGTCCGCCAGAAATTTCATGAGGGTATGAAGAGTAAACCCGATTTGGTTCAGGTAACTTAACTTTTTCAAGTAATGATAATGTCTCTGCTTTTACTTCTTTTTTAGATAAAGAAGTATGTTGAAAAAGAATTTCTTCAACTTGTTTACCACAAGTCATAGAAGGATTTAAAGAACTCATAGGTTCCTGGAAAATCATAGCAATTTTTTTGCCTCTTATAAGTCGAAACTTATTTAAAGGAAGCTGTGTTAAATCTTTATTTTCAAAAATAATAGAGCCAGATGTTATTTTAGAGATTTTTCTAGGAAGCAAACCCAAAACGGCTAAAGATGATACCGATTTACCAGAACCAGATTCTCCAACAATACCTAAAATTTCATTTCTATTCAAATCATAAGAAATAGAATGAATAATTTTAGTTTCTTTTTTGTTAGAAAAAAAAGAGATTGATAGATCTTTAATAGACATTATTTTTTGTTCCATCATATAAATGTAAGAATAAAATTACTAGGCATTACGGTAAATCCCGTAAATTTAATAAAACGATTACGTTACTGTATTTAATAACTTAAAATTAAAAATTGATAGCAATTTTTTCTTATTTTAAGTGTAGAAAATGATAATACCCCAATTTATCATTAAAATAAAACACCTACTTATTATGAAAAAAACAATGATTTTATCACTGTTTAGTTTCTTGTTTTCATTTACAGTTGTTGCTCAACAACCCAAAAGTAAAACAATACAAAACTTACAGCCTAAAAAAGAAAAAACTGAAATTAACACCCAAAAACAGCCTAAAGAACTACCAAAGCAATTTAATAAAATAGCCTGCGATGAAAACCAAGTTAATGTTGTTGTTATTTTAGATAATTATCCAGAAGAAACCTCATGGAGTATTAAAAATACTAGTGGAGTAACTATAGCAACAGGAGAGTACTCCACTGCAAACCCAGATGGTTCTATAGTAACAGAATCGTTATGTTTACCAGATGGGTGTTACGAATTTGTAATTACAGATAGTTATGGAGATGGTATATGTTGTACCTACGGGTTTGGGGCTTACGGAATTATATCTAACGACGATATTTTAGTATCAGGAGGTAGTTTTGGAAGTGTAGATGTTGCAAATTTTTGCATAGGAGAGATTGTGTCTAGTTGTAGTGATGGAATACAAAATGGAGACGAAACAGGAGTAGATTGTGGCGGACCATTTTGTCAGCCTTGCGTAGTACCTTGCATAGATAACGAGATAGAAGTTAGTATTACTTTCGATGACTACCCAGAAGAAACAGGGTGGAGCATAAATAATACAGATGGAGTTAGTGTTGCTTCAGGAACATATTCTGTAGCTAATCCAGACGGATCAACAGTTACAGAAACCCTATGTTTGCCAAATGGTTGTTACAATTTTGTAATTACAGATAGCTATGGAGATGGTATTTGCTGCGATTTTGGTAATGGCTCATATTCTGTAACCAATGGAGAAGAGGTTTTAGCCTCTGGAGGAAGTTTTAATAATACAGAAACAACTAATTTTTGTGTAGACAATAGAGGGCCACAGCCAACCTGTAGTGATGGAGTACAAAATGGAGATGAAACAGGAGTAGATTGTGGAGGAACAGATTGCGAACCCTGTACAGAAATATGCACCGATATTTCTGTTGTTGTAGCAATAGTGTTCGATGCATACCCAGAAGAAACCTCGTGGGTATTAAATGATGCCAATGGAACTACTGTAGCATCAGCTAATTATACAAGTGATAATGATGATTATTCAACTATAGAGCAAACATTATGCTTACCAGAGGGCTGTTATGATTTTATTATTTCAGATGCTTCAAATGATGGGATGTGTTGTTCCTATGGAAACGGCTCTTATACTATTACAGATAATGATGGTGTTTTAGGTTCTGGAGCTTCGTTTCAATCATCAGAAACAACAAACTTTTGTGTAGGAAGCGAATCCACCAGAATTGCTGGAGTTATACGTCCAGTAAACATTAATAATAATGACTTTAAAATGTATCCAAACCCAGCAAAAGATGTCTTAAATATTAAACTTAAAGGAGACATAGCAGCAACATATAAAATTATGGATATTACAGGTAAAACAGTAATTAAAGGCGAGTTAATGAAATCAATAAATTTAGAATCGTTACAAGCCGGTGTATATTTTATACAAGTTAATGATGGCGTTGCAACCATGAATAAGAAATTCATAAAACAGTAAAAATAAAATTGTAAGAATAGTATTATTTGAGATTACGGTTTTTGCCGTAATCTCAATAAAACTATGTTTTTTTAGAATATTTTTTATTAAAAATGCTTAAAAACTGAGAATTTTTCATAATTTTAACCATAGAATAATAATGCTCCCACAATCATTAACCTATAATATAGTATTATTATGAAGAAATCAACTACTTTATTTTTATTGAGTTTTTTGTTTGTATTTACTGTTTTTGCACAACAGCAGCGAAACTGTAAATCTATGGAAAACTTAGAGTACAGAAAGCAACTAAACCCTAATTTAGAGCAAAACATGCAAGACATTGAAACTTATACAAAAAATAAGCTTCAAGAAATGCAAAGTCAACAAAACAAAATTGTAGGAGACATTATTACAATACCAGTTGTGGTACATGTAATATACAGCAATGCTAATGAGAATATTAGCAATGCTCAAATAATGTCTCAGATGCAAGTGTTAAATGACGATTTTAGACGAACAAATGCAGATGCAGACAATACATGGTCTCAAGCAGGAGATTCGCAAATAGAATTTTGTTTAGCAGCAGTAGATGAGAATGGTAATCCCACTAATGGTATTACAAGAAAATCCTCTACAAGGACTAGTTGGGGAACTAATGATGCAATGAAAAAATCATCTCAAGGTGGAGTAGATCCTTGGGACACCTCTCAATACTTAAATATGTGGGTATGTAATATAGGAGGAGGAATTTTGGGTTATGCACAATTTCCTGGAGGAAGTGCAGCAACCGATGGTGTAGTAATGTCTCCAAACTATTTTGGTAGTAAAAATGGAGGATCAGGATTTTATTTATCTGCCCCTTTCGATTTAGGAAGAACAACTACACATGAAGTAGGGCACTTTTTAAACTTACGTCATATCTGGGGAGATGGTGGTTGTGGAGTAGACGACTTTGTAAGCGACACACCAACATCAGATGCTCCTAACTATGGTTGTACGCCATCGCATTCATCATGCGGTAGTACAGATATGGTTCAAAATTATATGGACTATAGTGATGATGCTTGTATGAATTTATATACTCAAGGACAAATAGATAGAATGCGTGTAACATTATTACCAGGTGGTGTTAGAGCAAGTCTTGGAGCATCAACAAAATGTGATTCGGGTAGCACACCAACATGCGACGATGGAATACAAAACGGAGATGAAACAGGAGTAGATTGTGGTGGATCTTGTGAGCCATGTAATACACCACCAACATGTGATGATGGAATACAAAATGGAGACGAAACAGGAGTAGACTGTGGAGGTTCTTCTTGTGAGCCATGTTCAACAGCTTGTACAGATAATGAAGTTAATGTAACCATTACTTTAGACAATTACCCAGAAGAAACAGCATGGTCTATAGTAAATGCTAGTGGAACAACAGTTGCTTCAGGATCTTATTCTTCTGCTAACCCAGATGGATCTACAGTTTCAGAAACACTTTGTTTACCAGATGGATGTTACGACTTTATAATTACAGATTCTTATGGAGATGGTATATGCTGTGCATACGGTAATGGATCTTATAGCGTTACAAATGCTTCAGGAACATTAGCATCAGGAGGTAGCTTTAATAGTTCAGAAACCACAAATTTCTGTGTAGGCGCTCAACCAGCATGTACAGATGTTACAGTATCTATTAAGTTAGATAACTATCCAGAAGAAACCTCATGGGAGCTTAAAAATGCAAGCGGAACAACTGTTGCATCTGCAAACTATACATCGGCTAACCCAGATGGTTCAACAGTAGAACAAACAATATGTTTACCAGATGGATGTTACGATTTCGTAATTAATGACTCTTATGGAGATGGCATATGCTGCTCATACGGAGTAGGTTCGTACACAGTATCAGATGGATCAGGAACGTTAGCATCTGGAGGAAGTTTTGGAAGATCAGAAACCACTAACTTCTGTATAGGAAACTCTAGAACAGCTGGTAACTTGAGAACTATAGATGTTAATAATAATGATTTTGTAATGTATCCAAACCCAGTAAAAGGAGATCTATTAAATATTAAAATAAAAGGAGATCTTGAGGGGACTTATAGAATTTTAAATATCACAGGTCAAACTATAGCTAAAGGGCGATTAACTAAAGCAATAAACGTTAGTGCTCTAGAGCAAGGAGTTTACTTTATAGAAATTAATGATGGTATTGCTACAATGAACAAAAAGTTTATTAAACAATAATTATTATATATTAATTAGTCTATTAAACCAACCAATTATTTTGAAAAGGTCTCGATGAAAATCGAGGCTTTTTTATTAAAAGTCTATCATTACTATATGATTAACAGGTAATTATAGCATTTTTAATAACCATTCGTCGAAAAATAGTACTATCGAATGTTTATTCGGTGTTATTTTATTAATTTAATAGAGTAATCAATAATTAATTAACCAAAAAAAAGTAAACTACCATGAGAAAAACACTTTTAGTTGTGTTTTTGTTAAATGTGGTTTTTGCATTTTCGCAAAGCAAATCATTTTGGCAAAAGCAAAACTCAGCAAGTATTACTAATGTAAAAAGTAGTAGACAAGACCTACCAAAACAAGAAACTTATGTTTTAGACCTTCAAAATTTAAAACAAGCATTAACTTCAGTTCCATTAAGAGGAACATTAACAGGAAACTCTGGCGTTATTATCTCTTTTCCAAACTCAGAAGGAGAGTTTGAGAACTATAGAGTAATGGAAGCTCCAGTAATGCATCCAGAATTAGCAGCAAAGTACCCTAATATAAAGTCTTATGCAGGCCAAGGCGTAGATAACGCTTCAGACAGAATACGCTTTAGTATTTCACCTTTAGGATTGCAAAGTATGCGTTTATCTGCAACCAAGCCAGCTACTTTTATAGAACCTTACACTAATGACCTTAAGGTTTATACAGTATATAAAAGAGCAGATAGAACAGCAGATTTTAATGATTTTGAATGTGAGGTAACCGATGCAACAAACAAAACATTATCAGGAAACAATACAGTCTTAAAAAATGCAGACGATAGTACTTTACGAACGTATAGATTAGCAGTTTCAACAACTGGAGAATATGCTTCATATCATGGAGGTACAAAAGCCTTAGCATTGGCTGCTATTAATACCACGATGACTAGAGTGAATGGTATTTTTGAAAACGATTTTAATGTTACAATGGTACTTATTTCTAATACAGATGATGTAATATATACAAATGCGTCATCTGACCCTTATGGCTCGTCTGGCGGTTATAATAGTGCATTACAATCAACACTAACCAGTCAAATAGGAGAAGCAAATTACGATGTCGGGCATTTATTTGCAAGGTCTGGAAACAGCGGAAATGCAGGATGCATAGGCTGTGTATGTGTAAACGGACAAAAAGGAAGTGGTTGGACATCGCTTAATACACCAGAAGGAGACCCTTTTGATGTAGATTTTGTAGCCCATGAAATTGGACACCAATTTGGAGGAAACCATACCTGGACACATGGAGGAAATGAAGGCACAAATGTACAAATGGAACCAGGAAGTGGTAGCACAATAATGGGGTATGCAGGAATTACAGGAGCCAATACAGATGTACAATCTAATAGTGACCCATATTTTCATGGTGTAACAATACAGCAAATAACAAATTATGTAAAAACAACAAGCTGTCAAACTAACACTAACACTAATAATGCTGTGCCAACAGCAAATGCAGGAGTAAATTACACAATTCCTAAAGGAACAGCTTTTGTATTAACAGGTGCAGGCTCTGATGCGAACTCTCAAGATGTATTAACCTACTGTTGGGAGCAATTTGATGAAAATAATTCAGCAACACAGAAACCAAGTGTAACAGCTACATCAGGCCCAGCATTTAGATCATACAACCCTACTACAGATACTAAGCGTTATTTTCCAAGATTAGCTACCATAAAAACTGGCGCAACAGCATGGGAATGGGAAGCCGTACCAAACGTAGCAAGAACATTAAACTTTAGGCTTACAGTTAGAGATAATAGAGCAGGAGGGGCAAATAATAATAGCGACGATATGGTTGTTAACGTTAATGGTACAGCAGGACCATTTGTAGTGAATGCACCAAATACTAATGTAACATGGAGCGCAGGTACAACACAGTCTGTAACTTGGGATGTCGCTGGCACAACAGGAAACGGAGTTAATGCCGCTAATGTAGATATTTTCTTGTCAACAGATGGAGGAGATACCTACCCAATAACTTTAGCGTCTGGAGTTACTAATGACGGGGCTCACGATATTGTAGTGCCTAATAATCAAGGTTCGCAAAATAGAATTATGGTAAGAGGCGCTAATAATATCTTCTTTGATATTTCTAATACTAATTTTACTATTAGCGGTCAAGTATTATGTACAGCATCTGTACCAACTGGTTTAGCAGCTTCTAATGTAGGAGCATCTACAGCAACACTAAGTTGGAATGCTGTTACTGCAGCAACCTACGATTTACGCTACAGAGAAACTGGTACAGCTACATGGATAACAAATGCCGTAACAGGAACTTCTTCTGCATTGTCAGGTTTAAATGCATTAACACAGTATGAAGCCCAAGTAAGAAGCAAATGCTCTGGAGGTGCTAATTCTGCATACAGTAGTTCTATTAATTTTACAACAACCGAAGTGCAGTTAAATTACTGTGCATCTAACGGAAATGATGTAAGTGATGAGTATATTTCTAGAGTGCAATTAGGAACCATAGATAATACATCTGGTGCAGCAGCAGCAGGATATGCCAATTTTACATCGCAATCTACAGATTTAGCTAAACAAGCGGCAGCAACAATAACAATAACACCAACGTGGACAGGAACTGTATATAATGAAGCCTATGCAGTTTGGATAGATTATAATAAAGATGGTGATTTTGAAGACGCAGGAGAGCAAGTGTTTACACAAGCACCAACGCAAACAACACCTGTAAGTGGAACATTTACAGTGCCAAATAGTGCAACAGAAGGAACGACAAGAATGCGTGTGTCTATGAAATATAATGCGGCTCAAACACCATGCGAATCTTTTCAATATGGAGAAGTAGAAGACTATACTGTAAACATTACAGGAGCTGGTGCAGATACAACAGCACCAGTTATTACACTTTTAGGTACTGCTACAGTAAACATAAATGTTGGAGATGGATATACAGATGCAGGGGCAACAGCAACAGATAATATTGATGGAGACATAACAGCAAATATTGTTACATCAGGTTCTGTTAATACAGCATCAGAAGGAACGTACACAATAACCTATAATGTAAGTGATGCAGCTGGAAATGCAGCAATAGAAGTTGTAAGAACAGTAATTGTAAATGCTACAAGCTCTGGGTGTTCTGAAGGTATTAGCACATTTCCATACGCAGAAGGGTTTGAAACAGGTTTAGGAACGTGGACACAGTCTAGTGCAGACGATATAGATTGGACTATTGACGCTAGTGGAACCCCATCAAACAATACAGGGCCATCAAGTGCAACAGAAGGATCTAATTACATTTATGTAGAAGCTTCAGGGAATGGAACAGGGTACCCAAATAAAAGCGCAATACTTAATTCTCCTTGTTTTGATTTAAGCGGATTAACTGAAGCGACATTTAGTTTTAGTTATCATATGTTTGGAGCTACAGATATGGGAACCATAGCATTAGAAGCCAGTAGCGATAATGGAACAACTTGGGCATCCATTTGGAGTGAAACAGGAAATAAAGGAAACTCTTGGTTAACTGCTAATGTTAACCTTGCGGCATATGTAGGCGGAGATTTACAATTGCGATTTAATAGAGTTACTGGTAGTACTTGGCAAGCAGATATAGCTTTAGATGCCATTAACTTAACCGAAGGTACTGTTACTAATACTGGTTGTACAGGAGGTATTACTGCATATCCATATACAGAAGGGTTTGAACCAGATTTAGGAGATTGGACACAATCCAGTACAGATGATATAGATTGGACTGTAGATGCAGGAGGGACACCATCTAATAACACAGGACCATCAAGCGCAGCAGAAGGGGCTAATTATATTTATGTAGAGGCTTCTGGTAATGGAACAGGATACCCTAACAAAAGAGCAATAATTACATCACCTTGTTATGATTTAAGCGGACAGACATCTGCAACGTTCGATTTTAGTTATCACATGTTTGGAGCTGCCGATATGGGAAGTATTGCTTTAGAAGTAAGTAATGATAATGGCGCAACATGGACAAGTGTTTGGAACCAAACAGGAAATCAAGGTAATTCTTGGTTAACACAAAGCGTTAATTTATCTGCCTATGTAGGTGGAGGTATTCAATTACGATTTAATAGAGTAACAGGAAGCACTTGGCAAGCAGATATAGCAATAGATAATATTAATTTAACAGCCTCTGGAACCTCTAGAGGAGAGGATTTAATCCATGTAAGTGAAAGTGATACTATTTTAGATTTTAGTGTATATCCAAACCCAGTAAAAGGAGCTGTATTATACATTAAAACGCAAGGCGATTTACAAGGCAATTATACTATTGTAAATATGGCTGGACAAACTGTAATTAAAGGGCGTTTATCAAACGAAATAAATGTAAGAAACTTAGAAAGCGGATTATATTTTATAAACGTTAATACAAAAGAAACAGTAATTACTAAAAAGTTTATTAAAAGATAAAAGAATTTAGCTACCAACTAATTTTCGATAGAAAGCCTCGGTATTTTTTTAAACCGGGGCTTTTTTATTTATTAAAAAATGACCCATTGAAGTATTAAGAATACAATAAGAATGCAAACGAAACCTATAATACGTTCGCTTCTATTTTGTTTTTTAGCACGAATACAGATTTGTTGTTTAATAACGTTTAATTTTTCTTGTGAAATGGTTTTAAAGCTTAATTTTTTACTTTTAGTATTATTTTTAGAGTATATAGTATTGCGGTTGTTTTCTCTAAACTTAGCCTTATTACTAGTACGTAATGCTCGGTTTTGTTTTAACCGATTATTCATATCCATTATATGTCCAGCACCAGAGCCCATAGTTTAAATATATATAACTATATGTAGGACGATTTTTAATAATGTTACAGTGTAATACTGTTAAAATTGATTTTTTCAACAATTATATTCTATAGAATATATTTTACACAAGAGCTTACTGATGTAACCATTCATTTTTTGTAATGGAGTACCAATTATGTAAAGCGTTATCATAATTAAAGGTTTCCTTAAACTGCATACCTATCTTTTGTAATATTTTATTAGAGCCCATATTATTTACATCTGCAGCAGCACAAATTTCATTTAAATTAAGAGTGTTAAACCCATGCTTTAGGGAAGCAATAGCGGTTTCTGTAGCAATACCTCGTCCCCAATACTTTTTAATAAGCCTATAACCTAAATCGTAATAACTAAAGTTATCTCGTAACGCTTCTTCATATTTTAATCCAGACCAACCAATAAACTCTTTTGTTTTTTTATCAATAATAGCCCAGCGACCAATACCGTTAGTTATATATTGATTTCTAATAAAACGGATAATGCCTTCTGCTTCTTCAAGTGTTTTAATAGGGTGATTTCCTAGATACTCATGAACTTCAGAATCTGAGTCTAATTCAAAAATACCTTGTGCATCTGTGAGTTCTAAATCTCTTAAAATAAGTCGATCAGTTTCTATATGAATATTCATAGCCATTTAAAATGTATTTAAAAAATGAAGCAATAATTTATTTGGTAACCTTTAAAAAACCTGTCCCATCATACCGATAAAGAGACATCCAGCCACCTAACCAAAAAATGCCCTCATTATCTTCATAAATGGTTTGTATAGCACCAGAAGCTAACCCATCTTTATTATGGAAATTAGTAAACGTTTTGCCATCGTAGCGATAAACACCCGAATGTTCAATTGGAAACCAGATATTACCCTTACTATCTTCATATAAACTCCAGCCTTCGGTACCAATAACACCCTCTTTTTCTGTAACATTAGTAAAGGTTTTACCATCCCAATAGCAAATACCTTTATGAGACGTTGCAAACCAAAATACCCCGCTTTTATCTTCTAGAATAGCATTTACATTATTATCGCATAAGCCCTCTTTTTCCGAAAGATTAGTCAACCCTTTTCCATTGTAAATATAAGCGCCACCATTGGTTGCAAACCATAGATGACCTTTGCTATCTTCTATAATACTATGCACTATTTTGGCACTAGTAACCCCTCTAGTTGGATCTGGTTTACCTTCTGGAAGTTTAAAAGCTGTAAAAGTAGTGCCATCAAACTTGCTAACACCCTGAAGTGTGCCTACCCAAATAATACCACTTTTATCTATAGTTAAACACCAGGTATTATTATCTGCTAATCCATCTTTTTTAGTATAATTAGTAAATGATTTTCCATTGTATTTTGTTAAGCCGCCAGAGGTTGCAAACCATAAATTACCAGTTTTACCCTCTGCAATACCTCTTACAGCGATACCACCAAACCCTTCATTAATAGAAAAATACTCTAATGTATTACCATTATATCTAATAACACCATTACCATTAGTGCCAAACCATAAATGACCATTGGAGTCTTGAAACACTCTACGAACTACAATGTCACCAATAGGAACTGTGTTTGCATCAAGTAAAGGCGTTCCGTAGGTAATTTGAGTTTCTTTTACCGTTGTTTTACTAATTGAGGTTTTCTCACTTTGTTGTTGTTTTGCCTCTTGCCCATTACATGCCATTACAATAATAAATAGAAGAAGCAAAGACAGTGTTTTTAAGCTTTTATGTTTTATAGCATTCATTAGTACTTGATGTGTAAGACTAGCCTAATGTACATAATTTTACAATAGTAATAGAGATGACAAATACAAGATTTAGCAGTAAACTTTTTTTATACTAAACATAAAAAAGCTTATTTTTCTTCATATTCAGGACAATCTAATCTAATTTCGTTGTTGTGTAGTGCTTTTTCAAGTAAATTACAAAAATCTAAACCCTTGTTTTTCGTATAGTATTTACAACCATAACAAGTACGCTGTACACTTAGAATTCCTGTACTATTTAACTTATATATTAATTCACTTAATGTTTTATAAACACTATTTAAATCGGTTTGATTAAAATTACTAATTAAAGATTTTAAAGGATTTGCAAAATCATTAGTTTGGGAAACAATATCTTTTCCTAACTGAGATAGAAGAATATGGTATCTACGACTATCTGTAGAAGAGTAATCTTTTATAATTAGTTGTTTCTTATCTAAAACCTTAATAGCATCACTAATAGTAGGTTTAGTAACATTAAATTCTTTTGCTAGATGGCTAACATTACATAATTCTGTCTTATGATAAGCAATAAATAATAGTATTTGAATTTGAATAGGGCTTAACCCAACTAATTTAGCTTTTTCCCATAGTAGAACTTTAAACACTTCAGAAATTCTCTCAAGACCAGAAACTATTTTACTTGAGATGTCTTTTTGTTGGTAATTGGGGTTGAAAATACTGTTGCTCATAATAAAAAAACCTGCCGAAAAAGATTTGTTCGACAGGCAAAGTTAGTAATCCTAATTAAATTAATTGCAATTTTCCATTTCTATAATAGCATAACCATTTGTATTAATAGAAGTTATCATGTCTTCTGTAGCTTGTTCTATGTGGCATAAACGACACTCGTTAGCCGTTAATAAATTCGTTTTAAAAGATTTAGTTTTTAGATAATGCATACCAAAATTAAAAATGGTTTGCTCATCTGTAACATGGTTAGGCACTAGAATATCAAAGTGCATTGTGTTACCATCCTCTTTTTTACATAAGTGTCCCAAACTGATATTTTCATTTTATTGTGTTTTTACTTTATATGGTAATGATAAATCACCGCTTGCTACGCTAAAAACGTTATAAACGCCTAGCATTGGCAAATCATCTTTACTTGTGTTTACTTTCATAAATGCGGTTACACCATCATAATTAAAATCAGTTTGATTATTCATTCTATAATTTGGTACAACTACTTTTATTACGTGATTTTTTGTTATTACTGGGTAGCCAGGAGAATCCATGTACATTGGCATTCCCGGATTTGTAGGAGGTAGTACTACTGTATCGTCAGCTTTTTTAAATTGCTTTACAGCAAGTCCTCCAGGAACTCTTTTGTCTTCGTGTAGAATAACCCAATGTGGATGCCAAATGATACCATCATTATTAAAAATTTTATCATTGTTTTCATCCCAAAGTGGTGTGTCATCAAAATCTGGATGTGAGGTTAAAGCAAGTGCTACAATACCATCCGTTTTATTAAAACCAACATCAGTCGGTTTTAAATTAGTTGGGAATACATATCCCAGCACAGGAGCACCATCTAGTTGTCCTGCTTTAATTGGTGTTGTTTTTCCTGCTGTACCTTTTACTGTTATTTCCCATACAGTTATATCTAAATCGGAATGATAGGTTACAGCAACGTTATTAATAGCAAAGTCTTCATTTTTGTATGTATTATCTTCTTGAGCACAAGAAAATGTAGAACCAATAAGTAGTACTGTAAAAAGTGTTAAAATTGTTTTCATTTTAGTTGTGTTTTATAAGTTAGGATTCATAATATATTTAAATTAGGAATCCTAACTATTTAATTTAAAAATTAGCCCTTTACATCTGCCATAGAAGCACCGAAGTTAATATGTAAAGTATTTCCATTTGGTGTTACTAAAGCAGGAACCGATTGTACTCCTGCATTTTCAGCCTCAGCTATTCTTGTTCTGTCTTCACCGATATTAACTATTTCTACATTATTTGCACCTACTAGGTTAATAACATCGTGTTCTGCACTTACACATACAGAACATCCTGCGTGATAAAAAATTGATTTACTCATTTTAATTATTTTTTATGATTTATTGCACTATTGCTTTGCAAATATAGTAAGGAATCCTAACTAAAAAAATAAATCAAATGTTTTTTTAATAAATCTGTAACATTTAAAAATTAAAACAGCCTTAGAAATCACTTCCTAAGGCTGTTTTAATATTATAAAGTAGTTAACTACTATAAATCGAATTTAATCCCTTGAGCTAAAGGTAAATCTGTAGTATAGTTAATAGTGTTAGTTTGGCGTCTCATGTAAACTTTCCATGCATCTGATCCAGACTCGCGTCCACCACCAGTTTCTTTTTCACCACCAAAAGCACCACCAATCTCAGCACCAGAAGTACCAATATTTACGTTTGCAATTCCACAATCTGAACCAGCAACAGATAAAAATGCTTCAGCTTCACGTAAGTTATTCGTCATAATTGCAGAAGATAATCCTTGTGCAACACCATTTTGTATCTCTAAAGCATTTTCAACACCACCAGAGTATTTTAATAAGTATAATACAGGCGCAAATGTTTCGTGCTGTACAATTTCGAATTCATTTTTAGCCTCAGCAATTGCAGGTTTTACATAACATCCAGACTCGTATCCTTCTCCAGAAAGCACACCTCCTTCAACTACAATATTTCCACCTTCTGCAACAACTTTTTCTAAAGCAGCTTCATACATTTTAACGGCATCTGTATCAATAAGTGGTCCAACATGATTGTTTTCATCTAATGGGTTACCAATACGCAATTGTCCGTAAGCGGCAACTACAGCATCTTTTACTTTATCGTACATGCTTTCGTGTATAATTAAACGACGTGTAGATGTACAACGTTGTCCAGCAGTACCAACAGCACCAAATACAGCACCAATAACTGTCATTTTAACATCGGCATCAGGAGTAACAATAATAGCATTGTTTCCGCCTAACTCTAATAATGATTTTCCTAAACGTCCAGCAACTTCTTTAGCAACAATTTTACCCATTCTAGTAGAGCCCGTTGCAGATACTAAAGGCACACGTGTATCTTTAGTCATCATTTCTCCAACTTTGTAATCACCATTTATTAAGTTGCAAATTCCTTCTGGTAAGCCATTAGCAGCAAAAACTTCTGCAGCAATATTTTGGCAAGCTACACCACAAATAGGTGTTTTTTCACTTGGTTTCCATACACACACATCTCCACAAATCCATGCTAAAGCAGTATTCCATGCCCAAACAGCAACAGGGAAATTAAATGCAGAAATAATACCTACAACACCTAGTGGGTGGTATTGCTCGTACATTCTGTGCCCAGGACGCTCAGAGTGCATTGTTAAACCATGTAACTGGCGAGATAAACCAACTGCAAAATCACAGATATCTATCATTTCTTGAACCTCACCTAAACCTTCTTGGTAAGATTTTCCCATCTCGTAAGAGACTAACTTACCTAGAGCTTCTTTTTTCTCTCTTAATTTTTCTCCAAATTGGCGAACGACTTCTCCTCTTTGTGGAGCAGGCATTTTTCTCCAATCTTTAAAAGCAGACGTTGCAGTAGCCATTACTTTATCGTAATCTGCCTGAGTCGTTGCTTTTACTTTTCCAATTAATTGACCATCAACAGGAGAATAAGATTCTATAATCTCACCATTTGAAAAATTGTTAGAACCTGTAGAAGTTCCTTCATTTATATCTTTAACACCTAATTCTATAAGCGCTTCTTTTATTCCGAAATCAGCTGAAACTGCTGCCATAATTACTTGAATTTTACGAATTATTAAATTTTGATGCGAATATACTAATAAAAGTCCTTTTTTAGGACATAACGCTTTTAAAAATAGTAACTTTAAAGCGTCTTATAAAAACCATCTATTTATGAAAAAATTACTTTTTTTAAGTATGCTTTTGGCATTACTTTTTAATTGCGGCGAATTAGTGCCTAATCCAGATGATAACCCTAAAAAAACAAAACAAGTAGAAGCTAAAAATACCAAGATTAACGATTTTGCAATTGTTATTCATGGTGGAGCAGGAACCATTTTAAAACAAAACATGACTTCTGAAAAAGAAGCTAAATACAAGGCTAAATTAGAAGAAGCCATAAAAATAGGCTATACAATTTTAAAAAATGGAGGCAGTAGTCTAGATGCTGTAGAAAAAACAATTAACGTATTAGAAGACTCCCCATTGTTTAATGCAGGAAAAGGTGCTGTTTTTACAAACTCAGAAACGAATGAATTAGATGCTTCAATAATGGACGGAAAAACATTAAACTCTGGTGCCTCTGCAGGAACAACAACCGTAAAAAACCCAATAAATTTAGCACGTAAAATAATGGATAAATCTCCGCATGTAATGATGGCGGGCACAGGAGCCGATTTATATGCCAAAGAACAAGGCTTAGAGATTGTATCACCAGACTACTTTTATACAGAAAACAGATTTAAATCCCTACAACGTGCTAAAAAGAAAGCGATAATAGAGCAAGATCACGACGACCAAAAAGATAAAAAAACAGCAGGTTATTACGATGCAGATATTAAAGATTATAAACTAGGCACAGTAGGCTGTGTTGCACTAGATAAAAACGGAAACTTGGCAGCAGGAACCTCTACAGGAGGGATGACCAATAAACGCTTTGGACGCGTTGGAGATACACCAATTATTGGAGCAGGAACCTATGCAAATAATGCCACATGCGCAGTATCTGGAACAGGATGGGGAGAGTATTTTATTAGAGCAACAGTAGCACATGATATTTCGGCATTAATGGAATACAAAGAGCTGTCTCTTGAAGCAGCAACAAAAGAAGTAATCCATAATAAATTAACCAAAATGGGAGGCACAGGAGGTGTCATTGCTGTAGATAAAAACGGAAATATGGTTATGGATTTTAATACTGCCGGTATGTATCGAGCAAAAATGAATGCTAAAGGCGAATTAACTATAGAGATTTATACTAAAGAATAGTAAAAAACGAATCCTAAACACTAGCTAACGAATCCTATAAACTAATCAACGAATAGTAAAGTTTATATAGGTATACAAAAGGCTTTATGTAGTTTTATAAAAACTTTAAAATTATGCAATCAAAATCACTCTTAACGCTTTTACTCTGCTTGGTATTAGCAATGTCTTGTAAAAAGAAAGAAACCGAAACCGATAATGTCTTTAAGTTTAGAGACTATATAAGTTACACAACTTCGGGTAGAGTTTCTGTTAGTAACCCTATAGCGATAAACTTAACTAAAGATGTAGAAGGATGGGGTATAGATAAAGACATTACCGAAGAGTTGGTTAGTATAACACCACATGTTTCTGGACAATTAGTCTCTAAAAACAAGCATTTTTTAGCATTTAATCCAGACGAACCATTAGACCCAGACACCGAATATTCGGTTACAGTAAAACTAGGAAAGATCTATAAAAATATTCCTAGTGAATTTAAAAACTACACCTTTCAATTTAAAACCATTACACCTAATTTTAATATTACTACTAACGATTTACAATCGTATAGTAAAGAGTGGCAATACTTATTAGGAACATTAAAAGCAGCAGATAATATAACAATAGAAGATGCTAAAAAATTAGTAAGCGCTTCACAGAAAGGAAAGAACTTAAAAATTGAATGGGACGAAGAAAGTGTACCATCAAAATATTTTGCCTTTAAAATAGATAGCATAAACCGATTAGTTGAAGATAGCGAGATATTAGTAAAATGGAATGGAAAAGCAATAAGTGCGGATAATTCTGGAGAAAGTAAAGTCCTTATTCCAGGGAAAAATAACTTTACCATCACTAAAATGGAAGTGGTACAAAGCCCAGAACAATACCTGTCTATTAATTTTTCTGACCCTATAAAAAAACAACAAAACTTTGATGGTTTAGTAACCATTCAAAATACCAAAAACCCAAAATATATTGTAGACGGGAATGTATTAAAAGCCTATCCAGACTCTAAAATAATAGGAACCGTTCGTATAGACGTATTTCAAGGAATAAAAAATACAGAGGGTTATAAATTGAAGAGCCCATTTTCTGAAACCATTTCTTTCGAACAAATAAAACCACAAGTACGTTTAGTAAATAACGGTGTGATTTTGCCAAATTCTGAAGAATTGAAATTTAATTTTGAAGCAGTTAACTTAAAAGCAGTAGATATAAAAGTCATTAAGATTTTTGAAGATAATGTATTACAATTTCTTCAAGATAATGAATTAGCAGGAGGCTATGATAATAGCATTCGTTATGTAGGGCGCCGTATAGCAAAAGAAAAAATTGAACTTATGGAAAGTGCTATAGAAAACACTGGAAAGTGGAAAACCTATAGTGTCGACTTGTCTAAATTTTTTAATGCAGACCCTGGAGCAATTTACAGAATAGAAGTAGACTTTAAACAAGAGTATTCTCTATACAATTGCGAAGGCAACCAAAACATTACAAACTCTGAAAATAATGATGACTATTATGAAGACGAGTACTACGAAGAAGAGTATTATGGAGAAGATTATGGAGAAACCACTGCAGAAGAAGACGATTTACGCGAAGAAAAATACTGGGATAACTTAACCTATAGCTATCGTAATAATAATTACAATTGGAGAGAGCGTAAAAACCCATGTAAACCATCGTATTATAGAGTGAATAATAAAATCTCTCAAAACCTATTAGCATCAAACATAGGCGTTATCGCTAAAAAAGGAGCCAATAACAATTATTACTTTGCAGTAACTAATATTTTAAACACTAGTGTAGAAGCCAATGCTACAGTAGCCTTATATAACTATCAACAACAAGAAATAGCAACAACTAAAACAGATACAGAAGGCTTAGCAACAATAAAAGCAGATAAGCGAGCAGCATTTGCTATAGTCTCAAAAGGAAATAATAAAACCTATATAAAGTTAAAAGATGGAAACTCACTATCATTAAGTAAGTTTGATGTATCAGGAAACCGTTTACAGCGAGGGCTTAAAGGTTACATATATGGAGAACGAGGAGTTTGGCGACCAGGAGACACCTTGCATTTAACCTTTATGCTAAACGATGTTGCTAATAAATTACCCAATGGGCATCCTGTAAAAATGGAAATAACAGACCCTAACGGTAAACTAGCATACAAAAAAGTAACAACGTCAAACATTAACCAGTTCTACAAGTTTACAGTGCCAACGGGAACAGAAGATAAAACAGGAAATTGGAATGCTAAAGTAAGTGTGGGTGGAGCTAAATTTTATAAAGGTTTAAAAATAGAAACCGTAAAACCAAACCGTTTAAAAATTAAAGTCGATTTTAAAGATGAGGTACTTACAGGAACAAATCCGTTAAACGGAAATCTAGAAGTAAAATGGCTGCATGGCGCACCAGCAAAAAACTTAAAAACAGAAATAAAAGCGAAGTTTAGTAATGCTTACTCGCCATTTAAAAACTATAAAGACTATGTGTTTAGAGACCCATCTAGAGAATTTTCTGGAGAAGAACTAACCATTTTTGAAAACAAAGTGAACGAAGAAGGCTTAGCAACCATTACCAATAAATTAAATGTAGGTAAAAATGCGCCAGGAATGTTAAACGTTCAGTTTTTAGTACGAGCATTTGAAAATGGTGGAGACTTCTCTATGGATGCCTTTTCAAAAAAATACGCACCGTATAAGTCCTTTGTAGGATTAAAATCACCAAAAGGTAGAGCATACGGGTCATTTTATACAGACGAAAACCAGAATTTCGATTTAGTAGTAGTAGACGACCAAGGAAAACCAATAAAACGAAACGGATTAGAAGTAAAAGTGTATAAAATAGAATGGCGCTGGTGGTGGAACTCTTCGTACGATAATCTATCTAAATACGCTAAAAGCTCGTACCATAAACCATTTATGAATACTACAGTAAATACAGATGCTAAAGGAAAAGCAAGCTTTAATATAAATGTGCCAGAACACGAAGGTGGACGTTATTTAATTCGTGTTTACGATCCAAAAAGCGGACACGCAACAGGGCGCACAGCATATTTTTACAGAAATTGGTGGAAAAGACAACCAACAGGAAGTAAGGATGCTGCAAAGATGCTAGTATTCTCTGCAGATAAAGAAAACTACAATGTAGGCGAAACAGCCAAAATTACATTCCCATCTGGAACAGAAGGACGCGCTTTAGTAAGTATAGAAAATGGAACCGAAGTTATAGAACACAAATGGGTGAAAACTAAACAAGGAGAAACCATTGTAGATGTCCCAATAACAGACGCGATGGCACCTAATGTATTTGTAAACATTTCATTATTACAACCACATGCAAGTACCGCTAACGATTTACCATTACGACTATACGGAGTTATTCCAATACTAGTAGAAAACCCAGAAACAAAATTGAAGCCTGAAATTAAAATGCCAAGTGTATTACGTCCAGAGCAAGAATTTTCGGTAATTGTTTCAGAAAAAAATAACAAAGCTATGACCTATACCATTGCTATGGTAGAAGAAGGTTTATTAGACTTAACACGTTTTAAAACACCAAATGCATGGTCTGAATTTTATGCAAGAGAAGCATTAGGAGTAAAAACATGGGATGTGTTCGATGATGTTATAGGAGCCTATAGCGGTAGTGTAGACCAAATATTTGCAATTGGAGGAGATGGAAGCGCAGCAGGCGGTAAAAACAAAAAAGCAAATCGCTTTAAACCCGTAGTAACCTATTTAGGACCGTTTGTATTAAAGGCAGGAGACAGAAAAACACATACTATTAAAATGCCAAACTATGTAGGCGCAGTACGTACCATGGTAGTTGCAGGAAATAACACTACAGAAGCCTATGGTAGTGTAGATAAATCTGTAGAAGTTAAAAAACCATTAATGGTATTAGCAACCTTACCACGTAAACTAAGTCCTGGTGAAAAAGTAACCCTGCCAGTTACCGTATTTGCTATGGAAAATAAAGTAAAAAGTGTAAACTTAAAATTAAAACTTAGTGATGGTATTACAGTAGTAGGCGACCAAACAAAAGCACTAACATTTAAAAGACCAGATGAACAAATGGCCTATTTTGAACTAGATGTTAGTAAAGCAAACGGTATAAATACTGTTGAGGTTATTGCAACAGGAAATGGCGAAAAATCAACATACAAAGTAGAATTAGATGTCGTTAATCCAAACCCAATAACATCAAGAGTATTAGATAAAACATTAGAAGCAAATGCAACGACTAATTTAGATTTTAAAACCTTTGGAGTAGCAGGAACAAATGCAGCAACATTAGAGTTTTCTACAATGCCACCAATGGATTTTTCTAGACGCTTACAATACTTAATACAATATCCACATGGTTGTGTAGAGCAAACGACCTCTAGCGTATTCCCTCAACTGTATTTAAATGATATTTTCGATTTAACATTCGATAAAAAACAAGAAATACAATCTAATATTAAAAACGGAATAAAACGCTTAGGAAATTTCCAAAGACCAAACGGAGGCATGAGCTATTGGATAGGAGAAGGCAATGCTAACGATTGGGGAACAAGCTACTCTGGGCACTTTTTAATAGAAGCAGAGAAAAAAGGTTACGTTTTACCATTAACCTTTAAGACTAATTGGATTCGTTACCAAAAAGAAACCGCTAGAAACTGGAGACCAAGTTACAGAACCTACAATAGCGATTTAGCCCAAGCTTATAGACTATATACATTAGCCTTAGCAGGAAGCCCAGACTTAGCCTCTATGAACAGATTACGCGAATTTAGTGAAATCTCTAACGAAGCCAAGTGGAGATTAGCAGCAGCCTATGCACTAGCAGGACAAAGTGAGGCCAGTAACCAAATTTCTAAAACGGCAAATATCGAGTTTCAACCACCACGCTATAACTATTACACCTATGGCTCTGTAGATAGAAACCGAGCAATGGCATTAGAGACGATGGTAATAACAAAAGATAAACGAACACAAGATTTAGCAAAAACACTAGCAAAAGACCTGTCTAGTAACCGTTGGATGAGTACACAAACAACAGCTTACAGTTTATTAGCAATAGCAAAAATGGTAGAAGTTAACGGCGGAAAATCGGTACAGTTAGATTACACTATTAATGGTAAAACAGAAACTATAAACACCAAGAGTGCCATTGCACAACGTGAGCTAAAATTAAAAGATGGAAATAACACTTTAAGCTTTAAAAACAATCAAGCTAACGTAGTCTATGTACGCGTATTAAACTCAGGGAAATTACCATTGGGACAAGAATTAGCAGAACAACGAGGGTTAAGTGTTAGTGTCGCTTACAAAGATTTAAAAGGAAACACTATAGATATTAGCAAACTACAACAAGGGCAAGATTTTGTAGCCACTGTTAATGTAAGTAATCTTAAAAACGAACGTGTAAACGATATTGCCTTAACACAAATATTCCCATCGGGTTGGGAAATTGTAAACACACGATTTACAGCCTTTGGAAGCACAACAACAAGTCAGGCACGTTATACAGATATAAGAGATGATCGTGTTAATTTCTATCTAGATTTAAACAAAAGAGGAAAAACAAACAGCTCTAAAACCTTTAATGTCATGTTAAATGCTTCGTATCTAGGAACCTATTATTTACCGGGAGTACAAGCAGAAGCCATGTACGATAATGAGTTTTTAGTACGCACAAAAGGACAATGGGTTGAAGTTGAAAAGTAAGTAACAAATTCCCGCGAAAGCGGGAGTTTTATTAAAATGAAATAAAAATTGAAGGCAAAACAAATCCTAAAACAAACCAGTCATAGACCATTCGACTATCCAGCAAACCCATGGACAATCTATCAAGAATGGAATAAAGCTGTTTTTTTACATTGGGAAGTAGATGCTGAGGTTATACAAGCATTATTACCAAAAGAATTAACAGTAGATATAATTAATGGTAAAGCATGGGTAAGTATTGTGGCTTTCGATATGAATAACGTAAAACTAAGACACTTACCCAAGCCACCATATATATCAGACTTTCAAGAAATAAATATTAGAACCTATGTAGTCTGTAAAGGAAAGCCAAGTGTATACTTTTTAAGTATGGAGGCCAATAATAAATGGTCTTGCACACTAATAAAGCAAGTCTCTAAATTTCCATACCGTTATTCTAAAATGAATAGAAATGAAACAAGCTATCACTCTAAAAACACAGATTTAAATGAAGCTTTTTCAGTAGAATATACATTAGATAATACACCAGTAGTAAAAGATGAAATCGATATGTGGTTAACCGAGCGTTATGCCGTATTT
Source organism: Pontimicrobium sp. MEBiC06410 (assembly GCF_053601615.1). Classification (NCBI taxonomy): domain Bacteria; kingdom Pseudomonadati; phylum Bacteroidota; class Flavobacteriia; order Flavobacteriales; family Flavobacteriaceae; genus Pontimicrobium; species Pontimicrobium sp. MEBiC06410. Next base: position 465,380 of record NZ_JBSHNT010000162.1, read on the forward strand.
CAGGACTACAAAAACAAAATAATAGAATACGACGTACACCATATAGAGTGGCCAATGCAGAATATTGTTTGTACTTCTATTACTGTAGAGTACCCAAGGTTTACATTTTTAAATAGCAAACCAGATAAAATACACTATTCCAGTGGAGTGCAAGTACTCACTTGGAATAAGAAAGAGTATAAAAAGTAACGGTAACGTCAGTTCGAGTGATTTTGAAGAATGAAAAATCGTATCGAGAACAGATATAAACTATATCAATGAATAATTAAAAAATGAATTCAAACTTTAAACCCTATTACGCCGTTATTTTTACATCTACCAGAACCAAAGGCGATAACGGTTACGGTGACATGGCAGAGTTAATGGAAATATTAGCCAAACAACAAGAAGGATTTATAAGTATAGATTCGGCAAGAAGCGAAGTCGGTATAACTGTGAGTTATTGGAAAAGCCTAGAAGTAATAAAACAATGGAAACAACAAACAGACCATGTATTAGCACAGCAAAAAGGAAGAGAAGATTGGTACAATTGGTACAATGTAAGAATCTGTAAAGTAGAACGTGAGTATGAGTTTACAAAAGACCTTTAGTAAGTTGTAAATCTAAAAAATAATAATAGGTAGGTATTCCTTCCTTTAAAAAAGGAAGGTGGTTTTTTCAAAATGAAAAAATCGGAAGGTTTTACAAAAAATAGCGAAGCTTATTTTAAACAATAAATTAAGTTTTGTCATTCCTGCGCAGGCAGGAATCCACTTCTAAAGAAAATTTAAGTATAATTAATAAGACTCCTGCCTTCGCAGGAGCCAGAGATGAAAAGAATAATAGCATACATAAAAAGAAACAAAATAAAGTCAGCACTGTTTGCAGTGCTTTTAATAGCCTATTATTTCTGCTTACCAAACGAACTCTTTAAAGATCCAACAGCAACAGTAATAACAAGCAGAACTAATGATTTACTAGGGGCGAAAATAGCTAAAGATGGCCAATGGCGGTTTCCTAAAAACGATAGCATACCCGAAAAATTTAAAACCTGTATTATTAACTTTGAAGACGAATACTTTTACAAACACCCGGGTTTTAATCCAGTATCTATATTTAAAGCTTTAAAGCAAAACATAAGCTCTGGAGAAGTAAAACGAGGCGGAAGCACATTAACACAACAAGTTATTAGACTTTCCAGAAAAGGACAGTCCAGAACTTATATAGAAAAACTAAAAGAAATCATTTTAGCAACACGATTAGAGTTAAGGCATAGTAAAGACGAAATACTAGCCTATTACTCAAGCTATGCGCCATTTGGCGGTAACGTAGTAGGTCTAGATGCCGCATCTTGGCGTTACTTTAATAGAGATGCTAATGATTTATCGTGGGCAGAAAGCGCAACATTAGCAGTATTGCCTAACGCACCAAGCTTAATTTACCCAGGAAAAAACCAACAACGATTACTGGAAAAACGAAATAGACTTTTAAAAAAACTATTAGTAAATAAAACTATAGATACTTTAACTTACGATTTATCTATAGCAGAGTCGCTACCACAAAAACCCTATCCATTACCACAAATTGCACCACATTTATTGCAAAAAGTTGCGAAAACACATTATGGAGAACGTATAAAAACAACTATAAATAATAAATATCAGCAACAAGCCAATACAGTAGTATTTAACCATTACAACCTATTGCAGCAAAATGAGATATACAATATATCTGTACTAGTCTTAGATGTAAAAACGAGAGAAGTGTTAACTTATATTGGTAACTCGCCAACAACACAAGCACACCAAAAAGATGTAGACATTATAGACAAAGGAAGAAGTACAGGAAGCGTTTTAAAACCATTTTTATACGCAGCCATGCTAGATGCTGGAGACCTATTACCAGATGCATTGGTGCCAGATGTGCCATCGCAATTTGGTAATTACGCACCAGAGAATTATAATAAAGAATACGATGGAGCCGTGCCAGCAAAACGGGCTTTAGCTCGTTCTTTAAATGTACCAGCAGTACGAATGCTTCAGGATTTTGGGTTAGACCGTTTTCATCATTATTTAAAAGACTTAAAACTAAAAGATGTAAAATATAATGCCAACCACTACGGACTATCCTTAATATTAGGAGGCGCAGAAAGTAGCCTATGGGATTTATGTAAAAGTTATGCTAGCCTATCTTCAACATTAAACCACTTTAATGAAAACTCTAGTGAGTATTTTTCTAACGAATTTTGCGAACCCACTTTTTTAGCTTCTAAAACTATTGATTTCGGAAAGAAATCTACAGAAAAAACACTATTTGATGCAGCCTCTATTTATTTAACCTACGAAAGTCTAAAAGAAGTAAACCGACCAGAAAGTAATGAAAACTGGGAGTTTTTTGACGATTCTAAGCAAGTTGCTTGGAAAACTGGAACCAGTTTTGGGTTTAGAGACGCATGGGCAATAGGCACAACAAAAGATTATGTTGTTGGTGTTTGGGTTGGTAATGCCGATGGAGAAGGACGTCCAGGTTTGGTAGGTGTACAAACAGCTGCACCTATTTTGTTTGATGTTTTCGATATTTTACCAAGCAGTAATTGGTTCGAAAAACCGTATGATGAAATGCAAGAAGTAAATATTTGCACAAAAAGTGGTTATCGTGCTAATGTAAATTGTGAAGACATTACAAAAGAGTATGTGCAAGTAAGTGGATTAAAAACGAAACCATGCCCATACCATGTACTTATTCATGTAGATAAAAATGAACAACAAGTAAACGTCTCTTGCGAAGATTTAAGTAATGTATCTCACAAACCTTGGTTTGTTTTGCCGCCTTTAATGGCCTTTTACTACAAAACTAAAAACCCTTTTTACAAGCCTTTACCGCCATTTAGGAATGATTGTAATACAAACAATAGAGCATCCATGCAATTTATCTATCCTAAAAAAGGAAGCACTATTTTCTTGCCTAAAGATTTCAATGGAAAAACAAATGATCTAATTGTTAAAATTGCACACTCAAAACCAGAAAGTATGATCTTTTGGTATCTCGATAAAGAATTTATTGGAACAACTAAAGATATTCACGATATGGCAATAATACCAACAGAAGGGACTCATTTAATAACTGTTGTGGACGCCTATGGAAATGAAGCAAAAAGAAAAGTAGAAATTAGTAGGTAAAATGTTAAAATTATACAGAATATATGGTTTAGGGAACTAACAAGTGTTCATTTCATCGAAAAAGGATGCATTACGTCTATCTATGGTTTTATTATATAAGGAATTAGTATACATTGTAAGCTACTAGAAAAAAATTGCGAATATAATAGCATTTGCATAACCAAAAATTAACCCTAAAAACCAAATAAATGAGAAAGATTACTTTACTGTTAATTTTACTTTCATTTAGCTTTTCGCTTAGCGCGCAAACTTACTTGCAAGAAAATTTTGATACAGAAATCCCTGCTTCTTGGACCATTACAGATGAAGGGGCAGCCACAGGAGACTCTTGGGTCTCTGGACAACAAGGCGGTTTTAACGACCTTGATGGTACAGCTGGAGCTTTTGTTGATAGTGATGCCAATGGAAATGGTACACAATTAATAGAAACGCTAACCTCACCAGTTTTTGATACCACTGGAGCCGTTGGTCTATTCCTAGACTTCGATCAGTTTTACAGATCTGGAGGGTCAGAT